>CAZXTJ010000384.1:0-7999 GCA_964643655.1 uncultured bacterium
ATTTTGAAGAGGTCTATGGTGCTCTCCATGACTTCACCCGGAATTATGAGTTTAATCATGATGGTGAAGACTATCTGATACACATTACGACAGGTACACATGTCGCTCAGATTTGTCTTTTCTTGCTCACTGAGTCGAGACATTTACCAGCCGAACTGATCCAAACCTCACCGCCGAGAAGGAACCGTAAACTGGGGCCAGGAACTTTCTCGGTCATCGATTTGAACCTATCGAAGTATGACAGGATTGCCTCACGGTTTCGGCAAGAGCAATCTGATGGCCTCTCATTCCTCAAATCAGGAATTGCTACTGAGAACGAACCATTCAACGAACTAATCGAACGGATAGAACGAGTAGTGCTCGTTTCCAAAGCTCCCATCTTGCTCACGGGACCAACGGGGGCAGGCAAGTCTTTGTTGGCGAGAAGAATTTTCGAGCTGAAAAAACAGCGCCATCTCATCGCTGGTGAATTCGTTGAAGTCAACTGCGCAACGATTAGGGGCGATAGCGCAATGTCTGCCCTTTTTGGTCACAAAAAGGGTGCCTTCACCGGTGCCGTTGATTCGAGGCCTGGCTTGCTGAAACGAGCAAACGGGGGAATGCTGTTTCTCGATGAGATAGGAGAATTGGGTCTTGATGAACAGGCAATGCTCTTACGTGCTGTAGAAGACAAAGTCTTTTTACCTGTTGGCCAAGACAAGGAGATTACTTCAGATTTTCAACTGATCGCAGGAACAAACCGTGACCTGTGGGCAGACGTTGAAAAAGGTCGTTTCCGTGAAGATCTTCTCGCCAGAATAAACTTGTGGACTTTCCGTTTACCCGGCTTGGCTGAACGACCTGAAGACATTGAACCCAACCTTTCCTTTGAGTTGGATAGTTTTGCTCGCGAGAACAATGTGCACGTCACAATGAGTCGCGAAGCTCACAAGCGGTTCATTCAATTTGCCGTTTCACCTCGAGCAACATGGAGAGCCAATTTCCGTGACTTCAATGCGGCAATAACCAGGATGGCTACCTTGGCTGCTGGCGGTCGAGTGACCCCCCGTGATGTGGACGAAGAGATTAAAAGGCTCGAAGACAGCTGGACTAGCCCGGAAGACAATCAAAAGACCAACTATCTCGAAGAGATTTTGGGGCCCGAGGGTGTGGAAGAGCTCGATCGTTTCGATAGAGTTCAACTAGAGGATGTTGTTTCTGTCTGTAAAAAGTCGGCAACCCTATCTGAAGCAGGTAGGAAACTGTTTGCTGCATCGAGAAAGAAAAAGAAATCATCCAACGATGCTGACAGGCTGCGAAAGTACTTGTCTCGTTTTGGTTTGTCTTGGAAGACAGTAAGTTTAACTTCAGAATGAGAGCTCTAATAATTTAGGGGGCCTGAGCAATCATGTCCGTTTGGTGTAGTAGGAGGTTACTGGGCCATTGGAAATGAACTGTTCGGACATTCATAGTTACCTCAACCGTTACATTGACGGCGAAGTGTCAGGCAGAAGGCAACGGTTGATTACTGCCCATCTTGCCACCTGTGAGTCTTGCCGAACGATGATTGCTGGCCTCAAGCAGATTGAAGAGGCTCTGCTTTCCGAACCAATGGCTGATATGCCGGCAGAACTGTCTGGCGAGGTCGTTCAAGAAGCACAGAACTCACTGGCTTCTTTTCAAGTGGAAGCTAGCAAATCTGGGAATGTCCAAGTTGCACTGCCTGAATCCGTTGAGCCTGCTGCTGGTGCCGAACAACCTGCCAAGGATAAGCGACGCCGTAATACGAACAATCCTCCCACACCATTGAGGAGAGTGGGTCCATACAATGTTTATGAGTGCATTGGTAAGGGCGCCATGGGGAAGGTGTACAAAGCATTTGATCCTGCCCTGAACAGACCCGTGGCAATCAAAGAGATACGACCTGAGATTGCACGTAACGAGAAACTAATCAAAAGGTTCTTACGCGAAGCAAGATTGGTAGCTCGTCTTCATCACGAAAACATCTGTAGCCTCTATTTCTTGGGAACAAATGAAGAGAGCGGTTCGCCTTACATCGCTATGGAGTTTGTCGATGGTGTAACTCTCGAGCACATTATCCAACGTGATGGCCCTTTACCACCTATGCGGGCTGTAGAGGTGTTTAGACAAGTTGCAGTTGCATTACAGGAAGCACTACGCCACGAAGTGATACATCGCGATGTGAAACCTGCAAACATGATGTTGGGGCGAGGTGGACGAGTAAAAGTCACGGATTTTGGTTTGGCCAAAGCACTCGATGTTGACAGTGATTTGACCTCTCCAAATTCGCTAGTCGGTACACCTCACTATCTGGCACCAGAGGCTGGCACTGGCTCTCAAGCAGACTGTCTGTCCGACATATATGCACTTGGTGTTTCTCTCTTTTATTCGATTACAGGTAAACTGCCATACGATGGTCCCAATGCTCTTTTAGTATTTGATAAGCAGCGAAAGAGTCCAGTACCTGACGTGCGAGAGATAAAACCCACAGTACCTGCACATACAGCTCTTCTCGTTTCCAAAATGATGGCCAAAGACAGGAAAGAGCGACCTGGTTCCTATGAGGAACTAGTTGCTGAGTTTGATTTGATACTGGGCGGAGGAGCCCAACCTTTGTTGGCGCCGTCTTCCTCATTGTCTGAGCACGCTTTGAATTCAATAACCCGAATTGAACCCAATGTAATACAGCGTGTTGGACTCTTTCTTTTAGTCGGAGTTGTTGTCTTGGCTTCATTGTTTCATCTAGTTTATCTGCCTGACACACCAAGTGCAGAGCTAGGAAAGGTCGTAAAGAGGCAGACGCCAAGACCTGAACCGACCAAAACTGTAGCGACAGTCCTGCCTTCTTCCACTCCGTCTCCAGTCGTTACAAAAAAACCTGTGGAAGTTCCTATTTCATTGGTCCTCTTGCACGTGTCTAGTGAGCCTAGTGGTTGTCTCGTTGAAGAAGAGAAGAGAAATGGCGAAAGAACTCCCATTGGTACAACTCATCGCCCATTCGTTACTCAATATAGGCCTGGTGACTACAAATTCCGTTTTTCGAAAATGGGATATGGCGAAAAGTTTGTCACTGTTAAATTGGGAGACAAGAAAACTGTTCAGTTGAGCGCCTCTCTAAAGCAGCAAATGGGGACACTAGCCATTGAGGTCAATCCTCGAGACGCAATTGTCCAAGTTGATGGTTTGGACGTTAAGGACAGAAGTCACCTACAGGGGATGCGTTTGATGACTGGTACCCATAAAGTAGCAGCTCGTTTGTTCGGTTATGAAAAGACTGAAGAAACCGTAACGATAGAGAGTAACAAAACTACACGTGTGAACTTACATCTCAAACGACTTTTATCTCCATTGACAGTGACTACTCTACCATCGCCAACAGGAAGGCCCCTAGTGCCTTTGGCTCCATTGGTAATCAAAGTAGTCTCCATTGCCGGAGCTTCAGATTCTTTTACTGCTGCCATCTCTTACAAAGGGCGAGATTACTTGGTGGAAAAAGGATGGATTAGTCCTGACCAACGAATCAAAGTCACTCATATTGACGAAAACAAGGTGACTGTCAAAGATCTCAAAACCCCTGGTCAACCTCTGCAGTCATTTTATTTTTGACTCACTGCAAACGCTGATGGAATTGTTTTATTTCATCTAGAGGTGGTCGTCCATAAAGTGTAGGCCAAGCCGCAATAAACTGAGCTTCGCCAATTTCAACGAGGATCCTCTCTAGGCCCGCGAGTATGTTTTCGAGAGGATCATCCACTTCATGATCATTTCCGATCTCCCAAGCTTGAGCATAGAGAGTGAGGGCTTGAAAGTGTTCACCCAAACGTCGGTAGAGAACTCCCAACTCAACGAGTGTGTAGAGCGAAAAGGGAGGGTAAGCGAGTTCCTCGAAGATGGCCAAAGCCCTAGTGTAAAATTTGCGAGCCCGTTCTAGTTCGCCATTTTGGCTAGCGCAGGCAGCCAGGCGGTGATAATCTTGAGCCACATCTCGCGTCAAACCTTCACGAAGCTCTATGTCCAAGGCTCGTCGAATTCTTTTTTCAGCTAGGTCGTATTCGCCACGGTGAAAAGCAATCAGGCCAAGATTGTGCAAAGTCATGAGTTTTTGTTTGTTTTCTCCAAGCAGATCATACAAACGGAAGGCGCGACCAAACCAGAGTTCTGCCTCATCGAAATGCCACCTGCCTTGAGCTATGAAACCAAGTTGCCAACAAGCTGTGGCCAGCTGAATAGTGTTGTTGTTCTCCTTGGACACTGCTGCTGCAACTCTGTAACACTGTTCAGCTTCAACGAAATGTTTTTTATCCAGAAAAGCTCGACCCAACTCCATAAAGGCTTCTGCTGAGTTGTCATTTTCTGTCGTTTTCACATTGTCTCCCTTTCATATAGACGAGACAATGAGGCGCGAGGATTGTTCCCTTTTTGCTAAGTTTAGATAAAGGGGATTTTATGGCTGACTCTTTTGGCACAATAGGCTTGTTGGGAGATATCCATGGCGAAGACCACTATCTCGCCTTGGTATTGGCATTCCTCGCCGACAAAAAGGTAGATAAGGTCTGTGCTGCTGGCGACATCGTCGATGGACGAGGAGACGTTGGTCGCTGTTGCCGCTTGTTAATGGAATATGAAGTTCAGGCCGTCGCTGGCAACCATGACAGGTGGTATCTGGGTGGTATGATGCGCGATCTTTTTGGCAATATGGTCACACATGGCCTAACAGATGTTGAAGGAGAGTTCATCAAGAAGCTGCCGCAGACAGTTGAGATAGATACGCAAGCTGGTTTAGGCCTACTCTGTCACGGTATTGGAGAAGACGACATGTTTCGTTTTCGCCCTTATGACGAGGGATATGCATTGGAAACCAATGAGGAGCTCCAAGAGCTATCTCGTTCTCGTCGTTTCAAATTTGTTTTCGGTGGTCACACTCATGTACGCATGGTGAGGAAATACGGTCGTCCGATTTTTATTAATGGTGGAACACTGAAATATGACCAAGAACCAGGTTTTGCCATTGTTGATTTTTTGGATCTTACAGTTCAGTTTTTTGATATCACCAAAGAAGAGATAGGTCCAGCAGAGAAGTGGACTTTGGCTGAAGGCCCTAGGCCAATTCAGGTTTGACCTCAGGGAAGACCAAGTTGAGAATTAGCGTAACCATTGTACCTGTCACCAAACCAGTGCCCAAAGTGACCTGAGCCAGTTCAGGTAGCTTCTTCAAAATTTCGGGCACCATTTCTATGCCCATTCCCGTTGCCAAACCAATGGCCAATATCAACATTCCTCGGCCATCCAACCTTGCCATTGAGAGAATTCGTATACCTGCAGCAGCAACCATTCCAAAAAGAGCCAAGGTAGCACCACCAAGTACAGCATTTGGCATGAGGCTAACGAGAGCACCCAGTTTTGGGCAGAGACCCAACAAAACGAGTATGCCCGATACAGCAAATCCAACTCGTCGACTGGCGACACCAGTCATTTGAATGACACCATTGTTTTGACTGAAGGTAGTGTTGGGCAAAGAGTTGAAAAGGGCTGCCAATATAGAGCCAATTGCGTCGGCAAGAGTTCCACCTGCAATACGAGAGCGATAGGTGTCACCAGTAATGGGCTCATTGGAAACAACTGAAGTTGCCGTCAAATCACCAACTGATTCGACTGAAGTTACGAGGTAGGCAAGGAACCACGGCAGGAAATGTTTCCAATCAAAAGCCAATCCATATTTGAAAGGGCGGGGAACATTGAACCAAGGAGTACTCTGCAGTACAGAAAAGTCGATGAGCCCCTTACAAGCTGCAACAGTATAACCAACCACAATGCCAATCATGATGGCACCAACACGCATAAAAGGTGAACCAAAACGATTGAGTAGCACTATTACGGCAAGTACCAAAAGTGCCAAGCCCAAGTGAGTGTAGCTGCCGAAATCTTTGGCTCCATGTCCGCCGCCCACATTGGTCATTCCAACTCTAATGAGGCTGAGACCGATGAGGCTAACAGCAGTTCCTGTAACTAATGGTGGGAACAATCGTCTAGCATGAGCTATGAGTCGAGAGACCAACATTTCTGCTGGTGCTCCAGCAATGCTCATCCCCAAAATGAGAGGTAATCCTCCAGCTTGTCCAGCCTGTAATGCCGGTTTGAGGAATGTGAAACTGGTTCCTTGAACTGAAAGAAGGCCCGAACCAACGGGGCCGAACTTCCTCACCTGAATGAAAGTTGCAGCACCAGATGCAAAGAGGGCCATGCCAATAAAAAAAGCCTTTTCCTGGATATCCATATTTAATGCGCCAGCTACGATGAGAGGTGGAGTTACTATGCCTGCGAACATAGCCAAGACGTGTTGGAAACCAACAACAAAAGCTTCAGCCCAAGGAGGTTTGGACTCTAATGGATACTCTAATTCGTCGTTAAAAAGAGGTTGTGTTTTTTCCATAGGGCGATGGTACCACAAGTCTCGCACAATGGTCTGCCACACCTATCTCAGCAATGGTTCCTGCATTGAAGTTGAGGAAGTCCGCGTGAACACCATCAGAAAAGATACAACCGCCAGAAGGGATGTTTGACTCCAGTGTGAGTTTGTGTCCACGCTTGATTTTTCCAGCTACGATTGAAGCCTGAGAGTGGCGACTGGCAAAGGGTTCACGAACGACAAAAACAAGGTTTGGTGAATCCCATTCCATTTTGAGTTGTAGGTCTTTACGTGGTTTTTGCCCAAGAAATGTTGCCATACCTGCAGTCATATTTACGATGGATGACAGCCACCCAGTGGAACCGGCACCTGTCGAAATGATGATTCCACTAGATGACTGACTCTCCTCTTTGCCATTCCAGCTAAGGTGGTATCGGGCAGATGTGTGAGTGTTCACACCAACATAGAGGTCATTAAAAGCCAGCAAGCTTTGCCCATCGTTCAAACGAGCTTCAGCAAGGGTGATTTGGCAAATCTTGGAACGTTCTTCCAGTACTTGCGAGACAGCCCTTCGACTCTCGCTTACAGCAAATGGCAGCAATATCCCATCAAATCTCTTGGGGTCCGGATTAATGGCCACAATTGGTTGCTCACCAACATATTTTGCTGTGTTGGCTACTAGGCCGTCTTGGCCAATTGTGATAATCAGATCCTTGTTCGTGAAGAGAACATTTGGTACGTAGCCTATGTCAGAAACCAGTATTTTGAGACCAAAGTCTATCTGCTTTCTGAGTCGACCGAGAGCCTCTTTATAAACATCATGTTCGTCTTGATATTGTTGGAAGTCACCACCACTGTGTTCAATATAAAACTGTGCTTGTGACTTCGTGTTGAATCTCTCGATGAGTCCTTCAAGCCTTGTTTTTCTCGTTATGAGAACTATTCTTTCAAACATGGTTTTCCTTAATCACCACGCTTGTCCAACAGAGTGCGTAGCAGATCAGGGGACACATTCAGTTCACCAATATTGGCAGCATTCTCAGCCAGTTCTTGGAATGCCAAGGCTATGCTTGCTCGTGGATCTGTTGAGCTTGCAGTCAGTGCAGTGACTTTCCTTACATCTAATTTTTCTAGAGGTTTGAGACAAGCTTCAAGTGAATAAGCACGGGCATCTGCAGACGTACGTTCGTTTTGAGCATTCACTTCAACGAGCTCTGAACGCTGTTTTTCTGCCGTAATGTCACCTTGTAGCTCAGCTTCACGTAACTCACGCTCTTTTGCCTCTACAGCTTTTCTTGTGGCAAGTTCAGTTTCCTTCAAAGATCTCTCTTGCTCGAGGGCATGTTGTCTTCTTTCGAATATTGCGTTGTCAGCCTGTCCTTGCAACGCTTCTCTTGCTTCAGCCTCGAGGGCACGTGCCATTTCTGGAGTAGGTTTGATGGAAAGCAGCATTAATCCCAAGATCTCCACGCCAAGCATGGTTACGGCTTCAGACTTGATGAGCTTGGTGAGTATCTTGGCTGAAAGACCATCAAGACTTCTCAGGGCAGAAGAAAGGTCATGCTGACCTGTCAGTTCATTGGTCAAAACTTG
>CAZXTJ010000385.1:0-7984 GCA_964643655.1 uncultured bacterium
GGAAGATAGTTTATGGCTACGAAAAACATGAGCGAAAGTGGGCTGTGGACATTGTTCTGCAAATGAAACCCCAATCCTCTGAAGCCATTGGTGCTTTATTGCGAGGAACGGTAACTCAAAACCACATGCGTAGCTTTTATTTGGCGACGTTAGAGAAAATTGATTCAGATTGGCGTAAACACATAGAGGTGAGAAAGGTCATTCCCATTCTTGCAATGGGCCTTGTCAGCTCTTGTGCACAAACGAGGCAGCAGACCTTGGAGACTCTCAAATTGATAAATCCCCATTGGTACAAAGAACCGTCATTGACGAGCTGCGTCTACAAATTTTGTGATGCTCTTCATTCATACAAGAAGGAGAAGAAAGAAGCCGCGCTTTCTGTGCTCCAACAATTGGGTCCCTTGGCCAAAGAGGCCGTTCCAACTTTGGACAAAATTCTTCGTCGTGAGTTGAAAAATGCTGAAAGAGTGATTGCCATTATGGCCAAGGCAGACCCTCAGGCTCTTGCAGCACTAGTAGAGAGGGATTTAAAACGCTTACAGAAAAACAGAAGCAGATTGAAAACATATTCTGCAAGTCGAGTTGCCAGAGAGACTGTTTTGCTAGCTCACAGAGGAAAAGGAGATAAAGAAACATTACAGCTCCTCCTTGCTTTCATTTGTAAGAATAAATACACAGATGCCTTTGCCAGACACCTGCTCATGGTTTTTCTCAAGAGAAACAGGGAACTTGTAACTCTTCTTTCTAGGATGGCTGTAGAGACGCAAGATGCTACTCAGAGAAAGACGTTATATTATTTATTGCGTGGGGCTGGTGAGCAAGCGCAAGGAGCCTTGTCTGAGTTGATGAAATATGTGCATTTGAAGAACAAATCATCGGTATCACCTGCAAAGAGACAACGTGCTTTTGAGGCAATAGCTGCGTTGACTGATGGGGCATTGCAAAAAGCGTCATCTTCTGAAGTGGTCGATTGTTTCATACCACTCTTGGCTTCTTCCAAAAAGCAGCATGTAATCATCTCTATGCATGTTTTGGCGAATATGGGTAAGCTTGCTAAGAGAGCTATACCAAAGTTGAAACTTCATTCCCGAAAGAGCCCCTACTATCGAGTTCGTAACAAGGCTAGCCACACCATCAGGAGCATTTCTCGATGACAGAGCAATCCAAAGAAGCACTTGCTTTCACGAGCAGTGTGTTGCAGATGGTCTTTGAGACGGAAGATGAACCTTTGCTCTTTGAGCGTTTCATTGATTTGGTGAAAGCTTATACAGGCAGTTTTGCTGTTGGTATTCGACTGTTGAAGTCTGATGGCTTGATTTCTTACGTAGCTCAAAAAGGATTCTCGACGGATTTTTTAGAACAAGAGAATAATTTGTCTCTCGTAGATGATGAGTGTATGTGCATATCTGTAGTCCGAGGAGATGTTGCCCACTCTGCGCCTTTTTTCACTGATGGTGGCTCTTTTTATGTAAATGGCACAACCAAGTTTCTGGCAACTGTTACTGAAGAGGAAAAAGGTAAAACACGAAATGCATGTAACAGGGCTGGTTACGAATCTGTTGCTCTCATCCCTATGCGATTGGACAAAGAGATTATTGGTCTCGTCCAATTGGTTTCAAAAGAGTCAGAGAAATTTCCAATAAGTATTGTCAAAGTATTGGAAAGTGCTGCTTTGGCCCTGGCAAGCGCCCATCAACGTATTTTGGCAACAAAGGCATTAAAGCATGAGAGAGAGAAGTTACGAGCTTTGTCCTCACGCCTTGCAGAGGTAGAAGAGAGAGAGCGTAAACAGATAGCTGAAGATTTGCATGACAACGTGGGGCAATATCTTGCCGTTGCAAAAATGAAAGCCCAAAGGGGTGGAGCTTCAGAAGTTGTCGACTTGTTGGACAAGGCAATTGCCCAAACGAGACAATTGACCAGCGAATTGATGTCGCCCGTCTTATACGAGTTGGGTTTGGCAGCAGCATTAGAGCAGCTCGTAGAGGACAAAAGAAAACTGCTCGATACTAATATCTCACTTTCTTTGTCAGGTGATTTTTCCCCCATTCCACTAAACATGGCCATTGTCCTTTTTAAAGCAGTCCGTGAATTGTTGGTCAATGTTGGAAAACATGCCAAAGCCAATACCGTAGGCTTATCTTTAGTCATGGAGCCCACGAGGCTCGTCGTTACAGTGATTGACGATGGCGTTGGATTGAGAGAAAATAGTAAAGAAGGCTTTGGACTGTTTAATATTCGAGAAAGAGTGATGTCCATTGGAGGCGAAGTGACCATCAACTCTTGTGCTCAGAAAGGGACTTGTGTGGAATTGATTGTTCCCAACCGTTGGTCGGAGAGTCCATAGTGCCCATTAATATCTTGATAACTGAAGACCACACAATTGTTCGAGAAGGTCTTCGCAATGTTCTCAGTGATGAAGATGACTTGTTGGTCGTTGGTGAAGCTGCAGATGGATTGGAAGCTCTGAAGCTAGTAAAAGAGCTCGTGCCCCATGTTGTGTTGATGGATATTAGTTTGCCAAATTTGAATGGTGTTGAGGCTACACGTCGCATCAAACAAGAGTTTCCCAATGTTCAAGTAATTGCTCTTTCAATGCATTCAGATGACAGATTTGTCGTAGAGATGTTCAGAAGCGGTGCTTCAGGATATTTATTGAAGGATTGTGCTTCCGTTGAATTGGCAAGGGCAATTCGAATAGTGGCGAAGGGAAAAGTTTATCTCAGTCCTACTGTGGCTGGAACTGTTGTTGATGAACTGACGAGGCAGTCCACCTCTTCCTCTGCCTTTGGTCTTCTCTCTTCACGAGAACGAGAAGTTGTACAGTTGATAGCAGAAGGTAAAACAACAAAAGAAGCTGCTAGGCATCTTGGCTTGTCCATCAAGACTGTTGAGAGTCATAGACGAAGAGTAATGCAGAAACTCAACATCGATAGTGTGGCAGAGTTGACTAAATATGCTGTCCGTGAGGGATTGACCTCACTGTAAAAAGGGAAGAAAAAAGAAAAGGCCCGCAGTATGTGCGGACCTTTTCATTTATAACTAAGCTGCTCGGTGTAAAAATCTAACACTGTCCAAACAGCTACTCTCACTAAATACACCACTTTCAATGCGTCGGCTGAGGACAGCCAAGGTTGTTTGAAAATCCGCTCGGTTCAGAACGAGGTGGTTTCTTCGTGGTGATAGTCTAGACTCTTCTGAATACCAGGTTTCACCATTTTGGAAGAATGCTCTGTAACGAACGACTACACCAACGATTTGCGCTTCTTCACTGTGTACACAAGAGCGAACGATTTTTGTGGCTGTAAACCCTTCTTTGGCGAGATGGAGTTCCATCTCTTCCCGGTCTGTGATGGTGCGGTTCCCTTCCTTGTCTTCGCGCAATAGACCAATTGACGCGACGACTCTGGAAACGGGTTTTCCGAAGGCCTCCTCTGAGAAGTGGAGCTGGACGAAATACGCCTGCTCCGATTCCCATGAAAAACAGAGCGCTTTCGATGTTGCGTCATGTAGCTTTCGCACGGCCTTTCTGAGCCAGTAGTTCATTTTCCTTGCTCCTTCCTAGGATTCCAGTTCACCAATTGATTGTCGGCGCAGATATTACTGACTCAGCAGAAGGTGGCAAGCCCCTTTTTTGTCTTTTTTTTGTGACCCCCAAAATTCTTGAAATCGGCTACTGTAGCGGGCAATATTGGTGCCAAGATAAGGAGTGGTGAAAAATGACTCAAAGAAGAGTTCATCTCGTCTGCAATTCCCATCTAGATCCTGTTTGGTTGTGGGAATGGGAAGAGGGGGCAGCCGTTGCCCTATCAACTTTCCGCCAGGCTGCTCAGTTTTGCGAGGAATATGATGGTTTTGTCTTCAATCACAACGAAGTGGTGCTCTACGAGTGGATTTTGCAGTATGACGCCGAACTCTTCAAACG
Organism: uncultured bacterium; assembly: GCA_964643655.1. Lineage (GTDB taxonomy): Bacteria > Muiribacteriota > UBA6191 > CAZXTJ01 > CAZXTJ01 > CAZXTJ01. Next base: position 3,926 of record CAZXTJ010000385.1, read on the forward strand.
TATTCAAAAGCTCGTCAAAGCAGGTAAGTGGCATATCATGGGCGGTTGGTACGTACAGCCTGATTGTAATCTCCCCTCAGGAGAGTCCTTTGTGCGCCAAATCCTCTCAGGCCACACTTTCTTCCGTAAACACTTTGGTGTTTATCCCAAAAGTGCCATCAACTTCGATCCCTTTGGTCACAGTCGTGGTCTTGCGCAAATCCTGGCTCGCTCTGGTTTCGACTCCTATATCGTGTGCCGACCCAAATCCGTAGACCTGCAGTTACCCCGTGATGAGGTGGAATGGATTGGCTACGACGGCTCATCAGTCACCGTTCACAGAGTGAATCACCATTACGATTCCCGTCCTGGAATGGCTGCTGACAAAATCAATGAGTTGATTGAATATTCTGAAGGTAAAGAGGTCGTGCTAGTCCTTTGGGGTGTTGGTAACCACGGTGGCACTCCTTCGAGAAAAGACTTCAAAGATATTGACCGTTTGTCTAAAAAGCTGAAGAAGGACACAACTATCATTCATTCTACGCCTGAAAAGTACTTCAAAGACTTGAAGAAAACTGAAGGCGAATTGCCTCATTGGCCTCATGGGCTCAATCCCTGGGCCGTTGGCTGTTACACATCTCAGATACGTATCAAACAGCTGCATAAGCGCTTAGAGGCACATTATCTCGTCGCAGAAAAAATGGCGACTGCAGCTTTTTACAATGGTTTGATGGATTACCCCAAAGAGAGACTAGATGAGAGCCTACGCTCATTGCTGTTGGCCCAGTTTCATGACATCTTGCCTGGTTCATCCATTCAATCTGTGGAAGAGCACGCTCTTCAACTTCTCTCCCATGGCCTCGAAGAGTGTCATCGAGTTCGAGCTGAGGCGTTTTTTGCCCTTGCACGTGGTGAAAAGCCGGCCAAGAAGGATACATTTCCCATCCTTGTCTACAACCCTCATCCTTGGCCTCTTACTACCTTAGTTGAAGCTGAATTCATGTTTGAAGACCACAACTGGGATGGTGGTTTTCACATTGTCCATACGAAACAGGGCCGAAAAGAATGTCCCACACAGGTGGAAAAAGAAGCTGCCAATTTCCCTGTCGAATGGCGAAAACGCATAGTTTTCAAAGCCACCTTGGCACCATCACAAATGAATAGGTTCGACTGCACACTAAAGAAGGTGGCTGAAAAACCAAAGGTAGAAGTGCGTGATGACAATCATCTGCTGCTTTTTCACTCACAGGATTTGGATGTTGTCGTCAATACGAGGACAGGTCTCATTGACCGCTATTGCGCCAAAGGCCGCCATCTCGTCGATGACAAAGCTTTCCAACCCATTGTCGTTGCTGATACGGCTGATTCCTGGGGAATGACGACAAATCATTTTGGCACCGTATTAGGACGCTTCCGTCGACTGAATAGAGAGCAAGCGCGAGAGTTCACCAATATAAAAGACAAGAGTTTCGAACCTGTTAGGATAATCGAAGATGGTCCTGTTCGTTCTGTTGTGGAGGCTCTCTTTGGTTGGCAGGATTCATATATCTGTCAGCGATACAAAATCCCCAAAGAGGGTACTGAATTAGAGGTTGAGACTAGAGTTTATTGGAACGAAAAGGACTCTATGCTCAAACTGTCAGTGCCAGTAAAAGAAGCGCCTGTTAGCCGCTTCCTCGGTCAAACAGCCTTCGGAGTCGAAGAGCAGCCCGTCAATGGCGATGAGACTGTTGCTCAACGATGGTTGGCTCTCGTCAATGAGGAGAGTGATTACGCAATCACTTGTGTCACGGACTCTACTTATGGAGCGGACTTTTCTTGGCGAGGTCTGCGACTGACTTTGCTCCGTTCGCCCGGTTATGCGGCCCACCCTGTTCCTGGTTATAACCCTTACATGCCTTCAGATAGGTTTGAACCACGAGTAGACCAGGGCGAACGATTCTTTCGCTTCTGGTTCGATATAGGAGCCAAAGAGGAACGTTTGGCTCTCATTGACAGAGAGGCCGCACTCCACAATGAAACTCCCTTTGCCCTCTCTCATTTTCCTGGTGGAGAATTGGTAAAAACGAAACCCCTTTTCAATCTCTCCGATAAAACTGTACAAGTGAGCGCTATCAAAAGAGCTGAGAACAATCGTGGTTACATACTTCGTCTCTTCGAGCCAACAGGTAAAAAACGAAAGACAACGATTTCGTTGCCAGGAACGTCCTTCAAGAAGAAGGTCACTCTCAAAGCTTTTGAAATCAAGACTCTGCGAATTGATGTGAAAAAAGGCAGTTGCCAAGAGGTCTCTCTCGTCGAAAAGAAGCTCTAGAGTTTGCCTTCTTTTTTGAGGACGAGTAGGTATTTATGTTTTTTGTTGTCCAGGGCAACGTCTTGCGCTGTCTGCCCTTTGTTGTTTTTTGCAGCGAGGGAAGCACCTGCATCAATGAGGAGCTTGGCTGCATCGATGTGGCCTCTATAGGCTGTGTCATGTAGGGGTGTTTCTCCATCTTTGTCAGCCATAGTGACGTCTGCTCCTCCGTCAATGAGAGCTTTCACAATATCTGTTTTGCCTTTTAAGGCAGCTCTGTGAAGGGCTGTGCGTTCTTTCACATCCCTTCCGTTTACATCTGCTCCAGCTGCCAATAAAAACTCGACGGAAGACAGTGATTTGCCAGTCACTGCATCGTGGAGGGGAGTGGCTTTGTCATTAGCGCGCGCTTTGACATTCGCTCCGTTTTTCAAAAGGAGTTCCACTACTTCGGCGTGAGCCTGATTGGCTGCCCAGTGAAGGGGAGTGTTGTTGTCACCATCGGTCTTATCAACGAGAGCACCATTGGCCAACAGAAGTTTGACTACAGCCAACTTGCCTTGGCGAGCACAATCGTGGAGAGGGGTTTTTCCCTTATTGTCTTGGATGTTGGGAGAAGCACCTTCTTTGAGCAGCGCTGCAGCGGTCTTCTCATGACCGGCATATGCAGCAAAATGAAGAGGAGTGTCCGCGTTTTTCTTCGTCCGGCTGTGGTAATCAGCTCCACTTGCTAGCAGAGCTTCCACTACCTTCGTATGTCCTTTATTGGCACTGTCATGCAGTGGAGTCTGTCCTTTTGCATCTTTAACGTTTGGCCTGGCCCCAGCCTGCAGGAGTGCTTTTACTGCGCCAAGTTGACCTTCATAAGCAGCCAAATGGAGGGGCGTATTGAGTCCATTCTGCGATGGAATGTTCACATTGGCTCCGCAGGCTTTCAGCGTTTCGATAATGCTTCGCCGTCCCTTTTTGGCAGCATCATGTAGAGGCGTACGCCCCTTGTCGTCCAAGGCATCTGCATTGGCACCATGGGAGAGAAGTACTTTGGTGGCAGCAAGGCGATTGGAGTAGCTAGACAAATGGAGGGGCGTGTTACCTCCTTTGTCACGAGCATTATGTTTGGCTCCATGCTGAAGGAGCAATTTCACGATTTTGTCATAACCTTTTTCAGCAGCAACATGGAGGGCAGTCTCTTTCTCTTTGTTGATGAGTTCTGTGTCTGCTCCACGTTGAAGGAGAATCTCAACCATTCTGCTTTTGCCTTTTTTTGTCGCCTCGAGTAAGGGCGTGAGTTTCTGATAGGGAGAACGTTTGTTGATATCAGTGCCCATATCGAGAGTTTTTATGAGCTGTTTGGGTTTGTTGGCTGCTATTGCAGCAAAGATGTCAGGTGGTTTCCCTGGAAACAAAGAAACGGAGCAGTTTGAAAAGGAAACTGCAAAAATTATGAGAAGAATAAAGGAGCATCCTGTGGGCTCTTCACAAAAGACATCCCATAAATCGACGACAAATCCTTTTGTGGTCCCAAATAGACCAAACAAAAAATTACTCAGAGGGAGCGTCTTTGTCTGTTTCTCTTCAGGCCAAGGTTCTATCTGAGCAGGAAGGCAAAACTCTTTTCCAGAGCAACCATTCTGCTGACAGGCCGACTTCTCATCAAAACAGGAGATATGATGAGCTGCGTCACAGATGGTGCAGAAGGCTGTTTCCTCGAATTTGACCTCTTTGCCACAGGCCACGCATTTTTCATTGCTAGACATAACACACTCCTGACTGCATCAGCATACGCC
>CAZXTJ010000386.1:0-7971 GCA_964643655.1 uncultured bacterium
GAAGAGGATCACATCGTAGAGGCTGAAACGACTGTAGATCCCAATGATCCTCTTTATAAGATGCTCTTTGAAGGAGCCTCTGCTCCACGGCAAGGAAGCTGGGATGGAAATGGACGTATCGTTACTTACAACGTTGAACTCATGGGGCGGTATGACCCTGACGGAGAACCGCTCAGTATCGCTCTAAAAGGTCTTGATGATTCCGTTACGCTGAGTGCTGATGACCCAGACGACAATCCTTTTGTAGACGAAGTTGACCAAAAGGATGCTGAGTCATTATTGTTGCCACCACAATTGGAAGTGTCAGCTAGCGGAGGAAAAGTGCTGGCCCAGTTCTGCGCTTACACGCCAACTTGTGTACCTGAAGATCCTGGTGACCCAATGGGCAATTTCCCTCGCGGAAATCCCTTTGCAGTAAGTTTTCATCAGAAACCACTTTGGTACAAAGTGACTCCCACAGTATCAAAGGGATATACGTACACACGCAAGGTGACAACTGTTGACTCTGATGACAACATTCACGTAAACAGTACACCTGCAGCGGATTCTGTTCGTTTGAAGTTACCTGCCATATCTTTGTACGTATATGACACTACTCCACCAAGTATTACTGTCTGGGCTTGCCCTGACAGGGAAGTCATAAACCGCATTACATTAGCTGAAGGAGACATCAACAAGAGTGATGGCGCTTTGGAGAGTACAGATATCGACTCTGAAGCTAATGTACGCCCCTTCACTCTGATAGTTGATGGTGACTATTGGACTCCAGATCTACAAAGTAATCTCTCAATCGAACCTGCTATGTTGAGTTCGAGTTGCGCTTTACGCACCACATGGCCTCTGCAATTAGAGAACGGTGAGGAGTTAGAAGGACTCTATGTGAGGGAAGATGAGCGACTTCAGATAAAGGTGCTAGTCCGAGACAACTTTGACTTGAATGAAGATTTTGAATGGACTTTGGATCCAGGAGAAAATCCTGCACCACATAATGATTTCCAAGACTTAGACAGATTCAATGCAAAAGAAGGTGACGAACACTTCCTGCTCAATTTGACCAAAAAACATGGCGAAGATGATGAACACTGGTCTGGCTATTCCACATGGGAAGATCGTTTGTCCGGCTACATCCCTGAGTTGGAGACTGAGGGTGAAGCTGAACCGCAAGTTGTCGATGCCGAGCTCATTCTGCGTGATCCCAACGCCGGTGGTGGCGATGGGCCAGTACGTCATTTAATCATCAAAGCCTATGACAAGTCGGGTAATATGAGTAGTATTGAAATCCCAATCAAAGTATTACCAGTCGACTTCGATGCAACTACGTTGGGATCTGCTGGTAAAAGGAATTGATGACGAGGTGGAATGGCTCAGCGGATAAACAATCTGCTCATTAACGGGCTCGAGAACACTCTGTTGACTGGCGAGGCGCAAGAGAGGCGTCGCGCACTCGTTAAACTATCGCGACAACCTCGCTGTACAAGGGTCATCCGTATCTTCAAAAAAGTCATGCTCGAAGATGAAGATCCAGAGCTTCAATATGCTGCCCGTCGCCTCTTTAATGACTGGCAACCTGATCTCAAAGCCTCCGTCCCTGAGTTGGGACCTATTTTCATTGAAGGTTCTTTTGATGAAGAAGAGGCACAGAGGGTCTTCGAAAGTGGTCGCCAATGGGACAAACTAGAGTTGCTCAAGCGTCTCACAAACGAAGGTGATGAAGGTGCATTGCCTTTCATTGAAAGCGTCATCGAAAAAGAAGAAGACAGATTTGTCATCGCTTCACTCGTCAAAGCCCTTGGCTCTTTGGGCGATGAGACCACTATCCGTGCCATCCAAGGTTTCCTCAAACACGATGATTCGCGAGTACGGGCCAATGCTGTTGAAGCTCTGGAGATGATTGGTGACGAAGTCATCTGGCCAGTTCTAGTGCCTTTACTCGAAGATGAAGATCATCGTGTCAGAGCAAACGTAGCAAAAACTTTGTACGGTTTTGATGGAGATGAAGCACATAAGCTCGTAGATAAGCTGGCCGAATCTGACCGTGAAGGCCGACGTGACAGTGCTTTGTATTTCCTCAAAACAGTCAAACCTCCGTGGACCGAAGAGCTGCTATTCAAGTTGATCCCTAAAGAGCAAGCAGTGGACTTGCTCAAGAAACAATGTTTGTTGCTCGCTCTTTATGGCAGTGAAAAATCTGTTTCTTTCCTTGGTCGAGAACTGGAAAAGGCAGAGGGCTTCCGCGAGGATTTATTCCAACGCACACTGCAAGAGTTGAGGGATCGACTGGATCTTTCAGATGAAAAATTCTTCGAGTTGAAAGTCGATAGAAAAGATCTTCCTGAACAAACAGCTGGTGACGTGCCACTGGATTTCCAGGAGATTTGGGGAGTCACAGGACCGAGAGCCCCTGCAGGCACTCCCTCAATGGTTCAAAGAGAAGTGTGGCGAACAGCTGATCCTTTGGAGCACTCTTCTTGGGGTCAACAAAACTCTACTTCCCTGGCTGCTTCCTTTTTTGGACCTATGGTCCTCGTCCTTGGCGCTTTGGCAGTCATTGCTTATTCCGCACTGGGTGGCAGCGAAAGTGTTACCCAGCCCAAACGAACATATGCTGCACGGAAAAAAACAACGAAGAAAACTAGACGAAAGAAGACTAAGAAAAAACAGTCTGCCGCTGAAGTTGCCAAAAGACGTAAACAACAGGATATGGATAGGCGTAGACGAGCAACTCGTAGACGCGAAAGGCAACGGCAGATGAATAGAGTTCGTCGAAAGACCATGAGCGTAGGCCGCAAGCGACGACGCTGGAAATATTAAAGCTCTATTCCGTCGACGATTAAGATTTTCCCAGCTCGTTTTTGAGCAGGTGTCAGAGTCAGTACTTCTACACCATCTTCAGTGATGAGCAATGTGTGTTCGAACTGTGCTGAAAGAGCGCCATCTTTTGTGCGGGCTGTCCAATTATCCTCTGTATCAATGATAGTTCGCCAGGTGCCTGCGTTTATCATTGGTTCGATAGTGAAGGTCATACCCGGTTCCAGGACTACATCATCGCAATCTAGACCACGATGATGGTTCACCGAAAAATGCTCGTGAAATTGTCTGCCTATGCCATGGCCCGTAAACTCACGGACGACAGAGTATCCATTGGAACGAGCAAATGGTTGTATGGCTTCACCAACAGCCACGAGATGGATACCTGGCCCAATTGCTTCAATGGCACGAAGGAGTGATAAAGCGGCTACCTTGACGAGCTTTTTAGCCTCTTCTTTCACATTCCCCACAAGGAATGTTTCTGAGGAGTCGCCATAATAACCATCAACGATGGAGGTCACATCAATATTGACGATGTCGCCGTCGACTAGTTTTTCGTGAGCCGAAGGTATGCCGTGACAGACGATTTCATTGCGCGAAATGCAGCAAGATTTTGGGTAACCGCGATATCCCAAAGGAGCTGGTTTGTGGCCATGGCGAAGTGTGTACTCGTGAACTCTATCATTGAGTTCCAAGGTAGATACTCCCACTTTGACAAAGGGCCGAATGTAATCCAAGAGCTGGCCATTAAAAGCTCCAGCTCGCCTCATACCAGCAATGTCTCGCGTGGACTTGGCGTAGGGTGAGCGTTTTTTCTGACCGACATTTTTATTGCCAGAAGCTTCGTCAGCGCGCAAATGGCATTTTTTATACTTTTTTCCGCTGCCACACCAGCAGGGCTCGTTGCGTTTAATCACGGTTCCTCCTCAGAAAGGACGATACCACGTCAACGCCTATACCGCCACTAACCAAAGGTAGACGATCTCCAACCCCAGTTGGCCGGAGCAATCTCTGTAAAGTTGGCATATACACGTTCAGCCGGAATGGCCGCATGGCGCTTGAATATGTCGCAAATCCCTTTGCAGAGCTCGCCATTGACTGCTGAGGTGAGACCACCTATTGAGCGTACGTCAGCGAAGACGGCTGGCTCTGAGCAGGCAGACAACATGATTTGTGCCGGTGCAATGGTCACCATGACGTATTGCTCTGGTTTGCCTATTGTCTGGGCGACTAGCTTGGATAGTTCAGCAACTATTTGCTGTTTGATCTCAACTGTCAGTTGAGCTGATGTATCTATTTTGACTAGAGGCATGGAGCACTCCTAATTTACATAACTAAAACCCAACCGAAAACGGCTAGACCAAAGATGACGAGGCCAGAAGCCATCATATCTTTCCAAGTATCTGATTCAGGGGCGTAATCGAGATATTCGGAAGGTGACAGCGGTTGCTCAGCTAGTGTCTCAAAGTCCTCACGACCTTCTACAGCTGGTGTATCCAACCAAGCCGGACGAGGAGGAATTTTCTTTTCGGCAACGACTGGTTTGACAACTTCAGGCTGTTCCAATAGTTCCTGGCAGACTGGTGAAAGTTCTGCTGCTGGAGCTTTGGTTGTTGGCACTACAGTCAACTTGGGTTTGGGAAGCTCTTCTTTGGGTGGATTTACTGCCACGGGAGCCTTATTGACGGATTTGATCACGCGGAGACGTTCTTTGTCTCTTGCACGATTATTCACTCTGACTTGCGCTTGGGATTCCACTCTCTCCCGCGCTTCTGTGAATGCCAAGTCCTTTGCTTGCACTGAAGCAGAAGAAAGGCCATATTGGCGACGCATTTTCGCGGCACGCCCTTCGAGCGCTTTGCTTTTGTTCTTCATTTCAGTCACTCGAAGAAGGAATGCTTTCACTTGCTGATCAGCAGGATTGGCATCGAGGGCACATTGAAACATCAAAGTCGCTCTATCGAGATCACCTGCAGCAAAGGCATGTTTACCTTTGAGGAAATATCTATAGGCAAGCTTGGCATCTGTCACCTCAGTGGAAGCGGGCACGACTTGAGCTGGCTTGAACATTGGAGCTGCTCCACCATAACAATCATAAGGGACAAGTGTTCGCAGCCTAGCACCACAATAGTTACAGAATTTCAAATCACCGTTATTGTCTGAACGGCAGCGGCTGCAGAGCTTCACGCTTCACTCTCCTCATCTGTTTCATTTTCTTTCTCAGTTGTCTCTGGCAGCTGCAGCTTGAAGGTAAGCATTGTGCCGCAATCGACAGCTGATTGTATATTCATCGTTCCACCGGTGAGCATTATGCGTTCATCCATTGACGAGAGTCCGTAGCTCTCTAGATCCTCGTAATCAGCCATAAGGGCTTGAACGTCAAATCCATTACCATCATCACTAATGACCAGTGTGAGTTCTCCTTGTTCATCGACTTCCATTGAAATCCGAATGGTCTCGGCCTCTGCGTGTTTGCGGGCATTGTTTACTGCTTCTTGAACAATGCAGTAGAGGGTGGCTTCCAATGCTGAGGAGAGTTCTTCAGGAACATCCTTGTGTTGGAATTCCACCTGCAAACCAGCACGCTGACAGATTTTTTCAACGAATTTTTCAATGGCTCCAGTGAGACCAGCTTGAGTCAGCTCTTTGGGATGAAGGTTGTATATGAGCTCACGTATCTTTTGTAAACCGTCTTTGAGGCTTACTTGCAGCTCCTCAATTTCATCTCGGGCTTGATCTACGTCTCTTTCAATGAGTCTGTCGATAATTTGAAGACGCATTATGTAGTCAGCAAAACACTGAGCTGGACCGTCGTGCAAATCACGGCCAACTCTACGCCTTTCAGCTTCTTGCCCAACGAGTATGCGTCTGTTCACGTCATGGACTTGCACCATTTGAGCTATGACTCTATCCATTCTTCGCAAACGACGAGCCATGACGTTGAGCATCCACATTGAGAGCTGAGGGATCTCAGTCATGAGCTGAACGACTTTATCTCGCTCAATGATGTAGAGAACGACAGATTCAGCTGCTATGGCTGAAGCTGAGCGAACGTTTTTGTCCAACAATGCCATTTCACCGAAGATCTCACCAGGACCAACAATGGCCAAGATCCGTTGTTCACCCTTGTTATCTTTACAGGCAATCTTTACATTGCCACTAGAAATGAAATAGGCACACTCACCGCTATCGCCCTCTTCAAAAATGACAGCGTCGCGAGCCACGACCATAGTTTGAACTTTGGCTTTTTCTAAGAGTGTTTCCACATAATCTGCAAAGGGTTTGCCTTGTAATTTGGGCTGCATCCCACTCCAAGACAATTCATGACCCTTATCTTCTGACTTATTGGACGTCATCTATCGATACCTCCATCTAGAGACTATTCCATTCTTTTCATCGGTAGATGGAAGTGCCAATTCTTAGGCTTTTTGGAGCTTTTTTGTCCTAATGCACTGCAAAGCTATTTTCGGAGGCGGAGATTGACGGTCTCTATCGTTGGTCCTTTGAGGGACAGGACCTCAAATTGAAGATTTTTATAAATCAGTCTTTCACCTGAATTGGGAATTCGCTGAAAACGGGTCAAAAGAAATCCAGCCAATGTTTCGTAACCTTTTTTAGGAAGACTGAGACCTAGTTCGTCATTGAGGACATCGAGATCAATATGAGCATCCAGTTGAAAATTGCCAGGTGAAAGAACAGTAATCTCCTCAGCCAACTCACGGCTAGAATCCAAATCACCAACGACTTGCTCAAAGATATCTTGAATAGTAACAATTCCATCACAACCACCATATTCATCAACAACAATTGCCAGTGGTTCTTGATTTCTTTGCATTCTAATCAAGGCGGAATCGATTGGTACTGTATTGGGCAGATAAAGAGGAGAACGAATGTAATCGGCTATGGGTTCTTCATTGTCTACATTCTCATAGAGCAAATCCGACGCATTGACTACACCTGTTACCTGGTCAATGCGCTCTTCATAAACAGGAAATCTGAAATACTCTGTCTTTCTCGCCCTCTCAAGGACCTCAGAGACTTTTGCAGTGGAGGGAAGAGCTTGTACAGATGTCAAAGGCATCATAGCCTCGCGTAAAGAAATTCCTGCGAAAGAAAAGGCTCCGTGGAGCATACGTTGTTGCCCCGGATCGAGAGTTCCTTCACTGGCACCTGCTTTGATGAGGGCAACGAGCTCGTCTCTCGTAACAAAAGGACTGCGCTCTTCACCACCGCCATACCAATTGAGCAAGTATCGACTTACCACACCAATAGCTCTCGCTGGCAAACTGAGAACGAATAGTGCCGCCTTCAACAATGGAACTGATGGCAAGAGCATCTCATGGGGGCGACGACGAAAGACTGCTTTGGGTATGAGCTCTCCACCAATGACGATGATGGGAATCATGATGAAAGATACAAGGATGGTTGTCTCTTTGGGGTACAGGAGTGAAAAGAGCTTCGTGGCAAGGGCTGTAGAGGTAACAACGGCCAAGTTCGTACCAACGAGTGTAGTGGCCAACAGAGTATCTGGATTGTCCAATACGTCGGCCAAGAAGGCTGCGCGACTATCACCCTCAGTTGCTTGATGGCGAAGACGAACACGGTTGAGAGAGATCATCCCTGTCTCTGTACCAGAAAAGAAAGCTTCTGCAGCAAGACACAAGAAGATGAGTGTAGCGTAAACTCCTATCTCAATCACTATCTTCACCTCGTTGTTTCACTCGAGGAGATAACGATGAGACCATGACTTCTACAATTCGTCTCTTCACAGTTTTTGTCACTCTGAAGCGGAATCCTTCTTCTCTTATCTCGTCTCCACGCCAAGCTATACGTCCCAGTCGGGCAAGACAGAAACCTGCAATGGTGTCATAATCTTCATCTTCATCAGCTAGCTGAACACCCAATGTTTCAGAGACGTCATCAATTGGTGCCCGGCCCAATATGCGGTATGTACCATCTTCATTTTCTCTGATCTCTTCTTCATCGGTTTCGTTCTCGTCGTAGACTTCACCGAAGATCTCTTCCAGCAAGTCCTCTAGCGTGACAAGGCCAACTACGCCGCCATATTCGTCGAGAACGATGGCTATTGACAGAGCCTTTTCCCTAAAGTCTTGCAAGAGGGCTTGGATTTTTTTGCTCTCAGGAATGAAATATGGTTTTTCC
>CAZXTJ010000387.1:0-7954 GCA_964643655.1 uncultured bacterium
TGGTACTTTATCGGCTTCCAGAGCGCATTTCTTGACGTTTTGGCTGCGTCAGCGTACCCGTTAGCGCAGGGCAAACGCAGCATTTTAAGGGAGTTGTAGATATCATGATGGAAGAACTCAAAGTACGACGGCGTGAGGAGAAAGGCAAAATAGGTTGCCGCAAACTCCGCAAGCAAGGTTTTGTACCTGCAACGCTCTATCACCGTGGTGACGAAAGTCTTGACGTAGCCATCGATGACTTGGAACTTCGCAGAGTCATCCGTGGACATGGCGAAACTGGACTCGTAAAGCTCATTTTTGATGTGGACAAAGGATCTGAACAGCAAGCTGTTTACAAGAACATCCAGATGGACACTTTCAAAAAGAACATTCTCCACGTTGATCTCCAGGGTGTACGCGCTGGCGAAAAAGTGAACATGACTGTTCCTATCAACTTGCTTGGTACACCTGTTGGTGTTACTGACCAGGCTGGTATCCTCGTTCATCAGTTGAACGAAGTCACCATTCGTTGTGAACCTCGATTTATCGTAGAACACATCGACGTCGAAGTTGGTCATCTCAACTTGCACGACACCTTGACCATAGGTGACGTGAAATTGCCTGAGGGCATTGAGCTGTACCACATCGAAGACAGAGCAACAGTGGCAACGGTTGTAGAACCGAAGAAAGTTGTCGTGGCTGAAGAGGCTGAAGGCGAAGCTGCCGAAGGCGAAGCTGCCGAAGGCGAAGCTGCCGCAGCAGCTCCTGCAGCAGAAGCCAAAGCTTAATTGCTCTGAAACCATCAAAAAACCCTGCTTTCGAGCAGGGTTTTTTATTTGCCTGAGAAAGAGCTCAGATTAACCAGATAACTTGAAGCGACTCGTCAAACGGCCAACCCAACCAGAGAAGAAAGAGCCCTCTTCACTCTTGCCTTTGCCCTGAGGATTGAGTTGTTCTGCCACGGATATGATTGCTTTGGCAATATCTTCATTGGGATGATTGACGACGAGCTCACCTTTGTTAACACACTCGAGTGCCAAATCGAAGTCATAAGGCACAGCACCGAGCATTTGAACGCCCAAGTTTTTTTGCACTGAAGCAACATTCACTGAGGAATTGGGAATGATCTTGTTCAAAACCACTTTGATATTGGCTTTAGTGAAGTCCAGGGCCTTGACCAGCTCGAGCCAGAGGCGAGCATTTTTCATACTAGGCAAGTCAGGTGACATCACATAAGCAATCTCGTCAGCCATCTCGAGCAAGGTCAAAATGGGCTCCTGCATGAGATGGTACGTATCCACGAGAATGAAGTCGTAATTTGGTCGAATGACATCGATTAATACTCGAAAGAGATCGGCTGTCACGACCTCAGACTGCTCTGGTTTCAATGGAGCAGCAATGAAATCAAAACCAAACTTTGTCGAGTTGACATAATTCGTATTGATGACCTCGAGGGAAAACTCTTCCTCTTCAGCCATCTGATATAGCGTCTGTTTGGGAATGACATCGAGCAAAACGCTCAAGTCACCAAACTGGGTAGAGCCATCAATGAGCAATACTCTAGCGCCCATTTCCTTGAGGCAGAAGCCTAAGTTACAGACTATTGTCGATACACCAGCACCACCTGTAGAGCCATGGAAAACAATCATATGAGCCATACGATTGGCTTGTTCCGTAGCTTGTAGTGAAGTAGTAGGAGGTTGTGCTTCTATACCGGCCTCAATATTGCTTTTATAACGTCTCGTTACCGTGACCATGATTTTCATGGCAATCGATGGGTTAACGGACATCAATTCATCAAAATCGGCCTTTTTCACCTGAATGATACAGGCTTCATCTTCCACAATGGCGGAGGCATAACGGGGACTGTCCTCGATAACACCCATTTCACCAAAGAAATCGCCTTCACGGAGAATGGCCAGTGCTTTGGGATTGCCTGAGCCATGGCCTTTGACAATCTTTACGGAGCCCCACTTGATGATATAAAAGGCAGAGGAAGGGTCACCCTCACGAAAAAGGGCTACACCAGGACCATACACATCCTCTTTTGCGATGCGCTGCAGCTTATCAAGATCTTCATCTTGAAGATCCTGAAAGATATGTATGTTCTTTAACAGGGTTATGGTCTGCCACCTTCCTGGTCGGCAGTAGTAGTTATCCCCTCATTAGTACCATTATCGTCAGAAGAGCAGCTCTTCAGAAAGGGTAGTTCGCGATTTAAATTCCAATAAGTCTGTTGCGTACCATCCTTTGTCTGTATAACCACATGGTCATCCAAGACTTCAACTATCGTGTCGCCTTGCTCGAGCAAAGCAGCCAAACCACGCTCAGAAAGCCCGCCGCGTCTATTATAGAGATCTGACTTGGTCAAGCCAGTAACCTCCATGAGGCGCTGTTCGAGCTCTTCCGAAATGAGCTTCGAACGCATTTTCGCGTCAGAAGCACCTTTTCGCCGTTCTTCTTGCTCATGAGAGCTTACGTTATTTTTCACCATGGATGATACCTATAAATACTCTTGGTCAAATGTCTCTACATCCAAGCGTCTATCTCTTTCAAGGTACTTCAAGACAGCACTAAAGGTAGAGTCAATGACTTTCCGCGAGCCCGATACTGCACCGAGGCCCAAACCAAAGAGTGTTTTGTTGTCTAGATGGTCAACTTCAGCAGCTGATACGTTAAATTTGTTGTGTAGGTTCTTCACAACAGATTGGGTAATCTGCCTTTTCTCCTTGAGGGTAGTTATCTCAGGGAGTCTTATTGATATTTCACAGATACCTACATGCATTTATGTTCCTCAGCGCTTGAAATTTGCTACGACTTCGATTTTGTAAGAGCCCACAGTTCCCGTGTAGCCAAAAAACTTCACTTCGAAGTCTTTGCTACGGCCAGGATTGAGGGTTTGTCTACCTCGTTTGAGATACCCCCAGTTTCTCCCTCTGAAGACTCCCGTCTCATTATAGAGACGCACATACACTCGGGCATTGTGGAAGGGAAATCTGGTTTTGTTCTTAACCGATCCTGTGATCAACAATTTACTCGAGCCGATGAAGCGAACTCGGATATTACTTACTTCATATTCTGGTGTCGTAATGGTGGAGCTTTCGGCTTTGTCAGCATTTACACCACCTGCAGCAGTCCTTACCGTTGAAAGACCAACCTTTTCATCTGGACTAAATTGACTGCGTCCACCAGAACGGTCTGCCAAAGGCTCTCGCCAGAAACTCGTGGGCTGAGGTCCTTGTGGTTTTTCTCTTTCTTTCTCTCGCTTGTTGGGATCTACCCTGGGTGAGCCACCAGGCACATTCCCAAGACGAGTGACACGACCACCCTTGAGATAATCCTCAATGCTCATCTTGACTGTGCCGTCAGGCAATATCTCGACATAACCCTCTTTTTTAGGGTCACCACCCTCAGCTGCTTCTGGAATTGTCGTTATAGCAGTATTTTCAGTGGATTCATCTTCAACTGGGATTTTGCCACCGTCAAACTTCTCTTGCGCTTTTTTCAAGGCAGCTGCTTCTTTTTCTTCCTTTAGACGAGCTGCACGCTCTTTGCGCTTGATTTTCATCCTGATTACTTGCTCTTCACGCCAAGCGTTCTGAAAGGCGCTATTGTATTTCTCCCAAAGTGGCCTTGGTGCACTGTCACCAGCAGCAGTGATGGCCTTCATGTAATACTCTTTGGCCTGAGACCATCTTTTGGTAGCCATTCGTTCGTCACCACGACGCTCGTAATAGGACCAACCAGCAGCAAAAGCAGATATGGGCGTGCAAAGAATGACGACAGCGGTAAATACGGCGGCAACCACCCCGGCCGCCTTTTGATAGGTGCTTGCCATCAGATGTGTGATGGTTACCTCTTCAGATTGATGTGACAAGCCTTGCACAGGCGATCACCCTCGACGGGCAGTTTAAGGAACATTTTCTGCCGTCCATGTGGATCGTGACAGGACGTACAGGTAATTACGTTTCCTACGTTTTTGACAAAGACTGTTCCCAGTTCTTTGGGCACTTTTACGTTTTTACTTGGTTCAACATTGATGGGATGAGACATGCCAGGCTCAAAGAACTTAGCACCTTTGTTCTTTTCCGAATGGCATGTGTAACACATAGCCTCATTGGCAAGTAACAAAGTACCTTTGGCCGTCTTTTTCTTCGGTTCCGAAGCCCAAAGGAAACGACCTTTGGGAAAGTGTGTGCTATGACACGTTCGACAACTGAAATTGTGTTTGTTGTTGCCGCCACTCTTGGAGCTTTGTGCGTAACACGGAGTGGAAACACAAATGGAAACCAGGCTAAGAACAACTAGTAAACATGCCAGTCTATACACATTTCCTCCAGAACAAAACCCATTGAAGTATGCAAACCTTCGGCTCCTTATTCTATATCCCCGTAACGATCACGGGCAAGCCTTTTTAGGCGCTTTGCTCCTTGCGAGCGAGGGGCAACTGCAAGAACTTTATCGAGCAAGCGTTTGACTTCTTTGGGTCTACCACTTTCCAGGTAACGATGAGCCATGGAAAGCCACACAGCAACTCTTTCATCCACCTCCTCTGTTGAAAGTGGTGACGAAGGTGTTGGAGGTGAGACTGTAGGTTTGACTACTACTGGAGTAGGTGTTTTTTGGATCTGACCATCATCAAATTGTAATCGTTGTTCCTCTGGTTGTTGTTTTTTCGCCAAAATTGCCGCAAATGTTTTGGCCAAGGCGGCCCTGTCTCGAGGAGATTCAATCTGTTCGAGAACAAGAGCAAAACTATGATGCAGATCTTTGTGGTCATTGTTTTGCACTTGGGGATAAAAAGCCGGAGCGACGAATATTCCACAAACAAATGCAGCAGCCACTGCAACGAGGGCCAAGAAACCAACAAAAGGAGTCTCGTTGATAGATTCGTCGAATTCGGGCTCACCTGGCAAAGGACTGATACTTCTTGGTTCCATGGGTACGACAGGGCGCAATTGAACAACTTGCTCATCCTTGGGCTTAGCTTTCAAACCAGGAACGGGGCGTGGTTTTGGTGGAGCTGCGCTCTTCCCTGAGATTGCATCGAGGGCTACTGCAGCCTGAAGTGACAAATCACCATCAGCACTGTTGAGCATGTCTATCAAATCTGGAACTGCTCCAGTCAGTTGCTTCAAGCCTGCCAGCCGAATGGCTTCTCTTTGAACGCGTCTACTTTTGTCCGCAAAGAGTGGTCGCACCTCTCTAATTGTAAGTCGCAACCTCTTGTCATGGGCCGAACGGCAAGCCCATAGGCGTACATCAGTGAAAGGACTGCGCAAACCCCGGAGTACACGTTCGTGCAAATCACGAGGAGCCATGTGTCACTCAGTCGTTGACAGGCAGGGTAACGGTAACGCGTGTACCCTTTTCTCGAGCAGACTCTATGTCTATGGTTCCACCAAGAGCTTCAATGATACCGCGGGCAACGGTCAAACCAATGCCAATACCTTCGTAGTTGCGTGTATCACCTCTATGAATCTGATAGAACTTCTCGAAAATCTGTGGAAGATCTGTCTCTTCGATACCAATGCCGTCATCTTGAACGACAATGGCAACGTTGCTGTCTCTACGTTCAATAGAAACTGCAATCTCTCCGCCTTCACTATTGAATTTGATGGCATTGGAGAGGAGCTCGACGGCAACGGCAGTCAATTTGACGGGATCTGTCGTAATTTCCAAATCACCTTCAGCCTCAGTACGGAAGGACACTTTCCTTTCCGTGGCCAAAGTTGCCACCTGACGAACTGCATCTGCCAAGAGTTCACGCAAATCGACTTGGGCCAACTCGAACTTCATCCCAGCACCCTGCAAGTCACGGATGGAGAGTAGGTTTCTAATGTGGCCACGTAGTTTCTCAATCTCTTTATGGACTGTATCCAATGCCTCACGCTGATCGTTGGTCAACTCACCAAGACTACCTTCACGGAGAGTATCGATATATCCCGAGATTGGAGTCAAAGGAGTCAGCAGCTCGTGCGAGGTAATGGTAATGAACTCGTTTTTCAGCTCATCCAATTCAGCCATCTTGCTCTTCAGCAATTGGCCCATTGACATGTCTTCAGTCTGCGAATCCTCGTCACCAGGTGCCAAGTTTCGCCGCTCCACAATCTTTGTCACACTAGAAATGAGCGTGTTGAGATTAAAAGGCTTGCGAATGAAATCAGAAGCACCCAATTTCATACTTTCGACAGCACTTTCAATGGATGCAAAGCCTGTGAGTACGATGACGTCCACTGTAGGGTGTTCACTCCGAACACGTCTCGTAACTTCGAGACCATCTATACCAGGCATTCGCAAATCACTGATTACGATATCTATGTCATCTCTTTCTTTGAGCATTGCTAAGGCAGCTTCGCCATCAGGCGCTGTCAACACGACATAATCGAGCGAAGCAAGCAAATCTTCACATAAGAAGCGAATGGGTTCTTCATCATCTACAACGAGAATAGTCGTCTTTTTAGAACTCTTATCAGGCGACATGCCTTCACCTTTCCCGGCTGGATACTGAACACAGCCTAGCATGACTCTACTATTTCATGTATCGGCAGGGAAGAGTTATGTCATAAAGAAATACACCCTGAGCCTAAACTCAGGGTGTATGTGTAGTTTTGAGGGACTAGAAGAATACTTTGTACCGTAGTTGGATGAGATCATCATCAACATCCGTAGCAGCCAAATCACCACTATCAGGTGAACAGTATTCAAACTGGAAGATTGAATTGTCAGTTACCTGACGGTTGTATGCCACTGTCAAACCTTTGGCAACGAAACTAACGCCATTGTCCCATTCACATTCGTCCAAACGAATGGTTGCACTCTGGTTGTCATCGATTTTGTAGTTCAACAGGAGGTAATAGGCGGTAAAGTCGGTATCTGCACCTGTATCACTGCTACCATCGAGATATTGAGCCATCACGAGCAAGTCGTCATTGGCCCACTCAAAGCCCACTTGGAAGAATGAGGTTTCTCCGCCAGGTGATGCAGTGAAGCCACCTCCTGGATTGTTGTCCCCACCATTGTCCATGAAGCTGAAATTCCAACCCCAGTCACCAATGCGCTCAGGTTTCTTGCCAATCCAAATGTAATAACCAAATCCATCATCGGCTTCGGCGCGATTGACGTTCACAGGAAAGTCACTCATCAAAAACGCTGGTACACCAACGGAGTCAGTGCCACTGACTACACCAAATTTCCAACTGACATCACCAGGTTCTACGTCTTGTGTACGTTGGATTTCCACTCCCGTGTATCGAAAACTGTCGTGATAGCTATTGGCAATGGATGGAGTGATTGTGAGGTTGCAAGTACGAAAGGGACCATTGTGTTCCATGCTGAAAGGAGGAGCAAAAGCGCCCAATTTACCGCCAACATTGCCAAACAATTCATCAAAGAAGAAATAAGCCTGGTTAACGCCAACACCAGCAGCATTATTCAGATCACTGGCAAAGTCCATTTGGGCATGAAAATGCAGGCCATCACTGACTTGTTTGTCTATGCCTATGCTTACTTGCTGCATATCGAAGAATGTTGAGTCCTCGCCCCGACCTAGTGCCGAATAACGACTAGCGCCGCCATTATCTTGATCGGTGTTTACGAGAGCAAATTCGGCGAATGCCGTAATTCCAATGTTTTGGACTGTCTTTGTCCCTTTTTCAGGACCTTCTTTGAGCTCTTCGATTTCACTTTCCAAGTGGCCAACCTTGACCTTTGCCAAAGACAATTCTTCGGCAAATTCAATGACGAGGGCTTCGAGCTCCTGAACCATTTCATCGTCAACAGAGCCGCCGGCTGCGCCACCTAGCTCTTCGAATCTCTTCAGCATCTTGGCAGTAATGACGGCCATTTGAAAGCGATTGAGTTTACGCGCGCCATAAAACTTGCCATCGAATCCCTGCAATATTCCAGCTTCGACAGCCTTCTCGATAGCTTCATAAGCCCAATGAGTGCGTGGTACGTCTGTGAATAGTTCAGC
>CAZXTJ010000388.1:0-7925 GCA_964643655.1 uncultured bacterium
GTATCACATATGACAGGTGCCATGCCTACTTTTTCCCCACAGATAGGGCATGTGGCTTTGTTCTCGTCAATCACGGCTCACCTCGACAACAAGGGGACTGTCTGTGAACTTGGCAATCTGACGGGCAAGAGGCTCAATTGTCGTGACTTCAAGGGCTTGGCCAAGGTTGAGTGGCGAATTCTGCGCTCTCGAATATAGTGGGATTACCTCGTCATTCTCGAGGAGAAGGCGCAGTTCTTCTGTTGGTGAGTAGGACAAACGCACCTCTCTGATCTCTTCTTTCTGTAAGACAAATTCACATTTGGGCACAGCAGAGCGGTGCCAATTGAGGTGTTTTTTAACAATCCTACTGTCATTGAGATCGAAAAAGAGAAGCTCTGAAGGCAGAAGTGGCGCTAAAAAAGCGATAGTACAGTGGCGTAGATAGTGGAGCAGTGCAAGAGGATCGGCTGCCACCCACCAGCTAGCCAATAAAAGAAAGAGTGCCATTGGAAACAAGGCTGTAATATGCAGGTACGCTCCGTAGAGGAGACCAAAGATTGGGGCCCAAAAGGCCATTTGGGCGGCCACGTAAACTTTGAACCGCCACTCTTTGGTCCCCCTAATGGTAACCAGTTCTAAGGTTGTGATGGGAGCGACTTCATTCTTTTCTCTTTTGGGCTTGTCTTCCTGTCGATCCCTGCCTTCAAAGAACTTGATAGGACAGGCAAGTGATGCCGCAAAACGTGCCGCCAGCTCTTTGACTGCGAGAGGAGTCATTTGGTTCGCTTGGAAATTGGCTGTTCGATCATACAGGAGGTGGCGACTACCATCAGTAAAAAGGGCATAAATCCACTCCTCCAAATAGGGATGGTTGAGGAAACGATGGTGGTGAAGCGCCACAACACTCTGAGATTCATCTATTGGGGAAGGGGAGCCCCAAGCTTCATTCTTGTAGAAATACTGATAATAAAGTGATGATTGCTCCTCATCGACGAGCAGGCGGCATTCTAGGAGGTAACTTCGAAGATATAGTAGGAGGAAATTGGCAAGGAGCACGATGGCAGTCAAGGGGAGAAGAGTCGGAAAGCCCCTTCCTGACCAGAAAAAGAGGAGCATAGAG
Source organism: uncultured bacterium (assembly GCA_964643655.1). GTDB lineage: Bacteria > Muiribacteriota > UBA6191 > CAZXTJ01 > CAZXTJ01 > CAZXTJ01. Next base: position 1,103 of record CAZXTJ010000388.1, read on the forward strand.
AAGGGCAGCAGGGTGGCTGCTGTAGGTTTGGTCAACTCCTTTAGTATCAAAGTTTGGTCTTTTTGCTCCATGTCTTTATTCTAGCCTGCTTTTGGCTTTCTTGAACGATGGGAGCCTACATGTTATATTCGGACCAATTCCATGACTTAAGAGAGCCCTTTCTTCCTACAATAAAGGAGATTGACGCCATGGCGAGTGTTACGCTCAACAAAGTGGTAAAGCGTTATCCAGGCGCTGAAGAAGATACTGTTAAACCGACTGATCTCGATATTAAAGACAAAGAGTTCATGATCTTTGTTGGCCCATCTGGTTGCGGTAAATCGACAACCCTAAGAATGGTTGCTGGTTTGGAAGAGGTCACTTCAGGTGAGATCTACATTGGTGAGCGATTAGTAAATGATTTGCCGCCAAAAGATCGCGATATTGCCATGGTTTTCCAGAACTATGCTCTCTACCCCCATATGAACGTCTACGAGAATATGGCCTTTGGTCTGAAACTTCGTGGCACACCGCAGCACACTATCGATGAGAAAGTGCGAGAAGCTGCTGACATTCTCGGTCTTCAGGAATTGCTCGATCGCAAACCCAAACAGATGTCTGGTGGCCAGCGACAGCGTGTTGCCTTGGGACGAGCTATTGTCCGAAATCCTCAGGTTTTCCTTATGGATGAGCCTCTCAGTAACTTGGATGCCAAGCTCCGTGTGCAAATGCGTGCTGAAATTAACAAGTTGCACAAAAGACTGGAAACGACAGTCATCTATGTTACCCACGACCAAACAGAAGCTATGACAATGGGTGACAGAATATGTGTCCTCAATGGTGGATACGTTCAGCAGTGCGACACACCTCAGATAGTTTACGATTCACCTGCAAACCGCTTTGTTGCAGGCTTCATTGGTAGTCCTTCCATGAACTTCATAGACTGTCGCTTTGAAAAAGGCGTTCTCAAAGGTGAAGGAATTGAAATCAAATTGCCCAAGAAGATCCTCAAAGGATTGATGAAGTGGGAAGGTGTGGAAGTAGTTCTGGGCATTCGTCCTGAGGATATCTACTCCAAAGACACAGCACCTTTCAAAGTCGTCGATGGTGAATGTACCTTCAAGTCTGTCATCGAAGTTACTGAACCAATGGGTTCAGAGAACTACTTCTACCTCAAGCTCGAGGAAGGCAAAGAGAAGACAAACACCCTCGTAGCCCGTCTTGCTCCTTCAGTAGAGGGTAAATATGGCGAACCCTTCACTGGATGTGTCGACTTGGCGAAAATCCATCTTTTCGAGAAGACAGCCGAAGGCAAAACAATCATCTAAGCTTGTTAATATCCGGTGAAAACGCCGCCTTTTGAGCGTTTACTCATGCGATAAAGTCCGCCTGCTTCTTTGAATCTTGCTTGTGCGCGCACATTTGGATCATTGCTGTTCACACGATTGAGTCGTTCTCGTTCTCTTCTGCGCTCTTCTTCTTCCTTTTTGGGGTCGCGAATTGGAAAACGATACTTAGCGTATTGTTCACCTTTTTCAGCCATCTTGAATTGGACGACAGCATTGTAACCACGTACGATGAGCCAAGAATCCCCTTCGACCCTGAAGGGGTGATTTTCTGTACCAACGGATTTGCCAGCAAGGAAAATGAGTCGCCGTACATTGCGGTCATACCACTTGCCTGCGCCATCTCGTGGCACTCTTTTTGTGTGTCTAAAGCTGTTTTTAATACGCTCTTTGAAGCGAGCGCCAGCAGGAATGAAGACTCGCCCTTCGCCAGCACGCAGATCTACCTGTGCCGAACCACCAGTTAGGTAAAAGGTGACGTCTGTTCCAGCCAGAATTAGCTGTCCTGCACCATCTACTTTATGACCAGGCTCAGGGGCTTCCCATACAGGTGGACCACCAGAAAGCTCGGGTTTTGTTTTTATGAACTTGGCAGACCATGCTGGACCAACGGCCAAAAACAATGCCAATACCAAGAATTTTGTCTTGTGCATCCTTTTCCTCCTACTAAACTCTTCGGCAGCTGCCCGAAGAGCCATGAATCTCAGCTCATTTAGGAGGATCTTCTTTGTTGATTACTTGCAGAAGTGTTCTGGCTTGTTGATTCTCACCAAAAAGCGAGAGGATTTCCTGTATATGTTTGCGGGCCAAGTCATACCTTTTGGCTCGATAAGCGAAGATTGCCAGATTGACATAACAAGTCTTGGGAGCAACTTTTATCAGATCATCTGAAGACATGAGCTGATAACCTTCGTCGAATCGGCCCAACTGAAAACACATAAAACCCAATACCAAAGCGCAGTTTATTGAACTCCGTGATTTTTCGTGAGCTCTTCTTGCCTCATCGTAACAGCGCTCGTAAATCTGGCGAGAGGGATTTGGGCTTCGAGAGAAATTGCCATAACGATTGAGAGGATCGATGTATTCATAGGCTTCTTTTAAAGCACGTTTCTTCGATTTCCCACCAGCGAATAGATAGATAAAACCAGCATCCTCAAAGTGAATGAGGCGCCAACTTGGAGATACAAGAAGTTTGGGCACGGCAAGGAAGTGCTGCTCATTAGGAATGGGTTTGGGTAGAAGGAAGGCATTTAGACCTAAAACTGTGGCCATAGCATCAATGTTCTTGCCCTCTTTGATGCAAGTTCGAATGTCCTGAAAGACATCATAAGTGAAGTTGCCCGTACCAATGCCTTTCCCTTTTTCCAGCCAGAGGCCTATGGGTAAGACCGTGAAAAAGCCATATCCTTCACCAGCACAGTAATTGAGATTATAGTTTCCTTTGTGAAAACGATTTATCAAAGGAGCAACAGTTCTCAGGTCGTTTTCCTTGACAATGCCCTGGGGATGGTTGGGCTGAAGGATGGCAAACCATCTGGCACCTTGACGATAGAGACTCAAAACTGCCTCCCGAGTGGCTTTCTCGAAAGCAATATGCCATCCTTTTCTGTTGGCGTAATAGAGCAATTCAGGCCTACCATGTCCCGTAGCAGTAACTATGAGATCGTCAGGTTTTGTTCTCTCTTTGATCATTTCGGCCAGCAGTAACAGCCGCTTCGGTTTGTCATTCAAAACGTACATATGTGGATAGAGAGCACCATATGAGCGATTGATAATCCAACTGCCAATGAGAGCGAAGAGAATCATCGTAGCGGGCAGGAAATACTGTTGCTTACGCTCTTCTATCAAACGCAAGAGAGCTGCAGGCACCCAGGAAGCCAAGAGGGCAAACAGTGGCAAAGCTGGCAGACAATAATAAGAATGACGGATCATGTGTTTTGAGGTAAGAGCAAGGTAAAAGAGTAGTGCAACAGCCCAAGAGATGACTAGGGCACGTTTTTTCCCTGTGGTGGTACTCAGCAGCCCAATGAACCCAATCAAGCCCAAGCCAAAAACTAGCTCTGTAAGAGTGAAGCCCATCATATGGTGAGCAAAGGCTTTTACATAGACAGAGCTGTACCAGCCGAACCAGTTTTCCAGTCTATGAGGTCCCAAGGTCCAAAGCTGAAAGGATACTGGGAAAGAGCTGGCATAAGAGTACCAAGCACATGCAGGCAGAAGACTTATTACTGCTATGGCCCATAGCCTGACCTCTTTGATGAAACTCAGTCCATAATAAGCGAGACTCAGACCCAGAAAAACTATGCCTACGTGGGCGGCTGACAGCTTGACGAGGAGCGCCAAAGCCAGTGTTATAGAGGCTGCAACGCCGAATGAGGGCTTTTTACTATGCAAATATTGCCAAAAGAGGGCAATCGAATAAACCAAGAAACACAACATCATGGCATCAGGTTGAAAAGCCGTACTCATGACTACGGACATAGGAGTAGCTAGAAAGAAGAAGAGACAGAAGGGGAGGGAATAGCGACCAGCAATATGGAAAGACAACCAGAGCAAAGGCAAGATAGTCGCTAAATAGAACAAGAGCGTGACTGTGCGTCCTATGGCTTCTTTTTCGCCTAGGAGTCCATAAAAAACAGCCACAATGAGGCCATAAATCTGACACTCTGTTTCGGCAATGTTTGCCCCATTACCTCTATAGTCGATGCGTGGATGGAGGAAATCAAAACCATTGCGATAAATGTTCCTCGCAATGGCGGCAGTGTCACATTGACGCCAAGCGTGAAAGATGAGCAGAGGTTTATCCAAGCGATAATAACGAGGGATTAAACCTGCCAGAGTAATGAGCAAAAGCAGGAGGATTGTCGCTCTTGGCAAACTTTTGCTCACACTTAACCTCTCTTAGTCGACGAGCTGTTTGAGTACTGCCAATCTTTTTTGTAATGTTGAACGACGTTTTCTTTTGTATTTGGACGAAAGAAATGCACGGTCAGAACATTCGACGACAGCTGCCAACTCTTGTAGTTCAATCTCTTCGCCGCGAACAGGTGGTACGAAGTTTTTGACGACTGCAGTCAAATCTTTGGCTTCGACGACATCCCTATCCTTCAAATAAGCACAACGTTTGGCTCTAACTACAACAGCTTCTATGTCAGCGCCTGAGAGTTCCTTTTTAGCTATGGCTTCTGTAACTGCATTTTCTGCAAGCTTTGTTTTTGTTTTACGACCCATTACCTCAAACATCTGGCGACGCTCTTTTTTCTCTGGGTAAAAGAGGGGGATGTGTACTTCGGCTCTTCCCTGTCTTTTTAGGTCGACAGGCAATAAGTCTGGACGGCAAGTCAGCAAGAACCAGAGAATGTGGCCGCGGTTGGATGTGTCACCCATGGTTGCTGCTAGTTTGGCAAAAACTCGGCTAGAGGTACCACTATCACCGGATGATGAACGATCTCCCACAGCTGCATCAGCTTCATCAATGATTACTCCAACAGGCCCCATTGCTTTGAGTACAGTGAGAATCTTCTCCCAGTTGCCCTCTGTAACACCTTGCCACTGCGAGCGAAAATTCATCAGTTTTACACAGGGAATGCCAATCTCTCCTGTGAAACATGTGGCGAGAAAAGTCTTTCCAGTTCCTACAGGTCCACAGACCAGATACCCCATGGGCAAGGCATCTATTTTGGTCTCTTTGATCAACTTCGCATCTGATTGCAGCCATTCTTTGGCAGCTTCATGGCCTACAACTACATCCAATCCATATTTGGGTTGAATGAACTCGAGAAGACCGTAACACTCTTTCTCTATGAGCTCTTTTTTGGCTGCTCTAACATATTTCATCGTCAGTCTGTTGTTGTTTTTGATTGCTTGGCAAACGAGATGTAGCAGGTTTATTCGACTCAATCCTGCTGTGAGACGAGCCAAGGCTTTTGGTTCAACATCGCTGAGGCGGATGAACTCATCGTCCACCAAAGCATTTGTTACGTACTCTTTACGTTGCTCTTCTGTAGGCAGTGTAATGTTAACTTTTGCGGTATGAGGACTCTTGAGGAGTAGGTCATTCAAGTCTGCCAAGTTCTCACAGACCAGACAGATAGTGATGTCAGCCTTTTGGAACATTGGATCTTGTGCCCATTTGAGTAACGTAATGACCGTCGCGGCCTCTTCGGCAGAGAGGCCAGAGACAGCTTGAGCCGGTGCAATCATTTGGGCAAAATCAATGATGAGAGCTACTCGTCGTTGCCGTTTTTTATTCAAGAGGCCCGAACGGATATATCGTTCAATGAGGTATAGAGCCCTCCGTGGATCTCGCGGTAATCCCTGGGTGGAAAACTTGGTCCCTGACACAGTGTCAACAGCCTGAACGACGTTGAGAAACCCCTGCATTTGTTCATTATTGGATATTTGAATTCCAGAAGCTTGGTCATAATAGATGACCGCATCCCTTTGGACGAAAAGCACCTCTTCAAGGTATTGGCGTAGAGAATAAAACTCGACCTTGGACCCAGAGCGATAAGGAACCAAGTCGTGCACATTGCCGTGAAGGATGAATTCCCATAAAGTTCCTCCACGATATTTTTCAGCGAGTTCTGTGGCCCAATTGGGAAGATCCGCTTGTTTGCCCATTTGGCACCCCTGTCTTTTGAAGTCTTTGGTTTAGTGGGTTCTTGCCCGCTCTTCTTCATCCTCTGAAGAACTAGGAGGAGCAGGAACAGCATTTAAATCAGGGCGAATTTCATTCATGGCTTGTGAGTCGAGGAAAGAAGACATGCTTTCCATGAGTCGTTCGTTCTCTTGCATATTTATGACGACGGAATCGATTTGATCGGAAATTCCTTCAGGATTGTTCAAAGAGACGACATTGTCACGAATGAGTCTGAGAGTAGCTTCAATAGTGTCCAAATTGGCCACAATGAGCTCTTGATCTTCCTCAACTCTATCGAGTCGACTCATTCTTTGCTTCAATATTTCAACGTTGCGTTGTTTTACCGCTTTAATACGGGGTTTGTCAGTGGTCATTTCTTTTTCCAAACGCCGCACATCTCGACGAATCTGGTCTCTGTCCACAGAAGAGAGATGTTCACGCTGGCGAGTGAGCGCAGTGAGCATCCGTAAAAAAGTACGTAAGAGGTAATCGAGTTTATCTATGTCTTGCTCAACAAGAATGCGAGAAGAGTAGTCTACTGTTCCTGCAACGGCCCTAATCTTTTCTGTGATTTCTACCAAGCCCAGATAACGGCGTTTGTCCCTTTGAGCAAGCTTGGACATCATGTCACGGTCTCGAGAGGCGCTCTCCTCCAAGGTGGCTCGATTGGCTTCAGAGCGGACAAGACGCTGGAAACGTTCATTGGTGGGGACAGTTGCCAAATAGGCCAATTCAGCAGCAACGACCATATACCAGAGTCCAGGGACGAAAAACCCCATAGCTCCCAAACCAGCCAACGATATGATGTTGTACTGGTTCCAGAAAGCGGCGCTCATGTAATCAATCTCGTCGCCTT
>CAZXTJ010000389.1:0-7894 GCA_964643655.1 uncultured bacterium
TATTCTCAATGTATGAACACCTACAGAGGCAAAATGATGAACGCAAAGGTTTGTTCCTCAGAGCGGCGAGAGAAGAAGATGACTTAGTTTTTTCTGACGCCTTGAAGAAACCTTTCGGCAATTGGCAACAGAAGGTGGTTCTCTCGAAACCGAAAGAAGACTGGAGTGGTCTCTGCGGTCATATCGATGAAGAGTTCCTCAAGGCTGAGGCTGCAGACTATCTCTCTGATAGCTTTGTATATCTATGCGGTCCACCAGCTATGATGCAAGACGTGCAGAAAGCCCTCACCAACTTGGGAGTCGACGAGTGCCGCATAAACTTCGAACGGTTTACATTTCCTTAAGCAAGACCTTGCGCCAAGAAGTGCTGAGTATATTTCTGGTCACTACCTTTGATGTGTTGAAGTAACCAACTGCGCAAAAAGTTCATCGTTTTTACTGAAAGGCCTGCTGTACCCTTGACGAAGCTGTCACGAAGAGTAGCAACTTGTTCGACGAATTTCTGGTGCTCACGTACGTGAGCCTGAGTTTCTGGGTATGCAAACCTCTTGAAGTATTTCTCTTCAGTAGCAAAGTGAGTATTTACATAAGAAATGAGGGCGTTGATTGTATTACCCAATATTGCTCTTCCCTCACCTTGTCTCATTGCCTGGTTGATCATTTCTACGAGTTTGAAATGTTGCCTATCAATTTCAGCGATTTTTACACTGAAGCTATCATCCCATTGAATTAGTGGCATAAGTGAATCCCTTTCAAGGACGTATACGCAAAAATACGTCCAACACAAGGTGCCCATCAATATTGGTTTTTGGAACTATAATTAAGGGTTTCTTGCCTTTTTGCCATGGCTAGGTGGCACTTTGCAGGAAGTCGTCTTCAGTCTTGCTTCAACTGTAAAATTTCTAGCTGACTTTTGCCCTGATAGGTGAGAGCCAAATAGTTCTCACAAGGAGAAGAGGCTATGTGAAATATTGCTTCGCAGCTTTTGAAAGTAGCAATGTTTGCTATCTGCTCATCTTTTAGTTGATGAACAGAGAGTCCATGTAATCCTTCGTTTACGATTATTAGACGTCTTTGTGGCAACCATAAGAAGTCTCTAACGGGAAGAGATTTCGTCGTGAGCTCCTTCAGTTTTCCTTTGTGGTGCAAATACAAACAGAGGTAACCCATACCGCCAATGAGAAGATAGTTTCCTCTATTGATGAAGTCTATGCAGCTAGCTTTTCTCTCTTTGACGGCAAATTGTCGTCCCTTGCATATACCCTTATGGGAAAAAGTGTGCTGAAAGAAGGTTCCATAATTATCTCCGTAAACTATGGTTTTTTCTTTGGGATGGAGAGCATAAGCTAGAGCCTCTTTACCACGCGTTTTACGGCTATCTATTGGCCGCAAGCCATCAACAGTTTCCTTCATTAGAACAATCTCGTGACAGGATAGAGAGAAGACCAGGTTGCTTTTTGGATCTTTCACACAGTGGCCATAATCAGGACCAAAAACTAGTGTCCGTAGATGGTCACCAGCAAACTCATCAGCACATTCATCACTCAATACGTATTCATCGGGCTTGAGGAAGAGAAAGCCATGCCAGAGCTGTCCTGTCAGCTCCTCATATATGTTTGCTGGCAATGGCAAGTTGAACTGAGATTTGTTCGTGAAATCTGCTGCATTGAGAGCTGTGGTCGAGGCCTTTGTGGACACTGCAATGGAATTGTTTTCATCACCGGTGATGAATGACTTCTGTATAGAACTGTAAGTCAACCACTGCAGGCGGTGGTCTAAATCGAGTTCATATTTATGAATAGAAACTAACTTCATCACACTTCAGAACCAGGATACAATATCAAGCTTCGGGAAGCGGGTAGCTATAGACCTTCATCTTTATTGGGAGCTGCTTCATGCGTTTGTTTGTCCGAAAAAGATTGGGCAGTGTTCGTTTGGGTCTGCTGTAATGCATCTCTGCAGAACGTTGATAATAAAACCTCCACGTCCCGCTTTTCCTCACTCCAGCAACGAAAGTATCGTTCCGATAGCAGTGTTTATGTGCTCCACCAGCAAAGACTCTTCCCTGAGCCTCTTTACGGGCAATCATGTCATCGACTGTGTCATAACTCTCTGGCCTGAGTACATGTGTCAAATTGGCCAATGTGGCGTCTCCTGCTGCAATAGAGTAAAGACCGTCCATGTATTGCCTCTTCAACTGATCTCGGTTCTGAGCGTTGTCTCCGATGCCAAAAGCGTTAGCGTGATAGACGGTGGGATGATGGGCTGGACCAGTTATGTAGATAGAACATCCACTCAAAGTTGCCGTGAAAAAGACATTTGCTCCCCAGTTGTTGTCTAGGGTCACATAAGTAATACGTTTTCGTTGCCAAGGTAAATAGATAGCACTCTGACAATGCTGTCCTGTTGCCTGCAATTTGATTTCACGGAAATCGTAATCAGTTACTTCATCAATGTCCCATAAAAGACAGGGGTTTGCCCCTCCCAGGTTGAGAAGTTCCAAACAGTCATCTCTGTCGGCTGTGGCATCTGCTACGTTTGCTGGCAAACCAACATCCTGGCTAGTCAGATTGGCCTGTGGAAAGAGCCTCCTGTAGTTGGCTTGGACAGGAGTAACTTCATTGAAGAGCAGTTGCTTTTTCTTTAAAAACTTTGCTGGATTCCTGAAAAAACTGCGGCAGAGCTGTTGGGTCATTGTTCCCCCTATTGTTCTTCTCTCTATATCGAAACAACCAATATATATAAAAAGAACAAGCAATGCCAGTATCTGTCAGTGCCGAGTGGCCTTTCCTGCACCGTTGGCAGTCAGCCTCAGATGCGGAGTCGTTGGGCCAAAGTTACCCTCTAAGGTCAATATGAGGATGTCTCCTTTGTGGCAATCGAAACTACGTGTTACTTCGTGAGGTGCCCAGTCACCAGGTGAAGGTGAATAGACTGAGTCTGGCAAAGCTTCGCCTCTGATGTGAAGAGGCGAAGATGAAAACTCGTCCTTTCTTTCCCAGTAGAGTAACTCTTCATCAGAACCACCACTATTTCTGATGACACTCAATTTAGAGTGGCCATAAGTCAGTAGTTTAGCCGAAATTGTTGCTTCACCATCACGATGGAAGGTGTATACAAAGGTCCCCAAGTTGTTGATATTGAGGTCGACTTCAGCGTTTCCATGACCACTGGTGTGTCCGCTGTGGGAGGCGAGAACATCATCCAATGTCCCTGTACCGGCAGAAGGTGAGTTGCTGCCTGCGCTGCCAGTTGTGCCTTTGTCATATGTTTCGTGACGATCGGCACCACTAGGCACTGACCACTCCTTGGTCTTGCCATCATTGAATACAAGAACTGCAGTTATGGGAGCTTGGAATGCGGAGCCTGGTTCTTCGAAGAATGCGTGGATGAGGTTGCCATTCGTCTCTTTTTTCTGGAATTTTTCAAATGGTCTGGTCGTTCCGCCTGCATCTTTCACATAAATGTCAGACACATCTTTAATGGAATAAAAACTAGGGAAAAGCACTGCCAAGCCAGGTCTAGTTTCAGCCTGTGGTTTCCAAATGAACCTATTGTCACCTGCAAATGAAGAGCTTGCAGATAGAAGCAATACGGTCACTAGCACAGCATTGACTATTCTCATTATTGACCTCCTTGTTGGCAAGACAAGGCAGAGAACAGGAATGTTAGTGAATTTTTTAAAAAACTTTTGCACGAATTTTCATTTTTTCGTAACTATTAAATTTGCAGGGATTGAAGCAGTTAATTTTTTTGTTTCTGGTAAGCGAAAAGATTGTTTTGGCTGCACCCCTGCAGTGAGAGCTGCTCGATTAACTTGGGTGCGAAAGGTTGGGCCACAATGCAGCGTATCTTCATCTTTTCTCTTATCCTTGTTACTCCTCTAATCATTTTGGGCTGTGGTGGTTTTGGTGGAGGCGGCACATTGCCTCCTGCAGCTGGTCTACCAACCCTATTCAGTTACAACGATGGGACTACAGGTGCTGAGTTAGGTATTTCTGATGGTACTGAAGCTGGTACTGTCCTCTTAAGAGACATTTTTCCTGGCGCAACATCTTCCAGACCCTCAATAAACCACTTCTATGGGATAGTAAAAGTTGGCGACGTTTATTATTTCCGAGCAGATACTGACCTTGGAGAGGAGCTGTGGAAGACTGACGGTACAGCTGCTGGAACAGTATTGGTGAAAGACATAGGTATTAATGGTGATTCCTCACCATATCATCTTGTTGCCATTGGTTCGACAGTGTATTTCCGGGCTTCAAGTATGGGAAATGGTATCGAGCTCTGGAAGTCAGATGGTACCGATGCCGGTACCGTCATGGTCAAAGACATTTGGCCAGGTAGTATGAGCTCCTTCACATCCAAACTCACAGTTGCTGGAACCACTCTGTTTTTCAGCGCAGCTGATGGCGTCAATGGTATTGAGCTATGGAAGTCAGATGGTTCTGAAATCGGCACAGTTATGGTGAAAGACATCAACGTTGGGGGCGATTCCAAGCCCTACATGCCCTTTGCTTTGGGTAACACCCTCTACTTCTGTGCTGACGATGGCATTGCAGGAGAAGAACTCTGGAAATCTGATGGCACAAATGCTGGAACTGTGATGGTCAAGGACATTAATCCTGGTGCAAACTCGAGTATTGAAGGTCTCCAGTTCGTCACCATAGGCAACACATTCTATTTCCGGGCAAACGATGGTACCAATGGGCTCGAGTTGTGGAAATCCGATGGGACAGCTGTGGGCACAGTGCTCGTCAAAGACATCAATCCTGGTCCAGCCAGTAGTGAAGTCTACTATCAAAAAGCCATGGGCAACCGAGGGCTCTTTTTTGGTGCTAATGATGGCACACATGGTTGTGAGCCCTGGATTTCCGATGGCACCGAAATTGGTACCTTTATGATTAAAGACTGTTGGCCCGGTACTGGTGACGGTTTTGGTTACGGTTTTTAATCAAGGGTTACTCTTCGAGCTTACCCAAAAACTCGATGTTGTATAGGCAGCAACTCAGGTTGTTGCCTATACTGTTTTTATGGATTCTAAAAAACTCACTAAAGCAGAGCGTCGTAAAGCGGCTGAGCGAGAAAAACTGAAACGAAACGAAGAGGCAGAAGCCAAGCTGGAGGCAATTGTGTGGGAAACGGATTCATTGACAGAGAGTGTTCGAACCAATGGCGCTAGAATTGGGGGAAGGCTGTTGGGAGGGCAACACTCCTCAACTTTGGACCTAGTTCGGTTTGGCATTGAGTGGCCCAAAGGGGTGGTCTTTGATAGTTCAACGGAGCTTTATCATAAATATCTGCTAAGCATAAATGCTGAAGATTATAAAAACCTCAGCGAGTATGAACTGCAGGACCAAATGCCCTTCTGTCTTCACGGCTTCAAGTTTGTCGATGATGCGAGAGTTGGGTTCTGGCCAGGTTGGGAAAAGGAGTTCACTGGTGTAGACAGTGAGAAGTTATTCCCCTTTGGTGCAGATAACCATTACTTTTTCTTTGTTCGAGAGAATCCAGATTCGCCTCAAGATCCTGAGATATTGAAGGTCGATCACGAAGATGTGAGTGAAGAGCCTTATTGCCCTGAGTTCGGCACTTTGGGCGAATTGCTTGTGGCTCTCGTAAGGCAATAAGACAGCAAGAAAAAGCTAGCTGTCCAGCTTAGCCAACAACTTCTCTACCGTCTTCTGCTCAGTTGCGGTCAATCTTGGCAGCAAAGTTTTTGCTTGTGCCTGCAGTGATTGATTGAAGTATTGCACTGAATAGTTCTCGGGCAAATCTATGGTGGTGTAAAGCCGCAAACTACCCTCGAGGTCAGCCTCGAACATCGCCAGTAAACTGTCGTGATATTCGCTGAGTAGTTCTTCAACAGCAACGAGTTCTGATTGGTACTCGAAAAATTTTGGATTGTTGATGGGGATGAGCGACTGTAGCTTTACCAGCATTTCACAAGCTTCGCTGTATTTGAGGAACTGATCCAATCTTTCTGCAAGAGCTATTTGTTTACCTTCGAGATGTCCCTCATGTTGTGCTGCAATGTTGAGTATGTAATCGTCGCCATCATCACAGGCGACTTTGTGAAAACGAATTCCTGGTTCGATTTTTTCGGCTTCAACGGCCAATCCCTTTTCCATGAGGTATTTAGGAACGAGATTGGGCAGTGATGCTTTCATGCAAACTATCTTGCCTGGCACTCGCCACATGGGCAGTTTCTTTTCTTCGGGCAGGATGAGGTTTATTACACGAACACAGTTCCAAACACAGCTGTTGGAGAGTGTGTTGTACCAGACTTTGGACCAATCCTTCAAAGACTCATCGATGACTGTTTGAAAGAGGAGCTCTTTCTGTTCATCACTGAGTGTGAGTTTGTACTGATGTAAGGTGGACTTGAAACAGAACATTCCATCTTGGATGCGATCACCATAAGTAGTGAGTTGACAATGTAGTGGATAGGTCTTTTTCATTCCACCAACGAAAGAGAAACGTTGCCCCTCTTCAAAATGTGCCTCAACAGACAAAACTATGCCAATGTCCCTTGAACCATCTTCTGCTTTTACGCAGTTCTGGTTTTCCATGACAAAGGCAATCATGCCATGGGCTGCTAGCATTTCTGGGAAGAACTTCTGAGACCAATAATAAACTTCCTTTATTTTGCCAAACTTGATGGTCGTTCGTTTGAAGATTGGCTTTGAGCGACTTTTACCAGCGCAGCCCCAGCGAATGCCATCGAGCTCTATCTGGTCATTTGTACGAGAGATGATTGTTGGTGCAACCTGGAAGTCCACATATTTGGTTGCAGAGAAAAGGCTCGTTGCGCAGAGAGTTATGGCCAGAAAGAAAACTGAGGTTTTTATGAAAATTCGCATATTCACCCTTCTTAATACTTTAAGAAGTATAAAGACAGATGAAGGCTTGGCAATCCTCAAGAGCTCTGAGAGGGAGAAATTCTGGATCCGGATCCAGAATTTCTCCGGCGCCGGAGATCCTGGACAGGCAGAACAGGAGAGGATGGAAGCGTTTTTTCTCAAAGAGTCAAACCAGGTTATGTTAACTTTTGAGAGGTTCTTTGGGTAAGGAGAATTTCCCCTTAAGGGCCTTAAGTCACTTACTGCAAAAGCACTTTTTTTATTAAGATCCGTGCCCCCCTTGCCAAACTCCTCTGCCTTCTTAATATGAATCAAAATAAAAAGATCTCTCTATATAAGAAGAGGAAGAAGGGGTAGGCCGTGATCCATTTACGTGCAAGTATGTTTTCTACGGTGCTCATTTCAGCACTGCTAATCTCTCCCACCTTATCACTAGCCAAAACTCTGATTGTCAATTTCAAAGATAGCCAAGATCTGTCTGTTCTCCGTGACGCTGGTACGACACGAGCGGACAAATTAACGACATTGAGATCTAATAGCGCAATCAGCCAACGTTCTTTTATGAAGTTCTTTGCTGATAGCATCAGGGAAGCTGAAGAGATTTGGCTCACTAATTCTCTGATTGTTCACGTCGACGATGTTCAGGCCGACTCAGTCACGCAGAAGATGTTCCGTTTCCCTTCAGTTCATTCAATTGAAGAAAATAGCCCAGTCTTTTTACCCAAACTCCATAAAGGACGCAACCAATCACAGACTGAGAAACCTCAACATGCCAATGGTGTTCGCCACATTGGTGCTCCCAAAATCTGGCAAGAATATGCATTTAAAGGTGAAGGCCAACTAATTGGTGTAATTGACACAGGTATAGACCCAAATCACCCTGATCTCATCGGTCGCACTGTTGCCTTTCGCGACTTTGTTCAAGGTTTGACTGAACCTTATGATGACAATGGTCACGGCACTCATTGTGGTGGTTCTATCGCTGGTGGTGCTTCCACGGGCACAGCAATTGGCGTGGCACCCGAAGCGAA
>CAZXTJ010000390.1:0-7874 GCA_964643655.1 uncultured bacterium
CCATTGGCCAAGGCCTTTTTATACCATTGAAGAGCCTCGGATTTGCTTTGTGGCACGCCTTTGCCATTTTCATAGACACGACCGAGATTATATTCGGCCTCAGCAGATCCCAGTTTGGCAGCTTGACGATAATATTGTACAGCTTTTGACGTGTCTTGCTTGACTCCGCGACCTCGTTCATAGGCTTTGCCCAAAGCATTGTGAGCCTCAGGCACCTCCTGCTGCGCTGCTCGTTCGAGGAAAGCCAAGTCATCTGCTTTCACTTGCCTTTTGGGCAACCAGTTGTGGGCTGCTGACTCTGTTTTGTGACTTTTGGCATATTCAGTGAAGGTTTGCCACAGTTGACTGTCATCGCAGCTATGTGCTGCTTTTTGTAAAGTGCTGAAAGCTTTGGTGTAATCGCCTTTGCCATCTAATCTTTTAGCTTTTTTAAGGCTATGTTTGGCCAAATCGAAGAAAAACTCATTGTTTCCACCAGCACTAACACTGTACCGACGTTTGATCTTCTCTTTGGCAGAGACGACATACGTTACTTCTATCAATCCAGGATTTACGTTTGTCCTGAAAGGCGTGTAACCCAAGAAGGCGCTACTCGAAAAAACCTTTAAGCCCTTTGGGGAACTATGAAAAGCCGCAATGACCAAGGGCGCAGCTTTTGTTGTCTTGGTGGCCTTTATCAGATTATTGTGAGTAGGTACAGGAGTGGCAGGAGCTTTTTTGTCCGCACTTTTCGTAACGCGATAATAACGCCTAGAAGAGAACTTCCTGAATTTGAAGTGGGCTGCACCGGCCAGACAAACTAACAATCCCAAACCAACTAGTCCAATGAGCGCTTTTTTGGTCCCAGACATTCCTGGAGCTGGAGGAGGCAGGGCGACGGGTTCTGTTGCTACTTCTGCAGGCACTTCCTCAGCTTCTTCCAGTTCCTCAACTGTTTCTGCAGGTGCAGCTGCAACTACTGGTTCATCTCCGGCAAAAGCTGCGAAGAATTCATTTAGGTCATCAAATCGTTCCTGGGGATCTTTGGCTAAGGCCTTCAAGAGTGCTGCATTTGCATGGTCGGGGATTCCCTCTATTTCTTTTGCTTCAGCATGCAAAATCTGGTGCGACAAACCACCACCAACAAAGGGAGGATCTCCTGACAACAGTTCATAGATTGTAGCCCCAAGAGAATATTGGTCCGTCTTGGCATTGGCTCTCTCACCTTTGAGCTGCTCAGGCGCAATGTAGGAAAGGGTTCCTGCGGACTCGGTCCCAGTCAAACGCGTCATGGAGTCTTTGACAATGTAAGCTATGCCAAAGTCCGTAATCCTAATGACCTTCTCATCACCGATTGTTTTGTACATCAAGTTTGCAGGTTTGATGTCACGATGAATGATGCCTTGTCGATGAGCTGCAGACAAACCAGCAACGGCACCTCGGGCAACCTCGAGTGTCTCTTCGTAGGTGAATTGTTCGATGTCTGCCAAGCGTTCGTCCAATGGTTCACCATCGATATATTCAAGAACGAGGTAAGCAGTTTGCCCATCTGTTTCAAAGGAATAAAGCCGCATGACATTTTCATGAGTGAGTTCCATGGCAGCGATGGCTTCTTTTTTCAATCGTTTGATAGCAGCTTTGCTCGTCGACATCTCAGGAGGCAGAACTTTGACGGCTACTCGTTTGCCATCTAACTCGAGGTCTTCTGCTGCGAACACTATTCCCATACCGCCGCGACCCAACTCTTCAACGAGTTTGTATCTCTCTGAGAGGACGGAACCTGCCGTCACAATGACCATGGTCTTGTCAACAGCACCGTCGGCTACGAGTTTTCGTCTCTTTTTACCCACAGGGTATCTTCAACTCCTACTTCCCACCCATTTGTTGAACCATCTTTTTGGCTTTGACGTTTCCTCTTATGGCTGCTTTCCGAGCCCAATAGAGAGCTTGTTTTTTATCCTGTTTCACGCCTTTGCCTTTTAGATAACGCTCTGCCAATTCTACAGCAGCGTCAACATGGGCCCTATCTGCAGCCAAGGTGAAGAACTCAACTGCCACATAGTCTGATTTTTTGACACCTTTGCCTTTTTCATAACAGCGAGCAAGCTCATAATAGGCCACAGAGTGACCTCTCTCAGCGGCCTTTTCCAACCAATGAAGGGCTTGCTTTGTGTCACTCTCCAATAAAATGAGTCCCAGGCGACCCTGGGCATTCAGGTTACCGCCAATGGCTGCCTTCTCCAACCACTTGCGAGCCATTTTTTCGTCTTTGGACACAGCAAAACCCTGATTGTAAAACTCTGCCATCACATACATTGCCAGAGCACAATCTTTGCTCAAACTTGCTGATAGTCTTTCCATCGCTAGCTCAGGATTTTTTTCCAAAAATTGTCCTTTTGCGTTCAGTTGAGCCAACATTGCTTGCATTTCAGGTATGTCCTTCTTCTCAGCTTTGAACATCCATTGGACTTCTCTTGTAGCACTGCTTGGCGATCTCAGTGACAACATCATGTTAACAGCGTACAAGTCAGGATTTTCTGCAATGAAGGTCCGCACTTCATCCCAATACTTTTGGGGTGCATTGGCTGCCTTGGTCTTGCTCTTCAAAAAAGCGAGCTTGGACATCTTGTCGGTGACGTTATAAAAAATGTCTAAACACTTGATATCAGCTGGAGTGGCTGTTGTGTGGACGATTTTTGCTTCTTCGCGCACAACTCTAAAACCTGTTACGAAATCCTTGTGAGTAGGCGGATGAGCTGTGCGAGCGGCAGAGCGGCAATATTTGGCTTCGTTGTACCACCCACCACCGCGCATGACTCGATAAGCACCTGTCGTTGGTCCTTTGGGATCACGTATAGCTGATAGTGGGTATGGGCCAAATCTATCTGCACACCACTCCCACACATTGCCGAGCATATCGTAGAGTTTCCACCTATTGGGCCTCTTGGTGCCTATGCGATGTGGTCCTGCCCAATTATGATTGTACTCTTTACCCTTCATATGAGCACTGGACCAGCTCTGAAGGCCTTTCCATCTGTTTTTGTCCCTCACGCCGCTGTTACCACCATACCAAGCGAGATTCGATATGGATGGTGAGTTGTTAGCGGCGACAATCCTTATTGGGCCTGCATAAGTTGCAGTATTGGTGCCTGCGCGACAGGCATATTCCCACTCGGCTTCAGTGGGTAAACGATACTTTTCATTCAGCTGAGTCGATAGTTTTTCGCAGAATTTTTGGCAATCATTCCAATCGACTTGGAAGATTGGTTTGCGCGAATCTTGGTGACCGAGTGCCCCTTGAGGCAATGTACCCATTACCCTTTTCCACTCATTTTGTGAAACTTCGGAGCGGCCCATCCAGAAACCTCTACTGATGGTCACCTTGTGGACATTGTTCTCATGCTTGTCGCGACCAGGTTCATCGGCAGGGCTGCCCATCATGAAATGACCTGGTGGCACCCACGAAAATGCCATACCCAGTTGATTTATCTTGGCCGTACCAGCTTTGTGGGCAATCGGTTTTTTTCTAAGGACTATTACCCTCTGCAGACGTATACCTGGAAGAACGAATACTCCCAATTCTCGAGTTTCGTATCCTTTTTTACTAACCACAATGTCATATCTACCTGGGGGACGCGTCAGGTTTTTTCTTTTGTGTGGAGGTACGTCGAAGCGGCCAACTTTGACATGGGAATCTTCTGGTCGCACGATGATTTCCAAGGTACCTTTTTTCATTCTTAACGGAGGTTTAGGAGTGGGTGATGGCACCACTAGCTGCGTGGCTTTGACCGTTGGCGCTACTGTTGGTTCGGGAGTTGGTGTTACCGTTACACTCAAAGTAGGAGCGACTGTAGGTGTAGGGGCAACCGTTGGTGTGGCAGTAACAGTTACTTTGGTCGGCGCAACTGTTGGAGCTGGTGTTGTTTTTTTGAACAAACCAAATTTGTTTAAATGGTATTCAGCTCCGAAGACTCCACCAACCAGCAAGAGAAGGCACAAAACCCAAAAGGCACTCGATGACTTGACGGGCTCTTCTTTCCCACCACGAGCAGAAAAATCAAATTTGGGATCTTGCAGCGCTTGCAAAAACTCACCGCAATCTTCAAATCTATCGCCAGGTTTTTTTGCCAAGGCTTTTAAGAGAACTGAGTTTACATTCGCTGGCACACCCTCAATCTCTTCGGGGGTGACCGTTTGTATTTGGTGAATGAGAGCAGCTCCTGCCCCATCAAAGGGTGTGCGGCCACGGAGAAGTTCATAGAATGTAGCACCCAAAGCATATTGGTCGGCTTTGGCATCTGTCTCTTTGCCAGCAAGTTGCTCTGGAGGCATGTAATGAAGTGTTCCTCCAGAGGTGTCTTGTCCTGTCAGTTTAGCCATTGAGTTGCGAACCTGGTATGCAATACCAAAGTCAGCTACTTTGACTACTCTTTCGCCGCCTTGGTTGGTGTAGAGCAGATTTCCAGGTTTTATGTCACGGTGGACAACACCACATTTATGGGCGTGCAAAAGAGCAGGACATACTTGTTCGGCCACTTTTATAACTTCGCCGACTGTGTATTTTTCTTTGTCAGCCAAGCTGTCTTCGAGGTCTGGTCCCTCTAAAAACTCCATGACTAGAAAGTGATTGTTGCCATCACTTTCGAATGAATGCAAAGCCATGATGTTGGAGTGGTGCAAATCCATGGCTGTGTGAGCCTCACGCTTGAGCCTTTTTACAGCTGCTGAGTTTTGGGCCATTTCTGGAGGTAAGACTTTGATTGCAAATTGTCTGCCATCGAGTTTCTCGTCCTCTACTTTGTAGACTAGACCCATTCCCCCTGCCCCCAGCATTTTGATGACTTTGTATCGCCCAGCCAAAACCTGGCCTTCGGCAATCATCGTCACAGTCTTGGCAGTGCTGCCACTGGGAACCTTGAGAGACTTACGTTTACTCATGTCATTTGTTTGTCAGATGTTCTCGGAACCATTCAACTGTCTCTTTGATACCTGCTGACAAATTATACTCTGGTTGCCACCCAAGCTCTCTACCAGCAAGAGAAGCGTCGAGGCAACTTCTCTCGACCTCTCCTGGCCTTGCAGGAGAGAGTTCAGCCTTGTCGGCCGAACCGAGTTCTTTGGCGATTGTGGCATAGAGTTCGTTGACTGTGGTCTCGTGGCCAGTACCAATGTTGAATGGTCCTGGCGGAACCTCTTCTGACAATGCCAAGAGGTTGGCTCTTGCCACGTCTCGAACAAAAACATAATCTCTCGTCTGTTCGCCCGTACCAAAAATCTTGGCCTGGTGCCCTTCAATGAGACAAGAACAGAAGATGGCAACTACACCTGCGTCGCCATGGGCATCTTGGCGGGGTCCATATACATTGGAATATCTCAGGGCAACAGTCTGAATGCCATGAATATTTCGATAAAAATCGAGATATTTCTCACCTGTCAGTTTGGTAATCCCATAAGGGCTGAGCGGTGCATTTTTATGAGTTTCGTCAGCAGGATAAACATCTTGCTCGCCATAGATTGCCCCCCCAGAGCTGGCAAAAACAAATCTCTTCACGCCAGCTGCAACTGCTCCTTCAAGGACATTGAGCATGCCAAGGATGTTCAGATTGGCGTCATAAATGGGATCTTCCACGGCTTTGCGAACGTCTATTTGGGCTGCATGATGAGAGATGGCATCAGGTTTTTCCCTAGCCAGCAAATCTCTGAAATCCCGCTTGGTAACATCAGTCACAATGAGCCTTGCGCCTTGGGGGACGTTCTCTTTTTTACCGTGAGACAGGTCATCTACACATAGGACTTCGTGGCCTGCAGCCAAAGCATGATGGGCAATGTGAGAACCAATAAAACCGGCTCCGCCGGTTATGAGGAGCTTCACAGGGGCTCCTTTCACCATTCGTCGTAGCGTCGAACTGTTTCGTAGACAGGAACTGTAGATAATCTGACGAAGAGAAAGAGTGAAAAGACTATGGCAGCAGCCAAGATGGGAGCGGCCATATCAACATTGGTTGGATCAATGAAAAGTGCGCAAGCGCCATAAGTGGCAGCAACTACGTACAATGATACGACTGCCTGGCGGTGACTCAATCCCAAAGCAACGAGGCGATGGGAACAGTGATCCTTACCGCCCATATAGACGGGACGGTTATTGAAATACCGCGCCAGTGTCACGAGGGTCGTATCAAGTATAGGCAAGCCAAGCACGAGCACTGGAACGATGAAACCTGAGAAGGTACCGCCAGCCGGCAATCGCAATTTGACGCCAGTAGCAGCTAACATGAATCCTAGGAACATGGAACCTGAATCGCCCATGAATATTGAGGCTGGGCTGAAGTTGTAACGCAAGAAACCTATACAACAACCTGAGAGCGCCACGGCCAAAGAGGCCACGAGGAACTGACCATTACGGGCCGCTATCAAGAACATGAATGTGGCCGAGATGGCTGATACTCCAGAGGAGAGTCCATCCATATTGTCGAGGAAGTTGATGGCATTGGTGATGCCGACTATCCAAAAGATTGTGAGCGGTGCATCGAACCAGAGGTTGCCAAACAGGCTGAAATGAACACCTGAATTAATGACTACGAGTGCCGCAATGATTTGGCCGAACATCTTAACCTTGGGATGCATGCCATTCTTGTCATCAATGAGTCCCAAAACCACCATGAATGTTGCAGCCACGACGAGTGATGTGAGCTGATGGCGGAAACCAAGGACAGAGATGAGTCCAATGATAAATGCCAGATACATGGCTATGCCGCCGAGGTAAGGGGTCAGTTTGGTGTGAATCTTACGGTCACTGGGCGCATCGTAGAAGTTGTATTTCATTGCTATTTTGCGCGCAAAAGGCGTCAGCACAATAGAAAGAAACAGCGAAACCACAAACACGCCGCCATACATCACAGGTAGTGAGGTCATCGCGTGTGGGCCTCCAGCATTATGCTACCCCCCAAGGGTTTTCTATATATATTCAGCTTAATTGCGCGGGAAAGATACCAGAACCTACATATACATGCAAGTTAACTCACCGGGCCAGCTTACCATGAAAGCGCTTCGACGGCTCAGGCACCTGGCCAGGTGCCGTTTTTGGCCTCAGCAAAACCATCTGCGCCATTCTTGGAGCGACTGAAGTTTTCCTTGCACCATGCAATAGTCCTCTGCAGACCTTCATCGAGAGAGACCTTTGGCTGCCAATCCAAGAACTTCTTCGCTCTCTCCATGCTGGGTAGTCGCCTGTTGGTATCCTCAAAGCCAGGCCCAAAGACTCTCTCATAAGGAATGTGAGAGATCTCAGACTTTGATTCAGTCAAATCGATGACTTTCTTGGCTAAATCGAGAATGGTCGTCTCTTCAGTGGTGCCAATGTTGAAGCAGTGACCAATGGCGTTTTTCATCTCAGCAGCCCGCACAGTGCCCTCAATGGTGTCGCCAATGTAGGTGAAACAGCGACTCTGTTTGCCATCACCATGAATGCTCAGGGGCTGTCCAGAGAGAGCCTGACGTGCAAATTGTGCAACTACGGTTCCATAACCACGCTCGTCGATACGTGGGCCGAAGCTGTTGAAATAACGCACGATTGAGACTGGCAGGCCCTTGTCGTGATAAGCAAAGGCGATGTGTTCATCAATGGCTTTCGCTGTTGAGTAGGACCAGCGGTGAACTGATGTTGCACCAAGAACTCGGTCATCATCTTCACTGAAGGGGAATTTGGTCGTTTTGCCATAAACTTCAGAAGTTGATGCGATGAGCACTCGCTTCCAATATTTGTAGGCATGCTTGAGAACTACCTCAGTACCTTGGACGTTTGTGATAACACCCTTGAGGGGATCTTCGACCACATGTTTCACACCAACTGTGGCTGCCAGGTGATAAATGAGGTCGACTCGTGCTACGAGCCTGTC
>CAZXTJ010000391.1:0-7865 GCA_964643655.1 uncultured bacterium
GGGCATAGAGTTTCTCATCATTCGTTAGGCAAATGATTGAGTCGTCATAAAACTGAGGTTCATCTCCACCAGAAATGTGCTGAGTCCAAATCAAACTTCTGTCTTTGAGATTAAAGAGGGCGGAACCTAGATGTCTGATGTGAAGGAACATTTGCCCCTGTTGGTTTACAGTTCCTGAATAACTCATGGGTTCTCGGTTTTTAGTTTTTCCTGTGAGTAATGGCGCTATCTCGAGAAACTTCTCAACCTGCAGTTTTCGCATGCGGATCTTAGCCTTCTTTTGGGTCATGTCTCGGCCACGTTTACGTAGGCGAAGGACAGTTTCGTATTCCACATCTGGTAGGAGACCTTTGGCAGTCAGTGAAAAACGGATTGATTCGTTTTGGGAGACAACAGTAGCAACTTTGTCTCCTGAACCAATGGCTGTCACGACCAAAGCAGCTCGACAAGGCGCAGATGAGATGATTTCAATTGTTGCAGTCCGTGTACCTATGTTTGTTGTTTTCCATGAAATGAATTGTACTGTCTCCTCTTTTCCAGTCTTTGTTTTTGGTTGGAGTGTGAAGAGAGCTCCTAATAAGAGGATTATGAAGAGAGGGATGAATAGTGGAGAAAGATTTCGCCTTTGGGCACTTTGTTTTTGGAGAGCTCCCTTTTGAGGTCTTGCTATGGGGGCTGTTGAAAGCATTTTTTTTCTTCTGGATTTTACTTTGAATTTTCCCAAGGAAAGTGGCTTTAGGATTTTGTACATCTCCTGGGATGTCGGTCGTTTTTCAGCGACAGTAGAGAGACTTTGCTCTATCAACTCATTCAACTCTTCTGGCAGCTCTTCCATCAATGGGGAAGGGGCTCTTACCACCCTGTTGGCCATGAAGGTCTCGAGACTGTCACTGTCGTGAGGGATTTTTCCACTAATGAAGCGGTAAAGCATTACACCGAGGGCATAACAGTCTGCAGTTTCCGTCAGTGGTTCCCCAAGGAGTTGTTCTGGTGCCATATAAAGGGGCGTTCCCAGTACTGCTCCAGTCTCGGTCATGCGAGTCATATCTCTTGGCGCTCTAGCCAAGCCGAAATCGACTATTTTGACTGTGCCATCAGGCAACAGTATTGTGTTGCCAGGTTTGAGATCTCGGTGGATTATTTTTGCTCTATGGATGGCTACGAGACCACTGGCAATCTGACAGGCAAGTTTGGCTGCCTGTTGCCAAGGCATAGTATTGCCATCGTTGATGAGCTCTTGTAACTCTGCGCCATCAAGAAACTCTTCAACGATTATCATCATTCCACACTCAGCAAGGAACTCATAAACTGAAACGACATTTGGGTGGTCAATGGAGGCTAGGAGTTTCGCTTCTTGACGGAAGCGGGCTTTGATTGCACTTTCATCGCAGTGAATGAGTGAAAGGCATTTTATCGCAACAGTTCTGCCAAGGTCGAGATGGCGTCCTTTAAAAACTATACCCATGGCACCTTCACCAACTTTGTGAAGGATCTCGTAGCGTTGTAGAAAATTTCCGCTGAATGGCAGGCCCTCTTTGAATGTCATAAGGAGACTATAGACTTAAAAGAGGGGCAGTGAATAGAGAGCCAATGGCTTTGTGCGGGCGAAAAAGACTCTGTTGTTGTGCTGCTGACAGCCAAACTCACTGATTACCGGACACTCGAGCGAATAGAGTAAACGACCTGTCTTGGCATCCAAACAGAAGAAGCCGCCCTGTCTGTCCACAACGAGAATGAGCCCATCGAGTAACTTTATGACGTTTCTTTTCCTCGTGATCTGAGGCAGTGAGGTTTGCCAAATGATGTGTCCGTTGTTTCTTTCCACTGCCGTCACCTTGCTCGGTACATGGGAAAGAAGATAGAGATACTTCTTTGTCGTACACATATTGGCAAACTGTAGTTTGTACTGTCGCTGCAAGATTTGACGGTCAAATGGATTGAGAATTATCAACTCTCCATTGGCGAAACAGCATATGTGTTCACGGCCTTCGATGAGCCACTCTTCAGGATGCATTTTGCGCACGAACATCCGAAAGGGTGTAACCTGTTTTCCTGTTTTGATGTCATATAGCTGAGTCTTCAAAAACTCTGTGCGAGCGAAAACATACTTGTCATCGCATACTATTGGTGGAGCAAGCAAGGTATCGCTGACTCGCCAGGCAATGTGACCGGAAGCCAAATCAACGGCTCGCAAGCCCTGATGTCTCTCTAACAACACAGCCAATCCCTGACCAATACACAATCCAGGTGCCATATTGGAGCGAAAGGCATACTTCCACAACTGTTTGCCATCTTTGGCACTGTAAGCTGCCAATACCTCGTCCATGGTCAAACAGATTATTCTGTCCTTGATGAAACGCGGACGACCACCACCGCTGAAGCCCTTTCTTTGCCAGAGTAGCGTTTCTTTTTGTAGATCATATAGTCCTATACCTTGGCCATTGACTGTAAAAAAGAGTTGACCGTGGTCATTTGTTACGCCTGAAAAAAGGAGAGAGGGTTTTTCGCCTATAATGGGTTTTCCCATTATTGGTGGTATATCGATGGTAGCTTTGGCAATAAGAGCCTTTGTCGTCAGCAGACTCTCTTTTCGCGCAATATCAACTCCTCGATTTCGCAATCTGAATTCAATTTTGTATTTCCTCTTGGGCCTGAGCTCCGACGCTAAGAGAGTCCAAGATTTGGCAGCTTTTTTCCCGGTGACTGTTGGCAGCTTCTTTTGGTCTTTTATATCGAAGAGCAAAACTGCAGCTCTACACTCTTGCGATGCCTCGATGATGAATTTTGCGTTACGTGTGCCTACCTGATGGACTTCAGCCTTTATTAGCTCAATGACATTGGTCTTTTGACCAGTTGGTTTTGAGCTTGTTTTCCAGTAAAAAAAACTAAAGGCCGAGAGTAAGAACACAAAGAATAAAGCCTTGGGCAGAGTTTTTGGTTCATTCGTGGAAAGAGTGACGACGGAAGAAACTCTTCTCCTTTGAGGAGAAAGTAAATCCACCTTCTGCCCTTTGCACGATGACAGTATATCACTGCATTCTCGAGCTGTAGGACGGTTTTTCGGGTTGGCAAGGAGGAGGGCGTCTGTAAGCTCTGCAAGTTTTTGGGGAAGTACTCTCTTGCAAATACTGCCTACAGGTGGAGCTTTTTTACTCACGCGGTTGCGCATGAATGTTAGAACGTCTTCATCTTCGTGGGGATGAGTTTTCGTGAGCATGAAATAGAGCATGACTCCAAGAGAGAAACAGTCTACTGCTGAAGTGAGCTCGTCGCCCAATAGTTGCTCAGGAGCCATAAAGGTTGGTGTTCCCAGAACAGCTCCTGTTTTGGTCATCTGAGTCATGTCGTCAGGTGCACTTGCCAAACCGAAGTCCACAATCTTGATAGTGTCATCGGGCAAAAGCATGACATTGCCGGGTTTGAGGTCACGATGAACGATGTCAGCTTCATGAACTGCTGCAAGGCCATCTGCAATTTGTTTGCTATAAGAGACAGCCTTTTTCCAATCCATTCTGGAGTTGGTTTCTAGCAGCTCTTGAAGTGACTGGCCTTGCAAGTATTCCTGAACTATCAACATCAAGTTGCCATCTATGAGGAATTCATATAGCGGAACAACATTGGGATGATCCAAGGCCGACAGAAGCTGAGCTTCCCTCTTGAAACGGGCTTCTAGTTCACCCTTGTCGCTACCATTGCTCGATAAACACTTGATGGCAACAAGACGCTGCAAATCTAGATGACGCCCTTTGAAGACGACACCCATTGCACCCTCTCCCAGCTTGCCAAGAATTTCGTAGCGGCTGAGGAATGCCTTGCTGAATGGAAGATTGGACAAATTCATCTTAGTGGGATTGTACAGCTAGTCAATCAGCGAGTCTATGAGCGAGTAAACAATCTCAGGCAATGAAAGACCATTGGGTTGACTATTTCAACATTGTAAGGAGGCCCTTCGACTGTCAGAGTCAACTCATTCGCCCCCTCATCCAACAACATTGGGTCAAGGGGGATAGAGACATAGATGGCGCTAGAGGAAGAGTAAATCTTGTGCGTCGTGTGAACCATGCTCGTATTGATGACAGTTATTGGCAGGCAGCGTTTACCTAATCTGATACGTACGAAAAAATCTTTGGCAAACAAACGGGTGACAAATTCCAACCGTGCCTCGTCAGGTGGCCATTCTTTTCCTTCTTCTCTTTTTATCTCTACATTCCGTCTTATTGTCCACTGCATATCCGATGGATTTGCAGTCAACTCATCTTTGAAGGTAGCACCTTTGTCCTCCAACATTCCTTCATCACGCAAAGGAGCAAAAAGGACGGCTTCGGCCGCTGAATTTCTCGATTTGCGGACGAACTTTTCCGGTGCCATCCACAACCAACGGCGGAATTTGCCCACTCTTTCTTGAAAGTCTATCTCAAAGGCTTTGTGCCACTTTTCACTAAGTGGTGAGCCCTTTGGTTCTGTAAGCAGATCTTTTGATTTCACCTGGCCAAATTCGTAATTGAATAGACTGTTCGTATAACCCCAAGGCAATATGATATTGTGCCTTTCGCTGACGGAGTTGTCGAAGAGCAACATTCTCTCTAAGCGTTCAGCAAAGGGTGTACCGGCAAAGGTTCTTTTTTTATCAATCTTGCGTAAAGTCTGTGAATAACTATCAACAAATGCACTGCCCAGGAGAACCCTTATTTTCTTTTCAGCATCTTTTGTGAACTCTTGCTGAACTTCTCTGTATTTGTTGCCCCAGGCATAGTTGTTCTCTTTTATATACGTACGTTGTCGATGAAGTTCGTTGCGTCGTTGAAAAAGATATTTCAAGAGCGAGAAGAGTTTCTTCTCATCGACTTCGTCAATTGGTTTCAAGAGGCGGTCAATTGCCGAGTTGGGTTCTTGCGAGGTTTCAAAAGGTTGGCATGCGCCTGTTATGGCAATTTCTGTCTTTTTCGTTATTGCAACGGGAATCTCTACTCTTGCTTCTCTTATTGTGTCCGTTATGGCCTTTGAATTTGCCAAATCGAAACTGAAGGTGCCACTGCCAATGGGGTGGCCAGAATTGGAAGCAACGAGATGAACTTGGCACATTCCATGGGTAGGACCTCTGTAGCGCAAGAGTAGTTCGTCGCATTTTTGGAAACGGATTTCCTTGAATGTTGCTATTTCCTCGAGGGGCCTGTTTTCACTTTGTTTCTGAGCCGAGTGAATGAAGAAAAAGATTAAAAACAAAGCAAGAAAGATTGGAGCAGCTAAGAGCCTCCATGATTGAGACGGGGCCACTTGTGGAGATTCATTATCTCTCCCAACAGTGGTGGCAATGTCTTCAGACTTGTTCTTTTCTCTAAGCTCCCTTACGACTAGACCAATGGTTTTGCCTACTTCCAGTGCATCAGGTCTTTCTTCTGGAGCTTTGGCCATCATCCTTTTTGTGATTTTAGCTAAAGCGGGATGGGCAGTATGGTGATGTTCTTTGATGGAGGGAACTTTGGCATTGAGATGTGATGAAAGCAGCTCTGCAGCATTATTGGCTTTGTAGGGCAAACGTCCTGTCGTCAGTTCGAACAGCATGACTCCAAGAGCGTAAAGATCGACTTTGTGGGTAATATCACCACCCTTTATCTGTTCTGGGGCCATATAGGCTGGTGTTCCCAATAACATGCCCGTTTTGGTTAAGACGGTGGCTTCATCAGTCAAGCGAGCCAATCCCCAGTCAGCAACTTTCACCGATCCGCCTCTAGTAATCATTACATTGGCTGGTTTGAGATCTCGATGTGTTATTCCCCTGTTGTGAGCAAAGCTGAGGGCGTCAATAACAGACATGAGCATTTCCAAACCTTCAATGAGATGGAGACCACTGTCTAGACGCTCGCGCAGGCTCTGCCCTTCAATGTATTCGAGTACCATGCAAGGTTTGCCATCATGTTGCCCCACTGAAAATGCCTGCATGATGGAGGGGTAACGAAGGGATATACAAACTTTGGCCTCACGGATGAAACGTTTGCATTGTATGGCAGAAGAGGCGAGTTCCTCTTTTAAAACTTTGAGTGCAACTATTTGACCAGAGGGTCTCATCTGCGCCTTGTAAACAAGGCACATTCCACCCTCGCCAATTTGTTCGATTATCTCGTAAGGAGCCTGACTCACAGCTTCACCCTAACGTGCATTCACAGTCAAAGTACAGGTAGCTATAATGGTGACGTGACGCTACGAGTAGGTAACATATTGGACGATAAATATGAGCTCGAGAGCCTTCTGGGAGAAGTGGCTATGGGCCGAGTCTTTCGTGCCAAACGATTGGTTGATGGTCAACTGGTAGCTATCAAAACCATTATGGCCACCAAGCAGTTTGATGACGATGCCTTCGTAAGATTTTCCGACGAGGCTAAAGTATGCATGGAGTTGAAACACCCATCAATAATATCAACTTACGAATACGAGCTCGAGCATCAACCGCCATATTTGGTTCTGCAATATGTTGAGGGTTCCTCGCTAGGCGAACTCCTTCAAAAAGACATCTCTCGTGATGTGGCCTTGGCTCACATGGCAAGGGTCACTGAGGCTCTTCAGTATGTCCATGAAAGAGACATTATTCATCGTGACTTGAAACCAGAGAATATTCTCATCTCAAAATATGGTCAGGTCTTTGTCAGTGATTTTGGTTTGGCCAAAGCTGCTGAACTGACTA
Organism: uncultured bacterium; assembly: GCA_964643655.1. Lineage (GTDB taxonomy): Bacteria > Muiribacteriota > UBA6191 > CAZXTJ01 > CAZXTJ01 > CAZXTJ01. Next base: position 6,680 of record CAZXTJ010000391.1, read on the forward strand.
CTGCAAAGACAAAGACGGGCACCTTTGTGGGCACTCCGGATTATATAGCTCCTGAACGTGTTCTCGAGAAGGAGCTCACTGCAGCCGTGGACGTTTATTCTATCGGTGTAATGTTATTCGAGATTTTGGCTGGGAGACTGCCCTTTTCAGGCAACAATCCAATAGAAGTGACACGGGCCCATCTGAAGAGACAAGCTCCGAAACTAAGCCGATTTGTGAAGGACCTGCCAGCTGAACTGACTCAGTTAGTAGATGCCTGCTTGAGTAAAAAACCAGGTCAGCGTCCAACAATGGCTGACATAACAAAGGTCTTAACAGAGCCTAACTTGTTGGCCAAACCTTCCCCAGAAAAGCATAGAAGTTTCCGCCCTGCTGTTTGGGTATTTTGCCTCTTCATCTTAGTGGCCTTGCTCTTCAGTTTCGGTGGTAGGAAAAAACAGAACGAAATAATGAGACCATCCTCCTCACCAACTATTCCCAAACTGGTTGCCGGTCCCTATCTCAGAGGTTCTTTGGGATGGGTTGAAGTTCATTGTGAACTCGACAGAGAAGCGAGGGTCGTCTATACAATAAAGTCTTTGCAAGAAAATGAGAGTTGGCCCAGTCGAAAAGAGGCTTTTGGCAAGAGACCCAAGGCTCTTTTTCGAGCAAACAACTCTCTTCGCACTACAAAAGGTAAATTTGAAGTGACAGTCAGCTTCCGTGGAAAACTACTAGGGAAAAAGCTTCTGCAAGATGGCGCGACTAGGTTGCTAAGATTTGCAGGTGACTTTCCATCTCCGTCGACTGCTCCATTCATTTTCAAAGATGTCATTTATGTAGGCGATGGCCTTGACCTTTTGCATGCAGTTGATTTGTTTCGTCCTAGCAAAGAGAGTGTAGTTGGCAATTTACTCTATGGGACGACCAAGGAGAGCAGGAAACACAGGAGTAAAAAGATTGGTGGGTTTTTCGAACTCAAGGGAAAGGTGCAATGTGTCTTAATCAACTCAGCTGTTAGGGCTATCAGCCTACCACCATTTGATGAGTTGGTGAAGAAACGAACATTGGCATTGCAGGAACTAAACAGTCGCTCTTATGTCACCTCGAAACACCTCTCTTTGTGCCCATTGATGTCTAATGAGTTTCGTGGATATTTGTCAGGCAGATGTTGGCAGACAGTTCTGGATGACGAGGCATATTATCT
>CAZXTJ010000392.1:0-7859 GCA_964643655.1 uncultured bacterium
GGAGACAGCCCTCTCTGGACCTGCTGCAGGAGTCTCTGGAGCCGTGGCAATTGCCGATGGTGCTGAAATCAACGATATCATTACCTTTGACATGGGAGGTACTTCCACAGATGTGGCCCTCGTCGAAGACCGCAAACCAACACTCACCCTCGAGGGTACTATTGGCGGACGTCCTCTTGGAGTAGAAGCCGTTGATATTCACACCATTGGTGCTGGTGGAGGTTCCATCGCATATGTTGATGGCGCTGGCGCTCTTAGGGTAGGACCCGAAAGCGCAGGAGCAGATCCAGGACCAGCTTGTTATGGCCGTGGTGGCAAGTTTGCGACTGTTACTGATGCCAACGTAGTCCTTGGTCGTTTACGCTCAGAGTGGTTTCTCAACGGCAAGATGTCCCTTGATGTAGAGGCTGCTCACCAAGCTATCAAACCTTTGGCTGAAACTCTAAAACTCTCTTTGGAGAAAGCTGCCCTGGGGATTTTGCGAGTAGCAGAATCCAATATGGAGCGAGCTTTACGACGCATCTCTCTTGAACGCGGTTTTGATCCTCGCCGTTTTGCTCTCGTTACATTTGGTGGTGCAGGTCCTTTGCACGGATGTGCCATGGCCCGTGGTTTGGCAATTCCTCGAATTCTCGTTCCTCCCGATCCAGGAGCATTATGTGCCCTTGGTGCATTAACGGCAGATGAGGTGAAAGTCTTTCGTCAAGCTCTCGCCACGACAGGTGGTCCTGGTGGTGAGAAGGTAGATGAGAAACTCATCAAAGAGACATTGGCCACCCTTCCTCAAATGGACAGACCATGGCAATCAGAGCTCTTTATTGAGTTGAGGTACCGTGGTCAGTCGACAGCCCTCGAATTGCCTTGGATGGAGGACAATAGAGAACTAGGTCGAAAATTCCGCGAAGAACACAACCGTCGTTACGGTTTTGACCACGGTATGGCTGAAACAGAGGTGACGGCCATCATCAAAAGATGTCATCGCCAAGCCAAAGCTTGTCCGCCTTTGGCCCATCCTAATTCAAAAGAGACAAAAGCATTGTTTAGAGCTCTAGTAGTATATGAAGAGGGGGAATATGAGACTCCCTTTTATCTGCGTACCGATTTAACTTCGTCACAGATCATCAATGGGCCTGCTGTCATTGGTGAGCATACTTCGACCGTTCTCGTGGAACCTGGTTTTACTGCGCGCTTGCTGCCAAGTGGATCGCTCCTACTTACGCTAGAGGGGAGTGAAAAATGAACGCCATAGAACTATCTATCTTCAACAACCTCTTTGCTTCTCTTTGTGAAGAGATGGGAGTTGCTCTCGGACGTTCCTCCTTTTCGCCAAACATCAAAGATAGGCGAGACTATTCCTGTGCACTCTTTGACGATAAAGGTCGCCTCGTTGGTCAAGCTTGCCACATACCCGTCCATCTAGGTGCAATGGCTTACGCCGTGGCCGAGCTCGTGCAAGATTTCCACCTCGAAGAAGACGACATGTTATTGCTCAATGATCCCTTCCGTGGTGGCACTCATCTGCCTGACGTAACTCTCATCGCCCCTGTATACAGCGAAGGAAAGTTGCTGGCTTACGTGGCCAATCGAGCTCATCACGCCGACATCGGAGGCACAGCTCCCGGTTCTATGCCTTTGGCGTGCCATATCGATGAAGAAGGCATTTTGCTTTCACCTGCCCTTCTTTTAAAGAAGGGGCAAATCCAAGAGGAACTCTTGAATAAAATCAAAGCTGGCGTCAGAACACCTGCAGAAAGAGAAGGCGATCTTCGGGCACAAATTGCTGCTGCCTCCACTGGTATACGACGTACACTCTCCCTCGTTGATAGGTATGGCCAAGAGACTGTCAAAGAAGCCTTTTCAGCCCTCTATGAAATGGGCAGAAAATATATGGAGATGGCCATAACTGACATTCCCGATGGTTTTTACGAGTTCCAAGATCAGCTCGATGGTGATGGTTTTACGAAAGTTCCTCTCGACATCAAAGTAACCATCAAAATTAGTGGCCATAAGGCAGTGGTGGATTTTGCTGGAACGACAGCTCCTTGCCAAGGAAATCTCAACGCACCATCCTCTGTGACAGCGTCGGCGGTACTTTATGCCTTTCGCTGTCTCTTACCAACTGAAGCTCCCTCTAATGGCGGTTTACTTTCGCCCATAGAACTAGTCATTCCAGAACATTGTCTACTCGATGCCAAATCTCCTTCAGCTGTTGCTGCAGGTAATGTGGAAACTTCCCAAAGGGTGGTAGATGTCGTCTTGGGAGCTCTTGCTCAGGCTCTTCCTGAACAGATACCGGCGGCTTCTTGCGGTTCCATGAACAATGTAGCCATCGGTGGAGAAAACTTCGCTTATTACGAAACCATTGCCGGAGGAGCCGGTGCATATCCTGAATGTGATGGCCGTTCAGCCATACATACTCATATGACCAATACCCTCAACACTCCTGTTGAGAGTTTGGAGACTCACTATCCATTACGAATGGTCAAGTATGCCTTGAGAGAAAACTCTGGCGGTGAGGGGAAAAGACGTGGCGGAGACGGAGTCGTCCGTGAGTTGGAATGCCTCGTCGACTGTGAGGTGAGTTTGCTCACAGAGCGCCGTAAGATAGCACCCTACGGTTTGGCTGGTGGTTCTCCTGGCAGTTGTGGGCAAAATGTGAAAACCAATACTCAGGGTGATGAAGAGATTCTGCCAGCCAAAGGCACATTTTCTCTGTCCAAAGGTGAGCGATTGCGCATTGAAACTCCCGGTGGTGGCGGCCACGGTAAAGCATGACCATAATTAAGAGTATGCGAAGTCCAATAATCATATTGCTGTTATTTTCTTTGGTATCAGTTGCCAATGCCCAAGAAGACAGTCCCCACAAGAGGTATCTCCTTGGGCTCTTTGCCTATAGAGCAGGTAAGTACGAAGAAGCTATCAAACATTGGCAACAAGTAGTAACTGCCAAACCAGATGAACCCAAAATTGCCTACTGTTTGGGAGTTGCTCATTTCAAGAGCGGTCTAATTGGTGAAGCAGAAAAAATCTGGCTCACTCTCTTGGAAGAACATCCAGAATTTGAGAATGGACGCCTTGCTCTGGCACAAATTGGTCAGTTTATGGAAGAGATGGGAGTGGCTGGCAAAAACCATCGTGATTTTGCACGAGCCTGTGCCTTTCGAGCCGAAGGGGAGTATTTCGATGCCATCGAGATACTCAAGAGGTTGGAAAAAGATGGCTTCAACCAGGAAGCTGTCCACTATCAATTGGCCATCTGTATGTTGGAAGACGCTGATGAACCAGAGGGTGCTCGAGAAGCTTTGGCACAGTTCGAGAAACTACCTGTAGAACGAAGAGAAGAAAGCAAAATGATACGTCGTTTGGCTGCAGCCTACGGTTTGGCTCTCCAAAGGGACAAAACCATTGAATGTCTGGAAAAATTGGTGGCCAGAAAAGAAGGCGATGGAGAGATACATTATTGGCTCGGCAGGCTATACGACGAAAAACGCAACTTCAAAAAAACCATGGAGCATTTTCAAATAGCCACAAGGATGGATAGTGAACTCAATCGACAATTAATCATGGATTTACCAACCTTTAATGCAGGTCGACTGCTCAATGCCCTCGTCAGCAAAGCCATCGCTATTAGTGAAAAGAGTAAAAACAAAGAGGATGATTTTGCTCGCCTGCTGAAAAACGCTTCTCTACACATTGGGATCAAACCGGAAGAGTTCGTCCGTATATTGGAAAAACATATGCGCAGTTCAGCGCTGGCTGAATGATCAGCTGTCGATACTCTCTACCATCTCTTTTGCTTCTCGCAGACCAACACCAGTCTCTTCACGATAAAGTTTGATGGCAGCGATTTTTTTGCCTGCCAAATAGAGCTTTCGTACCTCTTCGGAAGGTGATGTTGCTTCAGGTAGGGGGGCAGGGGCTGGCGCACCTTTGGGGGATTGGCTGACCAGAGGTGGCAGAGAGACGTCTTGTCCGGCAAAACGTTTGTCTACGAACTCTTTGGCTTCTTTGAGACCAATGCCACAGGCTTCGCGTATGAGTTTGACGGCTGCAAGTTTCTGCCCCTCTTGGATGAACTCATATAGGGTCTCTTCAATCTGCCCTGAAGAGAGAGCTTTTTCAGTTCTGCGGTAAAGGTTGCCTCGACGAGCAGAGCCTGTGAAAGCTATGAAAGCAAAGAGAAAAGTCATCAAAACGACAGCACCAATAACGTAAGCCACTTTTTTACCTCCACCTTCTAACTAAACTCTTCGAATTTCGAGAGTCAACTTTCGAGTTTTACTCAGTTAGGGTAGAATGCAATAGATAAACAATGCCGAAAGGAGCCAGGCCCCCATGGAACTCGCAGATAAACGGTTCAAGCTAACCCAATTCGATGTCTTTCAGAATGCTACTCAGGGACCTGGTGCATACGCTCTTTTTGACGCCCAGGGAGGGCTCATTTGGGTAACCTGGACGGAAGATCTCTCTCAACAACTGATGAAACATTTGCCTGCCAATGAACGAGCACCGCACCTTAGAGGCAAAGCAAAATCCTTCTGTGTTTTTAAATGTGATTTACAAGCGGAGTTTTCTCCTTTCTTTGACAGGCTGGTTGAACAGACAGGACTTTTGCCCTCGGAAAAAGAGTGTATTCCAGAGGGATCACGCTTTTTTGGTTCAGAGGCACCAGCTGAACAACAGAACGTTCAAGCATTGTTAGCCAAAGTTCGCAAAGAATATGAGGCTGACAATGTAGATGGTGCTCTGCAACTTCTTCTTCAGGCAGGTCAAGCAGGCGAAGGTGTCGTTGATTTTCATCTCCTTTGTGGGCAATTGATGGCTGTAAAAGGATTTAAGAGCGCTATCAAACAGTTCGAAAAAGCTGCTGAGTTGGCACCGACGAAACCTTCTGGAATTAAAGCTGCTGCTTTGGCAGAACGATGTTATGACCTCTTGGTAGGTTTTCAGAAGTTTTAAGAGGAGGCACCGTGGAGCAAATCTGGCTCTTCATTGGTGACGTCAAGTTTTCTCTTCCTGAAGGTGAAACCATTATTGGCCGTTCGGACGATTGCCACATTGTTCTTGCTGGACGTGGCGTCTCGAAAAAACACGTAGCCTTGTACAGAAAAGGCTCGGTAGTTCAATTCAGAGATTTGCACAGTTCCAAGGGTACTTTGCACAATGGCCAAATGAAAAACGATGGTCTCTTAAATGTTGGCGACGTGCTCACTCTGGCAGATATAGAGCTCTCTTTTGAGAAAAAACAGACAAAGGTTGATGAGGCTGCAGAAACAGTCCAATTCGATTGGAAACCATTCGAGAGTTTTTTCAGTAGCCTTCGCTCAGCTTCAGAGCCTAGTGCATTGCTCGAACAGTTGTTATTTGGTTTGGTTGACATTCTTCAAGCAGATAGAGGTTTCATCCTCTTGGCCAAAGAAGCTGGCGAAAGATTGGTTCCTGTCGTTTCTCACCGCATTGAGGACACGGAAGATTTCGTTGCAATCTCATCGACCATATACAAACGTGCCTTAAAAACTAAAAATGTAGTTTTCATTGCCAATTCAATGACTGATGCCTGGTATCTTTCTGAGTCAAAAAACACCCTCGGTGGAGATTCTCGATCAATTATTTGTGGACCGCTTGCTGCTGCAGGTAGAACTTATGGTGTCATTTACGTAGATGGTCCGTCCAAGTTGGATGAGCGTCATATGGCACTTTTTGAAGTAGTCACTGGCTTAGCTTCTGAACTCCTGGCTGCTTCGTCCATTAGACGCAAACTGCTTGCTGCTCGTGGACACATTGCTGCTCTCTCCAAGATGCCTTATGGGGAAGACAACCTTGTCTTGGGTGATGGGCAAAGTGGCCGTGAATTGAGGAAACAGCTAGAGGTAGTCGCCTCGCAAGATGTTTCAGTGCTCATTACTGGAGAAACTGGTACAGGCAAAGAGATGGTAGCGCGCACTCTCCATCGCCTTTCTCACCGAAGGGCAGCTGCTTTTGTACCAGTAAACTGTGCTGCTCTACCTTTGGAAGTCATTGAGGCTGAACTCTTTGGTGCTGAAAAGGGAGCTTTTACAGGTTCCAAAGAGCGTCGCGTGGGACGCTTCGAATTGGCCGATGGTGGAACTCTCTTCCTCGATGAAGTGGGTGAATTGGAGTTGGATCTGCAAGTCAAGCTGCTGCGAGTATTGCAGGATAGAACCATCTCTCGGCTCGGAGGTTCGAGAACAATCCCTCTCGATTTTCGTCTAATTTGTGCTACTAACCACAAATTGGAGGAGGCTGTCAAAGCAGGTTCTTTCCGTAACGATCTTTATTATCGTATCAATGTCTTTCGTATGCATTTGAAACCGCTTCGCGAGCAGCGGGAAACAATAATGGCTTTGGCCAAGCATTTTCTTCAGGTCTTTTCAACTAAGTTTGGCCGTCCTTTTAATGGCTTTAGCCCTGAGGCTGAGCAGTTACTGAATAGCTATCAGTGGCCTGGAAACATTCGTGAATTACGTAATGCAATCGAAAGAGCAACTCTCGTTGAGAGTTCTCCTCTCATTTGCATGGCCAGTTTGCCCATTAGCTCTTCTCAAGAGCAAATGCCCATCGTTCCAACTCCTCCACCAGCAAGAGCCAAAGAGTCAGATCCTTGGCAAGAAATGCCAATCGATTATCGAAGAGCAAAAAGGTTCTTTGAGAAGGCATTCTTTGAGCGAGCGCTCTCCTCAAATGAGAACAACATAACCAATGTTGCCAAGGACACGGGATTGACGAGGAAAACCATTTACAACAAACTGGAACAGCTCTCAATGGTTCCAAGAGAAGAGAGCTGACAATTCTAATTTACAGGTCAACCTCCTGTCTGATATGGTTCTCAGCTTGTCTTTTGTTTATCTGCTGAGGAGGCAATATGCGCAGTCATCTGTTATTGTTTTTGGCCCTGATAGTCTTTGTTTCACCCCTGTTGGCAAAAAAGAATGTGGATGTCGTTTTCTGCATCGACACTACTGACGGTATGAAAGGCGAAATCAAAGCCCTTAAAAAGAAGGTCAAAGCAATTGCTGTGGCAGTAGATGAAGCTGATGTGCAAATGGGCGTAGTTGCCTACCGCGATGAAGGCGATGAATATAGAACGAAAGAGTTAGCTCTAACGAGCAATGCGAAAGAAGTGCGCACCTTTGTAAAAAAACTGAAAGCAGCTGGTGGTGGCGATAGTGAAGACGTTCGAGCTGCTTTGCACAAAGCCATCAAAGATATGAAATGGCGCAAAGGTGGACGTTTAGTAGTTCTCATTGGTGATGCAGGCCCAAACAAAGAAAGAAAAGACAATCCTAGCTGCTCTCGTTTGGCCAACAAAGCCAAAGAGAAAGGAATCAAAATATTGGCCCTTGCTTGTGCAGAAATGAATTTAGATGGAATTGCAAGCTGGAAAAGAATGGCCCAAATCAGCGATGGTACTTATGAACAGCTACCTGCAGCCAAAGGTCGACGTCTAATCGTTCCTGAAGACTGCGGCTCTAATTGTGATAATTGCACAATTCCTTGTGACGCAGCTGATGGTTCTCACGGTGGAGCTGCCAAAAAAGTAAAAGAAACAGCGTCAAAAGCTCTGGAAAGAGCAGTTACTGATCAGATCAGAGCCCTCATTAGATAATAATAGGAAGAAAAAGAAGAAGTGGGGCGTTCCGCCCCACTCTTTGCGAAAAAATTCCTCATATTCGACGAAAATCCCTTTGACAAACACACTTTCGTCTGCGAGCATGGGCGTCCCCCAGGGGGGCTAATGTCACCAAAAGATTACTGAAATAGTTTCGTTACACTAATCGTTATTAGGTGAAAGGTGTAGGTAAATGGCGGACTACATCAATGACGTACTGAACAGAGTA
>CAZXTJ010000393.1:0-7840 GCA_964643655.1 uncultured bacterium
CCTATCTCTATGGACGTGGAAAAAGGCGCCCAAGTCGGACGGCTACTGGAAGCTGATAGGAGAGACTAGCGATGCAAGTCACAGCTTTCGGTGCCCTCCTGGGATTAGGCCTGGCAATCGTACTCATCTTACGTAAACACAATCCTGCCTATAGCCTCATGTTTGGCGCTCTTTTGGGAGGATTGATTGGCGGAGCCACACTTGCACAGACAGTTGCTTTCATGATTGGTGGAGCCAAAGCCATTACACCAGCAGTATTGAGAATTCTCACAGCGGGAGTGTTGGCAGGCGTGCTGATTGAAACAGGTGCTGCTGGCAAGATAGCTGAAGCCATCGTTGAAAACCTTGGCGAGGAGCGTGCGCTCCTCGCTCTTGCTGTGGCCACCTTGATCTTGACTGCCGTAGGAGTATTCGTCGATGTTGCCGTCATTACGGTTGCTCCTGTTGCTCTAGTCGTGGCCCAACGTGCTGAGCTGACCAAAATGGCCATTCTCTGTGCAATGGTCGGCGGAGGAAAAGCTGGAAATGTCATCTCGCCCAATCCCAACACCATTTCCCTATCATCCGCTTTCAAAGTTCCCCTCTCTTCACTCATGGCCGCCAACATAGTTCCTGCAATATTCGGCCTGCTCGTCACCTATTTTTTGTCAAAGCGACTGATCAAAATTGGTGACCACGTTTTAAAAGACGAGGTCCCCGTCACGGAGCGTGAGTTACCTTCTCTTTTACCTGCCATGACAGGTCCTCTACTCACAATTACTCTATTGGCTCTACGCCCCCTGGCAGGCATAGAGGTAGATCCGCTCATAGCACTGCCTGCCGGAGGAATTGTGGGCTGCTTGGTTATGGGGAAGATGAGCAAGCTAGATGAATACGTGGCTTTTGGTCTGAGCAAAATGTCACCTGTTGCCATACTACTCATAGGTACAGGTACCGTTGCAGGAGTCATTCAAAATTCTGCTCTGAAAGACCTTATGATAGGACTTTTGAAGAGCTCTGGCTTGCCAGCTTATCTCCTTGCGCCAACGTCAGGTGCCATAATGTCAGCAGCCACAGCTTCAACCACTGCCGGCGCTACTGTTGCAGGCGCCACCTTTGCCTCAGCCATTGTTGCCGTGGGAGTCAAAGCACTGGCCGGTGCGGCAATGATTCACACGGGAGCCACAATTTTGGACCACCTCCCCCATGGCAGCTTTTTCCACGCCACAGGCGGTGCTATTGGAATGACCTTGGAGAACAGATTACGCCTTTTGCCTTATGAAACCCTCGTAGGTTTTACTCTGGCTTTGGTTTCCACAATTCAACATGGAGTCTTGGGATGAAATCTTTATGCGATAAAACCTACGTCAAAGACCAATATGAGAGTGCAAACAAGCTCAACGATCGGATTTACCTTCACCATCACTACAGCACGAACAAACAGGGATGGATGAATTGGGTCTTCGAACAGCTTAGTTCCCTCGAAGGTGAACAGTTGCTCGAGATAGGAGGTGGCACAGGGGCTCTCTGGGAAACGGCAGGGAGCAATCTCCCTCCTTCTTGGCAGATTACATTCAGTGATCAGTCGGAAGCCATGGTGAAAAAGAGCTGCACACATCTCAATGCAGATAGCTTTGTCTGTCTGCAGTTAGATGGCCAGAAACTCCCCTTCCCTGATGTAAGCTTTGACGGAGTCATTGCCAATCATATGTTTTATCACCTCCCTGATTTGCCAGCAGCCCTCCAAGAGATATGCCGTGTTTTACGGCCAAAGGGATACCTCTTTGCAACGACTGTGGGCAAAACACATACGAGCAAATTGAAGAGTATGATCTCTCGCTTTGTGCCCAGCTATGAAGCTAAGGAGTCAGCGCCATCTTTCAATCTCGAAAACGGAGCCTCCAAGCTAAGTCCATACTTCGCAGAAGTGGAACGACGAGATTACGAGGATTCTCTATTCATCACAGAAAGTGAACCTCTAGTTCGTTACGCCAAGTCTTTGGTGACAGAGTTACCTGAAGCTACTTTCAGGGAATATGTCTCCTCTTTGATGAGCCAAGATGGGCATATAAAAATAGGTAAATCATCTGGTCTCTTCATTGCCCGCAAATGTTATCCTTCCTGAGCTACTCGAAGGGAAAAGCAATGTCGAACAAGCAATTAGTCATCACAATATATGCAATAATTCTGCTGCTACCAAATCTCTGCCAAGGCCAACTACGCGAACCCATTCCCATTTTTTACAACGGCTCCATTCGAGGTGATTTGGGAACAATGACTGGCGGCGGTCAAGCTGAAACGGTGACCTTACTTAATAGACTGCGCCATGTTGATGAAAACCTACTTACTCTCTGTGCTGGTGATGTTCTCGGCCCTTCCGTTACAAGCGATGTTGATGGTGGCGCTACCATCATCGAGATAATGAACCTCAGCAAATATGACGCCTGTGGTGTTGGTGCCCACGATTTCTCCTATGGCTGGGAAGGTTTTGTAGAGAGAGCAAAGGAGGCAAAGTTTCCTTTCATTTGCGCTAACTTGAAATACATGGGAGTCGAACCAACTGTAACGAAAGACTTTGTCTTGCTCGAAAGGGGCGGAAACAAAGTACTCGTTACAGGAGTTACGTCTCCCTCTCTACCCAAAAGGTGGCCCGCTTGGCCCAAAGGACTGACAGTACAGAGCTCAGTCTCCACCTTGAAAAAGATACGTGCTGAGGCCCAAAAAGCTGATTTGGTCGTTGTTCTTTCCAGTATGGAATTCGAAGAGAATATGACTTTGCTCAAGAGACTACCTTGGGTGGATATTGTCATCTCCACCATAGTCGTTGGCAATCGACTCATTGACAAGAGCTTCCGAGATGTTTCTCTCGTCAATGGCCGTCGTCTTCTGTGGACCTTCCACTCTGGTTTGACTGTAGGCCTAATGAGGACCATTAGGATGGGGAATAAACTCGATTCCACTCTCCGCATTCTCGATGTGCTCAAAGAGGCTGAACCAGACGAAACAGCCAAAGATTTAATTGAGAAATTGCAACAAAGGACACAAACCGAACTTGGTGAAAATGTTTGTGAGCTTACTGAAGAAGAGTTGGCCAATCTCCAGGCTACCCTGCTCGAGGCATTACGCTTTGAACTCAATGCAGAGGTGGCAATGATTGATCAGTCTTCCTTCCGCACACGTCACGGCGCTAAATGTCTAACCAAAAATGCCATTAGGCAGATATATCCCTTTCGCAGTCGTGGAGCAGTTGTCATCTTAACTGGCCGCGAACTGAAGAAACTGTGGGACATGAGGAACGAACCCATCGTCTGGAACCGTGGTCTCTCTTTTGTCGGCTTAGAAGAGAAGTATGGTGAGTTGTTGATCAATGGGCGCTTATTGAGAAACCATCGAGAGTATCGCATTGCTACGAGTGAATATTTAGCTTTGGGAAGTCTCGACCTTTTGCCGCACCAACCAAACTCTGTGCGAAAAACCAGTGTATCAAACTTGTTGCTGAAACACTTCACTCGATTTGCCAAAGCTGATAGGAAAAAGCTCTATAGAAAACTATCGCGGCGTACAATTCACAGGCGAAACATGAACTTCGATGTTGCATATGAGCGTCTATATTTTAGTGGTTCTGCCGACCAGTACCAATATAATGATCCATCAGCCTTTGGTCTTGGTTCTGACATTCCAGGCCTCGTAGGTAATCCTCATGATTCCTTCCGTTTTGACTTAGACGTAGACGTCATTGTGGACGAACCTGATTATGATACGACGATGCGCTTGGACATGACCTATAAAACTTGGAAAGAAAGCCGTTCTGTTGACCACGCTGAATTGACCTTCAGACGTGAGGCAACTGCAATAGGAGATAAACCACAGTTATTCGGGGAATACAAACTAACGGGAACTGTTAGTCGACCAAATTTAGAGGGAAGACGCCATCCTATGTTCGGAAAAGCCGTAGCTGGTTTGGTTTGGCGTACGACTCGACATGCAAAACTACTTGCCGGCCTGGGTAATCTCACAAGGTTTTCCCAGCCCGACAACCCCAACAGTTTGGGGATCAACTTGCAATACGAATACAAGAAGAACTTCAAACAAAATATAGAATTCAACACGACCTTCGACTTATTCGGATCATGGGACGACGACAAGGTACGAACGGCTAACGTAGACATGCAACTTCGCTTCAAAGTGACAAAAAGTTTTTCAACAGTCTTCAAGTTCCGTCGTTATTTCTGGCGTGATGACTTTGTTGACGAGTCTGCTCAGAGAAGTGAAGTTTACGTTGGATTTGGTGTAACACGAAGGTTGCGACGATTTTAATTCATCATTCCGAGTAGTTTAAAAATTACCTCTGGTGGTCCCAGACAGAAAACTACTGAACAGATTGCAGCGGCAAGACCTGCGAGTCCAAGCATCTTGTCTAGATTTGAGCTGGTGGCTGCCCTGCCGTGGCGCAACCAATCAGGGTGAAGTGCATATCCCAATATGCCACCCAGAATGAATCCTGAGCCGTGGGCTATATTGTCTGCACCAATGAAAAAGCCAAACATCATCGTATAAAGGCCCCACCGAATCATGACGTCACGTACATTACGGCCAACAGATGTGCCCTCTCTCTGGCCCCAACCTGCCGCTGTCCCAATGAGTCCCATCAAAGCACCTGACGCCCCAGCAGAAATGACAAAACCACCAAAATAAGCACGCACAAGATTTGCAAGAATACCGGTGGCCATATAAAGGAAGATGGTCCTTGCTTTGCCAAAAGTATCTTCCACTAATGGACCAACGACTGATAGGGCATACAAGTTAAAACCTAAATGCCAAATACCTATATGAATAAATATAGCTGTCCCCAAACGCCAATACTCCCCCATCATCACATTGACAGGTACATTACCACCAAACCTAAGAAGGGTTTCTGTTTTCCAGCTCATCAAGCCTTCTCCTGGAGAAAGCATTAACATTCTTGCGTACACAAAGACTATGGCCAGGCCAACGATAGCAGACAAGGAATCCAATGCCGGTATGGCCAAGCCCATCTTGCGCAAAAAGGACCAGGTCGTCGACTCTAAGTCACCACCACATTTGACACAGACATCTCGCTCTTTGTCATTTACTCGACCACAATGTGGACATGCTTTGTGTTCATAAGCAGAAGTTTCCACAGTACGCTGCATATTCTTGAAGCGATTGGTAATGGATTGTTTCATACGGATGAGTCGCCAGCGAACCTGAACCTCATTGAGGCCAATCTTGCCAGCCCCTTTTGCTATCCACTCTATCCAATCGAACTCTTCTTCAGCCACGAAACACCTACTCGCTCTTTCTACGCCTTTTTATTCTAATGATCACAATAATCACCACTAACTGCATGCAGATTATCACTGCTACAACAGTCCACATCAACCAAGTTGCATTTCCCAATAATAGCGAAGGCTGCAAACTAGCATTTTTGATGATTCGACACTTTGTGCGACTGTCCGAAGGTGGAGGAATGTTAGCCACACCATCGCCATCTGTATCTGGCAAACTACGCAGAAGGTTTATCAAAGCTTGCCACTCTTTGATTTCCTGAACGCCACTATGTATCTTACTTCCATCGACAATTGCCTCGATTGGCGATGGTATGGGCTTTCCGTCTGCAAAAGTAGGAGTCGCCGTCAAAATGCCAAAACTCAGCTTTTTCATAGCCCATACGAATTTCCCTACATAAGTCGTACAAGCAAAGCTATATTTTTTGCCATCACCTCCAGATAGATCGATAGCTTTCCACCCTTTGCTCTCGTCTCCCATCTCAATCTTAAATACCTTGTCAAAAAGGACACGATAGGGATTGTAAAAAATGCGGATACCAGAGACTCGCGGGAAATATGGTGGTCCCTTTTTTTGATAAGCGAGCAGAAATACTTCGACGATTGATTTCACTTCTGGGCCAGTTACATAAGCCTTGATCAAAGGATAACCAGGTACACTTTCATAGTGTCCCTTACCCAAAGGAGCCACTCGAAAGATGTCGGCAACGGACTGTACACCCGTTCGCCCTTTGACCAACTCTGAACGGATAGTGCCATTACCTGTAAAAGAAAAGTCCGATTTGGCAGCAATACGTATTGCGTCAGTTACCAAGTTTGCCAGCAGATGATCATTATAAGCTCTAGTCAGGCCTCTGTCGGTTTCCACAATAGGTTGATCAAAGGTGAAACCTTTCGGTTTGAGAATACGTTGCTCGATGATAGCGCCCATTTGAGCCACTTCATCCATAATTGATTGCTCACCCAATATGGTGTCATTAATTTCGTGAAGCTCATAATTCTGCACCTTGACTGGTCCACCTTCTTGGTGGGTCACAGTCAATTCACCCAGATATGCACCCAATGAACCAGCTTGGACAATAACTGTCTTTCCAACAATGATAGGTTTCTTCACTACTTGATGGGAATGTCCACTGACAATGATATCAATGCCTGCCACTGACTTGGCCAGTTCGACATCCTCAAAAGCCCAGACACCCTGCTTTTGCCATACACCACTGTGAGATAGGGCAATGATGACATCGACTCTCTTCTTTTTCAGCAGCTTCACTTGCTGAGCAGCTGCAACTTTGGCAGCAATGAAAGTCAAGGGAGCGGCTGTTTTGGTTACTTCAACGGCATGTGCCCCAATGAGACCAAAAATGCCAAAACGAAGTCCCTCACGCTCCAATATGATGTGAGGACTAATGTGTCCATTTTTGTACAGGATGGCCACATCATCATCGCCAGGTTCTTTTTCTGATAAGACTGTGTTAGCAGCAACGATTGCTGGAATAGGGCCTTCTTTGAGGGCTCTTCGGACCATCTTGGCCAGCCCCTTTGGTCCCCATTCGAAGTCGTGATTGCCCAAAGTGATAGCGTCATAACCCATTTGAGCCATGAGTCTGAGTTCAAAAGCTTCATCACCATTGAGAGTGTGAAAGAGTGAGCCCATCATGAAATCGCCACCATCGAGGGTCAAGACGGGCCCTTTGGTCGCCATTATTTCTCGACGTTTGTAGAGCAATGCTGCTCGCCTGGCAACGCCACCAACCGTGTCATCGTCATTGGCTGTGTCAGGTGAATACTCAGAATTTGGCCCAAATCCCAAAAAGCGAGAATGCCAATCATTAGTATGAAAAATTGAGAATGTCCTCGTTTTGGCGTGAACTGTGACTGCCCAGACGAACAAGAGGAAGATTGATAGAGGTCTGAGCACTCTCATGGAAGATTAATTCCTTGGCATACTGGTGGGATTGAAAGCCCAGAAATGGTACTTCCTTCGACCTAGGGGCACCTCAGGATAGAGTGAACCAGTAATGGTAGTTCTATCCTGAGCTTTCCATCGCTGAACGGGCACGTTGCTCAATTCTATGGGAACACAGGTAAGCATGTAAGTGACGAGACCACCAAAGTTGGGTCTCCCATTGAGTTTGTTTTTATATGGAGGCATGGTCAAATAGGCAGGCGTTTCGTTGAGCTTGAAGACCAATCGTTCAAAATGGCCAGGTATTCGACGAGGTTTCTGGCTTTCTTCACGACGGTAGACGGCTTTGTCATTTGGGGAAAAGAAATAGGCAATTCTTTTGGTAAATATCTTCCCATCCTCCAACTGAGAGGCTTTCATATCAAAGACAGAAAACTCTATTCCCATTCGTCCTTCGGGATTGATGTCTATCGTATGTTTCGAGTCGATGAAAACACGGCTGAAATCTCGCTCGAGGGGCTGTAATAAAAATAAGGCAGTCTTGATACCCTGCAAACGTACATCGGCCTTGTGCGCTTGTCGACGAGCAGAGATGTAAAGTGCCCACATACCACCAATGATGAGGGCACAGATGACCAAAGCCACC
>CAZXTJ010000394.1:0-7834 GCA_964643655.1 uncultured bacterium
TTGCTCTGGTCGCTGCTTTGTTGTGGCAGCCTGTTGTGGCAGAGAAAAAGGGAGAGGTCAAGAAAAGACCCCTCGTCCTCGTCGAGTATGGGATGAACAACCAGCAACCACAGATGCACAGAGCTGTGAGCGGCTATGGACAGCAATATAGTCAGCAATATGGGGTGAATGAAGAATATTTTGCTGTTCCTGTGCCGCCTCCACCACCAAATTATGGTCGTCGGCGCCGACCTGTCCGCAGAATGATAATCGAAGAGACTTACGAACCGCCCAAACATTTGCGCAGGCGGGGAAGATCATATTAGGAGGTAATCATGAAATTGCATGTTCTATTGGCAGTGTTGTTGGTCTTTTGTCTTTCTTCACCAATTTTTGCCCAAAGCGAGAGAAACAAATTCGAAGTGGAATTCAAGGTTTATCGAGGCAGTGAGAATGAAGATCCCAAAAGAGAGAGTGAACGCACTTTGCTCGGTGCCTTCAAAAAGGCCTTCGGGAATGCTTTGGAAAAGGGAAACTTCAGTTTTCAAATCAAAGAAGCAACGCCACCCAAACCGAGCTCTGTCGTCATTACTATTGAGGCGGCCAGTGATTTGAGGGGTCCTTTCAAAGCGGCAATCAAAGCCATGCAAGAGGCCAAAACAAAATGTGACTCTCATTTGGTGCGCCAAACAATGGAGATTGCCACTACTAGCTCTAATGTGAAAGAGGGCGAAGAAACCCTCGATTATTCTGATTGGGAAGAACGTTGGAATAAAAGCATGCGTGAGTTGCAGCAGCAGTTGCGCGGCACCATTGATAGAAGAATGGACAATGTTCTCAAGGGGTACGAGGGGCAACCATTACCAAGGCGCAGAAATTGGTCCAATGGAAATCCTGAATGGTATGGTTTTGGTCCTCCTAATGGCACCGGTGAGGCGAACAAAGGACAAAAGGGAGAGGTCAAAGAGAATAACTATGAAGATCCACCAAAGGTGCCCAGACCACCTCGTTATGCCTGGACTTGGCCCAGCCTGACCAACAAGACTGAGGGAACCCTTCGATTGCTCGTTGACACAGAGAAGAAGAAGGTTGTTCGTTTACTCGCTCACGACGTAGCCCTTGGATTGGTTCTGACGAGATTGTCAGCACAGGTATCCATCACATTCGTGATTGAATCACCAAAACTTGCTCAGCAGCCCGTATGCCTCAGTCTCTCTGATTGCACTGTGGAAGAGACCTTGAACCGCCTGGCTCATGCAGCTGGAGGCAAAGTGAAAAAGCGAGGTTTCACACTCTTCATCGAAGAGCGGTAAAACTCCTCTTTTGAGGCTCCTTTGTCGATAGATTGGTAGGAGTTTCAAAGAAGGAGGAGGCCCTTGGCTCAGCACAGTCTTGGTTTGGATATTGGTGAACATTCCATCAAAGCCATTCTTTTGGCAAAAGGACTTTTTGGTTCAGCCAAGCTGCTTCGAGCTGAAGAGATTGCCATTGATGATGGCGGAATAGAAGAAGGTTTAGCCAAGTGTAGGAACCTTTTTCCAAAGCAGACAGAAGCGCTTTCCGTCTCTATCGATAGACGAGACGTGGCCCTCAGAATTTTGGAGCTTCCCACAAGGGACAACAAAACCATTCGCAAATTGGCGCCATTCCAGATGGATGGGAAACTGCCATTCAAAGGTGACGCCTATTTTGATGGGTGCCCACTTTCCAAAGGTAAAGAGCAGCAAACTCCAGCACTGTTGTGTGCCATTGAACAATCAAAAATGGCTCAGCATTTGGAACTCGTGGAAAGAGCTTTTGGTCAGAAACCAACACACCACCAAGTCGACTCGTTGGCTGCGGCTTCAGTCTATTTACATGAACAACAATCGCAAGGGTGGGAAATACTCGCAGACATTGGTGCCAAGAAAACTACGCTCACTCTCTTTGTAGATGGAGAGCTCAAAGTTAGTCGTTTACTCTTGTTTGCCCTACCAACCAGAAGCACAGAAAAGTTCGCCAAAGATGGTGAAGCAGAAGAGCTGGCTCATCGCTTGGCAGCAGAAGTCAAAAGATTGCTCCTCTCTTCTGGCGGCGATTTGGAAGCTTTAAAACGAATGGTCCTTGTAGGAGGCGGAGCATTACGACCTGCTCTGGCGACCAAATTGAGCGAAGCACTATCTTGTCCTGCCGAAGCTTTACAAGCGGAAATCTTGGGACAAAAAGGCGCACACTTCACGACAGCACTGGGCCTGGCTTTGACGCCATTGGTCGCAATGCCTTTGGCTCTTGATTTTTTCGCTCACAAAAAACCTCATCCTTTGTTGGTCAGGCGCAATCTCCTGGCCCTATGTTCATTGATCCTCTTTGCCGCTCTAATGAATGTGGGATTACTTCTCTGGCAACAGAGTTCTTTGGACAGGCAGTTGACGAGGCAAATGGGTAGGATTGCCGCTCTAGAGCAAAAGACGAGTGCAGGGCCTCTCAATCCCAAAGGAGGCTCTAATTACAAAGCAGTCATCAAAGAGATCAAGGAAAGGGTGGAACTTCTGGAGCGTTCAAAATTGTCACCTGTCAGAACTCTTTATGAAATCACACGCTGTTTGCCCAGTAGTGCCGTCACTTTGACGAACTTGCGAATACAACCTGATGCCGTCAGCTTGGAAGCAGAGGCTGATTCCTTTTCTACAGCAGACAAAATGAAAAAGGGACTTCACTCCTCTCCCCATTTTGCTGAACCGGCCTATGGCCCAACGAGCCACATGAAACGCGGCATGAAACGAGTGCTCAGGTTTTCTCTCACCTTTGGTCGCAGAACAAGCCCTCAACTGAAGGCCTCGTGATGGTGAAGCGTTTTGCCTAGGCGAAGTCCCTAAAATTCTTTCTCATTTTTGGAATCTCTTTCCCAGGGCTCAATGCATGTTGGCAACACTCTTGTTTGAAGTGTGAGTGGTGAGGGGCCTTCTGTGGGGGTAACTGTCCTTTTGGGAGAGGATATTTTGGAAGGTAACCAAAAAGAGAATAGTGCTGCAAAGCGGCGTGCTGGAAAAAGAATATTCTTCTATTTCGTCTGCACCCTAATTGTTGCTGTCGTTACTGTAGTGTCTTTGTCTTTTCTTGGACAGAACTACATTTTGACACAGCATGTTTATGCTGCAGCAAAAAGAGATGCAATCCAATTGGCAAATGGAATTCTCGATGGTCAATTGGAAAGCAACATCATTTTCAAAACAAAAGACCAACGCAGTTTCATCCTTACTCATGCTGCGAAAAAAGATCTGAAAAGTGGAATTAAACGCTATCTGGCACCTTTTGACGTCGTCAAAGTAAAACTTTATGACTTAACGGATACCATAGTTTTCTGTACTGATGTTAGGCTCGAGGGCAGACTAGACGATCAAAATGTCTTTCTGCACAAGGCAATGACAGGAGTTGCTGCTTCCAAGAGTGTTGTAAAGAATGCTGTACTCGATTTCTCTGATGAGAAACGTTTTCGAGTCCATGTGGTAGACACTTACGTGCCCATCCGAAATTCTGCAGGCAGAGTGTTTGCTGTATTCGAGATTTGTTCCGATGTTACCCGTGATTTAAGAACAGCCAGAAATACGGTCATTGCCAGTGTGGCCATTCTCTGTTCTGTAATCATCATCATTTTCTACTTCTTCACGAGGTTCATTCGCAGCGCAACGGAACGTGTTGATGAAACGACTCAATATCTCATAGAAGCTCGTTTGCAGTCAGAAGAGGCAAGCAGGGCCAAGGGGCGTTTTGTGGCCAACATGAGTCATGAGATAAGGACACCTCTCAATGCAGTCATTGGCATGTCCGGAGTACTCATGAATACTGATTTGGATGATGGTCAGAAAGAGTACGCTAGCACCATTAGTAGTAGCGCCAAGGCACTCTTGGCTGTCATCAATGACATTCTTGATTTCTCTAAATTAGAAGCCGGAAAGATGGTCTTTGAGACAATAGAATTCAATCCTCGGCTCGTTGTAGAGGAGACAGCAGATTTGCTGGCTTTGCGTGCTTTTGAAAAAGGCCTCGAGTTCGTTTGCATCATTGATCCGGCCGTGCCCAAAGTTCTCGTTGGTGATCCTGTGAAACTACGACAGGTCATTACCAATTTGGCAGGCAATGCCATCAAGTTCACCTCAGAAGGAGAAGTTGTCATTGAGCTTCGTCCAACTGAAATGGGAGCTGATAGAGTGACCTTGAAGTGCACTATCAATGACACAGGTGTGGGTATAGCCGATGAGCGGCTGAATAGTCTATTTTTACCTTTTACACAAGCAGATAGCTCAACAACGAGACGTTTTGGTGGCACTGGTTTGGGCCTTTCCATATCCAAAAAAATCGTGGAGGGGCTGGGAGGTGTAATCTCTGCTCGCAGTCGCTTCGGTGTCGGTTCTACCTTCTCTTTTACAGCACAGTTTCAAAGCTTTAATGGCAATGACAATGAGCTCTTGGAAGAAAACGTCGCTCCAGAAGAACGCATTTTGGTCGTTGATGGCAATGCAGCCAATAGACGTCTTCTCAGTATGTTGTTCGACCTATGGGAAGTAAGGCACCACGTTGTTCCTCGGGCAGATAGCGCAATCAGTCACTTACACAAAGCAGTAGCCAAAAAAGATAAATACACAATGGTCCTCGTTAGTAGTCAGCTCCCATCAGTTGATGGACTACTTTTGGGATCGACAATTCGGAATTCACAGAACTTTGACAATGTTTCGCTAGTTCTCATGGCTCCCCTCAACGAAAGAAAACTAGTCGAAGAGGCCAAAAAGGTCGGATTTGTTGGGCAAGTTACAAAACCAATAAGAAGACAACAGTTGCTCGATGAATTGGCTGATGTCATTGCCTCGAGAAAAATGAAGAAGGAAACCATGAACAAGGTTGTTAGCGAACCCATAATGCATGAAATCAAACACAAGTCACTTGCGCCACCAGAAAATCTGGGTCGTATTCTCATTGCTGAAGACAACATCGTCAATCAAAGAGTGGCTTTGGCCATGTTAAAACAGATGGGTTGGGAAGCAAAGGCTGTAGATAATGGACAGCAAGCAATCGAGGCATTGGAACAAGAGGAATATTCCCTAGTCTTGATGGATTGCCAAATGCCCGTCTTGGACGGTTTGATGGCAACTCGTAGGATAAGGGAAAGTGCCTTGAAAGCCAAGAACATACCAATCGTGGCCATGACGGCCCAAGCCTTTGAGCAGGATAAAGTCGATTGTCTCGAAGCTGGAATGGATGACTATTTGTCCAAACCAGTGTCACCCAATGTGTTGCAGTTAGTCCTCGATAAATGGTTGAAAGAGAAGGTCATGTCCTAATATTTATCCCTCTTTCCGTGGTACGGTAAAAAAAACATTTGTTTTGGGCGAACTTTTTAGATTGTTAGGCGACTAACTATTTTGTCGGAAACCTACCAGCATGAGTGCCCGTCAAATGAAGGAAGGATAATCATGTCTTCTCGCTATGCATTCCTTTTGTTGCTCTGTTGTTCACTCCTTTTCACAAATCTCCTCATTGCACGAAGCTTTCAGAAAACATTCGGCAAGCTACACATTAGTGGTCGTCAGGGAAGATCAGACAGAAGGACGACGAGACTGAGAGGACAGATTAATCTCGGTGAGATTCAGTTCGACGGTAATATCTCTATTTCACCTGCAGGAGGTCACAATCCTCGCCTCCATGGCAGAGGCACACTCATTCTGAGTCATGCTGGTCGGATTTGCTCTGGTGTTTTGGAAGGTACTGCCAATAGTGGTGTCCTCACATTCAGTCCTGATAAACCTGGGCCACACAAACTGCCCAGTATTGGCTGGCTCACTTTCACCTCTGCAACTGAACCAATAGAGTTACATTGCAAAACAGCTGAACTATTCATCAATGGTGAAATCATCTTTGGTGCCAACAGACGCGGTCGTGGTCCCATCACAATGAAGGGACCTCTCATCATCGATGGACGAAGACGAGTAGTAAAAAACGATGGTTCCATTTCCATCACCACATTGATGCCACGTTCTCGTATCCATTTCACAGCCTCAGGAAGCATTGTGATGAACTATCTTCTTGGTCAATTGGTAGGCCAAGGTTGTTTCAGTTATCACAATCTCAATCTTCATGGCACTACCTTCACCATCACTAAACGTGGGCCAACGCTCACTACAACACCAGGTACTGTGGACCTTGGTCCAAACTTTCAAATTGATGGTAATAGGCGAACAGCTGTGCAATTTGATCTTCGCAGGGCAACAGCTCAGTTCACTACACCATTAAAAGTAATGGGTTTGGACACAGCCTTGGCAGCGGTGAAACTCGTTCGTGATGGAACTCTCATGTTGAATGCTGCCACAGGCAAACTTGGTGCCTTGCCAGCGAACAACATCAAAGTCAGTGGTCGCCTCGGAGCCTTTAAAGCAGGATTTCAAGCTTCACCCGTTGTTGAAGGTTGGACCTTTGCCAATACATACTTTTCTGGCTCGGGCACACCCTTCACTAGCCAAGGAAAAATACGATGGAGTGATGGTACGGCTTGTATGCTCGAGTTGGCAGCAGCTGCAACAGGCACTGTAGGCACCTTGGGAGGAAAACTCACTCATTTGAAAGGTGTACCAGTTTCCACTTCAACCTTCATACGTCAAGGCAGACGAATGTCAGGCAACGCAACATTTACTGTTGCAGGTGTTGGTGATATTTCCATGCCATATAGCGTTGATGATGGTGGTGCTCATGTGAGACCACAGCAAATGGCCTCTTCAATGGCTTTGCATGGCATGCCTTTGACGAACGCAACTGTTTCCATAGACAAACGTGGAATAGCCCTCGATGGTGTTCTCACCATTGGTAATCGCCAAATCAATGACGCAATTTTCTGGGTGCGACCAGGCGGCGCTGTGCGAGGATTTGGTTCTATGCCCGTGGGTAGGCGTTTAGTGCCCATGGTTTTCTTTAGTCACGGTAGCACTCTTGGTGGTATTGGTGAGATACCTTGTTCTGGTCAGCTCGATATGAAAGAAGCCACAGGTAACAAAAAAGCAAAACCTGCTTACGCCACAGGTACACTGAAACTCAGTTTGTTGGGTACTGCCCTGACAGCAGAGAGCAACCTCAATGTTTCATTGACTGACAACGCAACAAAAGCTGGCACAGTGACCGTGAGTTCAGCCGCACCTGTTGGTTCACAATCGCGTCAGCTAATCAATCTTGATACAGGTGTTGGTGTAGTCCAGGTACCTCAAGCTCAAGGCGGTTCAGGTTCATTTAGCATGGACATCCTCAAAGCTCTGGGATTTAAATAGTCCCTAGTATGACTTGTGGCGATATAGATTCATTGGTTTCCAAAGTTCTTGATGGCAGGTATCACCTCGAGACTCTTCTCGGTCATGGTGGTATGGGGGCTGTTTATCGTGCTTGGGATGAAGAGCTCAAGAGAAAAGTAGCAATCAAATTCTTGGCCACGGCAATCGCCACTGCTCCTGATTATCGCAGTCGTTTTGTGCGAGAGGCCAGAAGTCTGGCCAAGGTCAGTCACGAACGACTGGTGAGGATATACCACGTCGAAGCTGAAGAAAGACGCCCTTACATTGTTCAGGAATTGTTGGACGGCGAAAACTTGGCTGATGTCTTGGACGCAGAGGGAGTCCTGACCGAAGAGAATGCGCTGAACTATTTTCGACAAGCCGCCCAAGGATTGGCCTGTCTTCATGAGCAAGGTTTGGTACACAGAGATATCAAACCGGAAAACATCTTCATCGACAAAAAAAAGGGACTAAAACTCCTCGACTTTGGTCTCGTCCTCGACGAAGAGTTGACTCGCTTGACACCTGAAGACGTAGCCATGGGCACCAAACTGTACCTTAGTCCAGAG
>CAZXTJ010000395.1:0-7831 GCA_964643655.1 uncultured bacterium
GCATGAAAGCGTTGACGAAAGAAGAGATGATGAGACCAAAGAGGGCCATATAACAGAAACTGCCCATAGAGCTCAGATCCTTCTTCGTCGTATATCCGTAGATGGACATAGCTCCGAAGGTTGCTGCACAGAGAACAAAAGTAGACGCAATAGAGGCACTGGTATAGATGAGGAAAATGATGGACAAGGTCACTCCATTGAGAGCTGAATAGCCCAAGAAAATCATCCCTGCCACGATTGAAGACATTCTGTTGATCAGACCTGACAAAATGGCAACCATGATTACTTCGCCAATGAGTAGACCGAAAAACAAATCGGAGACAATTAGATATTTGATCAGATCGGGTCTCATAGCCATAAATAGTGAAACGACAGCAGTTACGAACAAACCAAAAGACATCCATCCATAGACCTTTGCGAGAAATTCGCTGGTTTGTACGGCTTTGTCATCTCGCTGCGCAGAGCCCTTTGGCCCAGCATTGTGAGAAAAATCCTGTGAGTATCCTGGTTGCATGGCGGACCTCCTGTTTATGTCAAAATTCGTTATTCATTCATCTATAAATATTATTGTACGAGTTCATCAGGATTACAAGCAGCTGGAACTATTTTACGAGTATCTATCATCTGCCTGCAATTCATACTATGTAGTATAGTGCCTAACTTCCAAGTGCATGAAAGGGGGCAAGATGGGCGAATTATCACTCCCCTTCTCTGCTGCCTTTCAAGAGAAGTACGACATCATTGAATGTGTAGGCAGAGGCGCATTTGGTGCAGTATTTAGGGCCAGACATTTGGCTCTACAGCGTGAAGTAGCCATCAAACATTTGGCTCCCAAACATATACCTGATGAGAGTATGTTGAAACGTTTTCTGCGAGAAGCCAAAGTGTTGTCCTCATTGAGTCATCCAAACATCGTGGCAATTTACGACTATGGCGTTGATGGACAGCTACCGTATTTGGTCCAGGAGTTACTCTCTGGACGCCCCTTGGATGAATACATGATGGAAGAGGCTCCTGTATCAGTCGAGAAAGCACTTTCTTTGTCAGAGCAAATTGCACAGGCCCTTCAGTGTGCCCATTCTGGTGGTGTCGTGCACAGAGATTTGAAACCAGCCAATATTTTCGTTTCTGAAGATGGCATAGTAAAAGTACTCGATTTTGGTTTGGCACTGACTTCACCAGAGCTAGATGACCGAATTACGAAGACGGGCCTCGTCATTGGTACGCCTGGTTATATGGCACCAGAACTGTTTTATGGAAAAAGAGCCAATCCTCGGTCAGATCTTTATGCCCTTGGTTTGATTCTCTTCGAATTGCTGACAGATCACCGACCAGGTGCTGACGAGAATGGGAAGGTAAAAGCTCAAATTAGACTCTCCGAAAGCGCTCCTCTGCTCACTGCAGTAATCGAGACACCTCTTCCCAATGGGCTAGAAGCCTTCGTCGATGCTCTACTGCGTATTGAACCAGAAGACAGACCTGCTTCGGCAGAAGAGGTCCTTCTCGAGATAAGAAAACTCAAGAGCAGTGACATTACGCTCTCTTCAGCAACTGGATTGAATGCCCCATTATCAATAGGGCAGAAGGAAAAGAAACGAACGAGCAGTTTGACCACTACTTTAGCCTTCGTTCTTCCCCTGCTCATCGTAGTCATTCTTGGCCTATTTTTGACTAGTTTCACCCAAAAAAAACCAATGAAAGTTTCAGATTTTTTGGCAGAGGTAAATCTGGAAAGTGCCACATTGAAGTGGATCTCTTTGGATAAAGTCCCCACAATAGTCGAATATGGCAAGACAACCAATGTTTTAGTGAAAGTGGCTGATAACCAAGAAAAAGTACAAAAACACTCAATCAGATTGAGTGGACTGACGCCAAACACTAGATATGTTTTCAGACC
This sequence comes from uncultured bacterium, assembly GCA_964643655.1. GTDB lineage: Bacteria > Muiribacteriota > UBA6191 > CAZXTJ01 > CAZXTJ01 > CAZXTJ01. The sequence goes on from CAZXTJ010000395.1 coordinate 1,898, forward strand.
AGTTGCCGAAGGTTATTTACCGGCGCAACTCCAGGAATTCCGAACGAAATCTCCTCTCTCGGTTTCTCAATTTAGAGCAGTCAAAGTTGGAGCGACTGAAGTGGAATTTCTCATCAAGGCTTCTGAGTCTGGAAAGGCTACTGTTCAACTCATTGTTGAAAAGAATACCAAGGCAAATAGGCAAGTAGAATTAACTGGCACTGGTCCCCAGTGGCGAAGTGTTCTCAAAGGTTTGTTGGCCAACTCTAAATACAAAGCTACGGTAACCATAAATTCGAAGTTTCAAGAGAAGAGTCGCTCTACTTCTTTTGTAACTCCTCTCGTAAGACCTTTTCTTGCTCTTGCTGAATTGAGACCTGACAAAAAAGGCTCTAGCTCACCTATCATCTCACCTCTGATGATGGAAGACGTCAGTGTACATGGGGCTCAGCAGCTCTATGGAAGCAAGGTCTTGATGGCAATAGACAATTATGGTTTGCACTGTTATGACCTTGCTAATTCGCAGACTCTTTGGCACCAACGGGAAGATTCCAAGATTCGCCAAATACGACTATTGGGAAATAAATTCATCTCTATTGGCAGTGATCAGCAACTGAGGTGTTACGAGTGTGACACAGGAAGAGCATTCTGGAAAACCATGGGAATTGCTTGGCAAGATGATACACCCATCTTTTTTACAAAGGAGGGTATCTTCCTCTGGCGCGAAGGTAGGGGACCCGCCAAGTATTCTGCTTTAAACGGAACATTGAGTTGGCAGCTCCAAGACAAAAAACTGACAACGAACTGGTATGTGTCTAAAAGTGGATTGATATGGATTGTGGGTAAAAACAATCACCTCTTTGTGTACGACTGCAATAGTGGCCAGCGAAGAGTCGAGTTGGAGCGAGATTTCGATGGTACAGCGGCGAGCTCTCTTTCTGCTGTGGAAGGAAACCTTCTTCTTGGCTTGGCTGGACCTTTGACAATGGTTTTGAAACCTGGAGGATATCCCCGTTATCTTCGCTCGCCCCAGGGAAGGAATGTATATCTGACAGGAGAGGCACCAGGAAAGGTAATATCAATCCTTGCCACCCCTCCAACAATGACAGCCTTCGCTCTGGAAACAGGAAAAGTCTCTTGGACAACTTCCCTTGTTAGCAAAGCTCGTCTCCCCCTAGTCAGAAGAGGATTTAACATCTATTTGGGCGATGAAAGAGATTACCTCGTAGCCATCAACTGCCAAAGCGGTCTTCCTCTCTGGGAACGATATGGCAACATTATGAGCCGCTTCCGCCTTCACGCTACCAAACGTGGTGTTTTGTATTGTGGCTCGAGCATGGCCTTGATGGAAGTCATAGATGGGCTTGGGCAGTAGCCTGCGATATAATGCTCCTAACAGAAAGAGGAACTTTTTATGTCTTGCGCAGCACTGCTAAAAAATATTCATCAGGTGATGAAAGCCGAAGATATCTTGCACAAGACAGAGCTCTACTGTGATTTGGTACCCGTCCCACGTGAGATATCCTCTGATTGTGGTATGGCCGTTGTCATTCAATGTGATGACCTCGATGAGATATCATCTCTCCTAGCTGAGGCTGACATCAATATATTGGCTCTTTATCGCCTCTGTGACGGAAACTACGAAATGGTATTTGATAAAAGAGAAGAGACTTTGTGACCAAAAAGAAGAGTTGTCTCCTGACAATGGGTGCTGCCGGTGGTTGAGCAGCCAAAGTAGGTCCGGGAGACCTAGACGATATCTTGTCATCTTTGCCATTGATTGGTGACGCCTCATTGCTCGTTGGTCCGAGAACCAATGACGATGCCGGCATTTATCAGCTCAATGATGAGCTTGCCCTCGTTCAAACGCTAGATTTTTTCACACCCATCACTGATGACCCTCGAGAGTTTGGCCGTATAGCGGCTGTTAACTCCTTGAGCGACGTTTATGCCATGGGTGGAAAACCTGTCACTGCTATGAACATAGTCTGTTATCCAGCAACAAATGGTGAACACGAACCTTTGCGAGAAATACTCATGGGGGCTTTAGAGGCCTGCAATGAGGCTGACTGTGTTGTCGCTGGCGGTCACACTGTTGATGACGAAATCGTCAAATTCGGTTTGTCTGTCACTGGATTGGTTCACCCCAAGAAATATTGGGCCAATAGCGGAGCAAAACCCGGCGATGCTCTCGTCCTCACCAAACCACTGGGTACAGGAATTGTCGTGACGGCATTGTTGGCCGAGCTCGATGAAGAGGATCACGCTTTACAGACATTCGAATCCATGAAAACCTTGAACCGATCAGCAGCTGAAAGCGCTTCCGATGGTGATTTCACAATCAACGGAGCAACTGATATCACAGGTTTTGGTTTGGTTGGTCACTGTGTGGAAATGGCTTTGGCTTCGCGAACAGTCATACGCTTGAAAGCCTCTTCTGTCCCCAAACTTCCTGGAGTTTTTGAATATGCCTCTATGGGACTAGTTCCTGCAGGGGCTTATCGTAACCGCCAAGCCTATGAGAGCAACTGTCTCATAGATGATGGGCTAGCCAAGGAAACTCTAGATTTGTTGCATGATCCTCAAACATCAGGTGGTTTGCTCTTTAGCCTGCCAGCTCAGCAAGCTGATGAGCTCGTGGAAAGTCTGCAAATAAAAGGAGTCTCTTGGGCAAGTCGCGTCGGAGACGTTCTTTCTATCAACGAAGCTGGTGAAAGAGCCAATTCATCACCAATGGTGTTCATTTCCCCTTAGTTTTGATTTTGGCAATCTTCTGTAAAGCATTGCTCAAATAGGGACTGACCATGGGAACAACATGGTCATCCAAAAAAGTTCGTAACAGGTCAGCCGATGTACCTTCTTGTTTCAGATAGGCCATGGCTTTCTTTGCCTTGTCGCCATCTGCTTTGGGCAAGATTTCGAGGAAAGTCTTCAGAGACTTTTCATCTGCTTTGGCCATGGATTGAACAACAGCTCCGATGAAATTCCGCAAAGGTTTCACTGTGACGACAAACTCCACATCTTTGCGTAGACCTGTCTTTTCGAACTCGGCCAAACCTCGTTTGGCCACATTGATGCTGACCTTACCATCTACAAAAGCCAACATCCTGGCAATTGCGAGATAAGCCAAAGGGCCAACATTACGGGACATTGCCAAACGTTGAATATAAGCGCCAGCATTTTGTGGTCGCCCATTGAGAATGACAAAAGCTCCGTTGGCTGCCAAACGAATCCAACAATAGGGTGGGAAGGTATCAGCTGCCGTCGCAATGTATCTAAAAGGTTCGCCAAACATTGCAAAGAGACCTGCAGGTTTATTGGTCATTGGTAATGTAAACTCGATACCTGTCGTTGGTTTACTAACCATTTGGCTGAGAAACTCGCTGCCCTCTTTGACCAGTGGTTGTACGAGTTTTGTCCGACAGAGCTCGGCTTTGGCTTTCTCTTTTTCGCTATCTCCATAAACAACATCATCAAAGACAATGTCCGTCAGAAAATTGCTGACGGAACCAATGATATCTTTTTCATCAACACGCTGTTTACACTCTGCACTCTTTCGTTCGTGAACGCCTTTGAGGACCTCAAAACCACCATCTGTGGAAGAGAGCTCGACTATTTTTTCGCTCTTATCTTTTTTGCTGGCAGTGAGAGATAGAAGTCTGCCACTTTTTTCATTTACTTTGAAATCTAAAGTGGCTCCACCACGTTGAGCGCTCAAGGTCAGCAAATCACCATCAACAGCCACAGTTGCTCCGTCTGTTCGTGGAAAACTGAGGAAAGCAACAGGAGCCAATACCATATCAAATGCTATGGGAGAGTTGCCCTCATCCTTTTTAGATGTGAAATTAAAACCAGCGTTCATGAGGAAATCGTTGCCATCTTCAGCTTTAGGATTGGGCCTGACATGGAGTTGCAACTCCAATTGTCCTTTGGACAACTCAAAAGAGCAGCGTTCACGAGCCCCCAGACGCAACAATGACACCTGCGAAGGAGTCCATAACATTCGGTATTCGAGAGGTCTATCCTTCGTTCGATGAATGCCAAAGACAAGACCTTCCTTGGGAGAAACTGCACCTGAGAGTGTCCATGATTTGGGCAAACTAGCTGTGAACAAAAGATCCTGTGCACTTCTGTGGAATGTGGCCAGCCAATCTCTAACGGCAAGAAAAGCCTTTTCTCCGCGAGAATCCTCTTCGTCGAGGACACGTGCCTCTTCATACTCTTTCAGAACCACATTGAGGACACATTCGTTGCTACCCTTTTCTGGTCTGATAGGAATGACAGTGTGACTCAAGAACCTGCCCGAACGAAATAGCCTTTCTTCCAGCGTTTTAACGAAGAGGTTCGTAACAACAGTACCTTGCTCAACATTGAGCAATCTCTTCACAGAAGCTTCGCTGTTCTTTTTGGCTCCTGTGATTTTGAGTGTTGCAACAACACAGCGTGGACCTTCGTCTTTTACATCAATGACTACCAATGCACGAGTCGTGGCAGGCTCAGGTTCAAGGGAAACAAAAACGTCAGTGAACAAATGGCCTTGAGCACCATAAGTTCTTTCCACTGCATGAACCAATCCGCGACGAGCTCCACTGTCGAGATGGAGAAAGGCCTGAGCGCTTGTTGTTTCAAGAGAGGCTTTTTCCGATGATACGGCAGACTGTAGATTGGAGAGAACAGTCCTTTCGATTACCTCTTTGGAAAGGGCAGAATTTCCTCGTACCTCAACGATTGCTTCTTTGCAGCGACGTCCCTCTTTTATCTCTATGAGATAGTTCCCACTACCATATTTGGGCGGTGAAACTGTCACTTCTCCTTCGATGAAACCTGCATACCATAAACCTTCGCTGCACCTCTTCTGCAATACTTCGCAGAAGAGTCTTACTGGTACTGCCGGATGACTATGAAAAAGTACATCCCTATCACGAGCCAGTTGTCTGCGTACATCAAAGGTAGACAATTGCTCACAACCTGTTACAGTAAGACTTTCAGGGAGGGACAACCAGCCGATGACAGGTTCCTTCTGACTAGCAAAAAGTTCAGTAACTCCCAGGCTAAAAAGACATAACAATATTAAAAAGGCCTGCCTTCTCATTACCCTTCTTCTTTCATGAGTTCGGCAATTCGCGCCTCTAAAGCCTCAACGTCCAAATACAGCTCTTTCATTTCATTCACATTCTGTCCATTTTCAATGTGGAGCCGATAAGCTGTCTTGCCCAAATAGACGTACTGCTGTTTTAGGGTAACTTCGATATCCTTGTCGTCACTCGACGAGTCACCGCCCCCCAGCAGTGAGGCCAAAAAACTGCCCGTTTTGCGTGAAGAGTCCTCTTTTTGCCTCTCTGCACGAAGTTTCAAATACTTCCTGATGACAAAAATTGAATTTCTATACTCTTTGTCCTTGAGATTGCCTCTTTCAGCAAGTTCATATACCTTCAAGCCCATGGTTTCGTAAACTTTTCGCTGTCGTTTGTCGAGCTCGGACAATTCTTTCAAAGTAGAGTGTTTTTTTGCGGAGAGTTTTCCAAAGAGAGTGGAAAGAGTGGAGGTAGCACTCAAATTTGCCAAGGAGGCCAAGTTCCCCACGAAGCTCTTAGAGAGCATATCCTCTTCAGAGACATCTGCCGCTGCTTGCGCCTCATTGGCCGCATTGTCTTCAGCTGGAGTTTCTTTGCTCAGCCCTTCTTCCACTGCTTTCGGCGTTTCTGGAGGAGCAACCGGTTCAGGCTCACCTTTGATGTGGGCAACAGAGCGTCTTGCTTCAGCTGAGACGCCACCATCACTATCACCGATGAGACGCTCCAACAACATTAAACTCCAGGGTTCTCGTCGATTGCGCAATGCCTTGGCAAGATGGAACCTAATCTCTGCTGAGCCATCACTTGTCAATGTAGACAAGAGCTTACTGATTGCATCACCGCTGAAACAGCACAAAGCGTAAATTCCAGTGATACGTAC
>CAZXTJ010000396.1:0-7787 GCA_964643655.1 uncultured bacterium
GCCCAGGTCGATGCAGTCACTATGGGAGGCTCCATCAACGTGAGAAAGGCGGATACAAATGAGTAATCGTCGGCTCTCGCGCACAGAGATCCTCGACATGGTCAAAGGGGGTGAGCTGGAGACGGAGGAGGCTGAAAAACTTCTTTTGGCCGTAGCCGATGGTGAAGCTGCAGCCTTGGAGTTAGAAGGTGAGCTCGATGACTTTCCTGCCGCTTGTCCTTCTTGTGGTAGCACAATGGTCATTACGAAATCGCAATGTTCACAATGTTCAGTCACCTTGGATGGCACTTTTGCCCCTTGTGTGTTTTGTACCTTGGACAGAGAGCAACAAGAGCTTTTGCATTTGTTTTTAAAGACTCGGGGAAACTTGAAAGAAATGGGACGAAGCCTAGACCTTTCTTATCCCACCGTCCGCTCTCGCCTCGAGGCACTGCTGCTCACACTTGGAGTCGTCGAAAAAGAAGAGCTCTCGCCCTTGTCTGTCATTCGCGCATTGCGCGATGGAAAAATGGACGTTGATGAGGCCTGCAAACTTCTTGGCGATAGTGGGCAAGCGAGCAGAGGCAAAAGGCGCCGAAGAAAGAGACGTTGGTAGTCACTGAAGACTTTCGGAAGGTTTTGCCAACACTAATCTAAAACCAACTGCTGGAGAGGCCTCTACGGATAGATAGGGCCCTCTCCAGTTCTTTTGGCATTCATGTTTTGGTGAGAGATAAGAACCGCCACGAATGACGCGGGCAACTTTTCCTTTTCCTGAGATTACCTTTGCGTCCAATGACCATCCATCGAGACACCATTCGGCCACATTGCCAAACATGTCATACAAACCATTACCGTTGGGAAGAAGGGAAGCAACTCTGCGAGCTTTTGTTATCTCGAGATAAGGCAACTTTGAGTTATTCTTGTACCAGGCAATACAATCCAAAGTAGAACCTGTTAGATTTTCATTTGGTTTTGCACTCGCGTGTTTCCACTGTTTCTCAGAGGGTAAATCGTAGGTGTAGTCGCTTGGAACTTGGCCTCTGCCTGTTTCAAAGTCATTGATTAACTTACAAACTTCTCGACATTGCCACCAAGTCAAACCACCCTTTGGATATTCAACTCGACGACCCACTGTTGGGACTTCCAAAGCCAGCCAATAGACTCGCTCAGTGACTTCAGTAGAACTAATCCAAAAACCCTCATTAACCCCCTCCCCTGGTGCCATCCAACACATACGCATCCCAAGAGCGTTTACAAAAGAAACTCCCTCTTTCAGTCTATCTTTTGCTTTTTTGAGTTCAAAGGAAATGATTTTGCGTTCACCGGGCTTCACAGCAAAAACCTCTGTTTGTGGATCGTAACCTTGTTCGCGAGCCAAGAGGTAATGTTTGCCAGGTGACAAAGTCATAGTTCTGCTTCTACACAAACGCCCATCGAGAAAAACTTTGGTTCTCTTGCTCGAACAACGTAGAACGAGTGTGGCTTTCGCTCTGTTTTTGGGTGTTCGCTCTAAGTTGATTACAAGTTTCGTCTTTTCACCTGGCCGGCCAATGACTTGATGACGGACAGTGTCGTAACCACGACGACGAACAGTCAGTTCATTGATTCCCAAGGCCAATTTAATGCCTTTTCTAGAAACTCGTTTTGTCCCAATGAAGATCTGCGCGTAGTAGGGCCTGATATCCAAATCTAACTGGGGAGGATCAGGATCCAAAGTCAACCAAATAGTCCTCTTTTTCTCTGAGCCAGATAGAGAGACTTCACTGATTGCTGCTGTGAAACCTTCTCGCTCAGCTTTGATTTCCCACTCACCTTGAGTCAAAGCAATGTGATTATTACCTTTGATATCTCGTGGGCGACCGTTAACTGAGATGGAAGCGTCTTTTGGTGCCAATTCAATAGTCAGGGCACAGTAGCTTGGATAAGCACTCACAGAAGGAACGATGACAGGCCGAAAACCAACGGTTCTTTTTGAAAGATACAATTGTTGGCGAGCTGCGTTGCGACAAAGAGAGGCACTATCTGCGTAAGAACCACCACGAACAACGTGCCCGTTAGTAGAGGATTTATGCCAATAGCTTGCCCTTGGCTGGGCCAAAAGATAGTTGGCACTCCAGCCATCACGGCACATTTCAGCACAGTTGCCCAACATGTCATACAAACCCCAAGCATTGGGAGTCTTCAACTTGACTGCCTGCAGTCTTTTTTGGGAGTTTCCCTTGTACCAGCCAGCTTGATCGAGGCTACGAATATATCTCGAACCAATTGTTCCCGCTCGACAACAGTATTCCCACTGCGCTTCTGTTGGTAAATCATAGCGATAATTAGGTGGAAGATGACCACGGCCCTGCGCCTTTTCTGTCATTCCTTTCAGTAGGGCAATTACTTGGCTGTAGCGAAGATTGACAATAGGCCGCAAAGCCCTATCTGATGAAGAAGTTTTATTCAGATGACGACTGTAGCTTTCATTAGTCCACTCATGCTCACAAATCCAAAAACCTTCCAAAACCCCAACTGGATGAACAGGCTTCTCATCTTCACGTAAATTGGATCCCATACGAAACTTGCCAGGAGCAATCCATATAAAATTGAGTCCATATTGATCGATGAAGTCCCTACCTTTTATCAACTCACGTGCACTTTTCTCTTTCTTGTTGGTGTGCATGGTGGCCACTGGTGAGGGACGAGTTTTTTGCTCCATATGTAAATATGTCAAAAGAGCTAGAAGTATACCCACAAAAGCGAGGACATAGCTCGTTGAGTTGGCATCGCCAACCATTGGTTCTACTTGAATTTGCTCTATGTCCGTAACTAAAGAGCCTTGCGGACTTCTGGCTGACGTAGATTTGCAGCCATAAGTTGAGCAACCTTTATTGAAGGCCCAACAATCATGGTGATGGAGGGTGTCGCAGTTTTTGCATTCAACAGCGTCCGCCCGATTTATACCTTCGCCGCAGACTTGGCAGATAGGAAGACTGGACCCCTTCTCTGACATTCCCCCTTCTTTCTGCTACTACTTCTGTTCGAATAACTTGCCAGGCGTAATGAAATGTGGTCCACCCAAATGGTGCACTGTCGGGGCTCCACGTTCAACGAGCCATCTTCCGTCAGCAAAGGCATCTTCAAGGGCAAAAGCACCTTTGACTTCTGCTACAAAAATATTGAACCTGTTGGCAAAAGCCTCGTAGTCATCAACGAGCACACACTCTAAATGGCCTAGTGCCTCGGCAACCCATGGAGGTTTGACAAAACGTGCAGACTTTGGTGAAAGCCAATATTCTTCGAACTTGTCAACGTCACGACCCGATGTGGAACCACAACGAACCAAATCCTCTATGAGCTCAGGGCCAGGCACGTTAACAACGAGTTCTTTCGTCTGACGTAGGACTTCATGTGTATAACTACCAGAGCCAATACAAAGAGCTACTGAAGGAGGTTTTCTTGCACAAGGCATAGTCCATGCAATCGTAGCCACATTAGCTTTTTTACCATCGTGGGTCGTCACTAAAACGCAAGGACCATGGTTTATCAGCCGGTTAAAACGAGAAAGGGGCACTTCGATTTTTTTGGGGGGTTTCATATTTTCCTTCGCTCACTTGAATGTTAAACGAGAGCAGCTAACAGCATTGCCTCCAAGCTTTCGACAACGTCAGACTTGTTTTCTTCGACAAAATCGATGAAACGTTTTGTCGTGAACTCTTCTCCCCAGAGCTCTTTTGCTTTCTCTTCTACACGTGAGACTATGAGGCTAAACAAGTTGCTCTGATGAAGAGCCAGTGCGCCATCTTCCTCATTTTCCAATATGGGAATCTGGCCGTCATCAAAAGAAGAGGCAACAAACTCCAAGTACTCCTTCGTTTTAGTTATGAGTGAAGAAGGCACTATGCCAGAATGTGAGGTTATAATCGTCTCAGGTTCCAGCTCTAAATATCTTTCCAAAGTGTTGATGTAGGCTTCGAAATCATGACTCTGCAGATAAGGCAAAGGCAATTCCAGATTGTCACCAACAAACAAGACACCATCTCGACTATCCCACAAAGTTGAGGAATCAACGGTATGGCCTGGACTATGAAAGAATGTCAAATCGTCTTCTGGAAAATTGATTTCCTTGGCAAATGTCAAAGTTGGTAGAGAACGCTCCACTGTACCGTTTTTGGCTTCTGACCAAGAACAAAGGGCATATTCCCACCGACCATCATCTGCCATGAATTCGTATGTTTTTTGATGAGCAATGATTAATGCTCCGGCGAATGCGCAGTTACCCCAAACGTGATCCCAATCACTATGGCTGTTGAGAACAAGGTGGGCTTTGTCGCTCCAATTATCTTTGGCAAACTTGGTTACAGGCTCCATTGACATTGGTCCTGTATGGGTATCACATAGGTACAGCTGTTTTTTCCCCTCCACCCAACAGACAGTCGTTGGTATTTCAAAGGGGGAATTGGAACCATCAAAGGTAAGACAATGCCAACGATTAGCAATTTTGTTTATTTTCACAACACATCATTTCAATGATTAGAGACCGCTTGCCACCAAAATTGCACCTGTTACAATGAGCGGAATGATTAGACAGATGGCCACTGCGATGAGAACGATTTTCCAAGGAACTTGGTGAGGAACGAACTCCACACTTACAGTTGCCGTACCAGGTGAATATTCCACTTTCACGTTACGTTGATGTTGCCCAGGAACATATTCAGCCCCCAAATGAGTGGCCAAGACCATGGCATTATTGTTAGCCTTTTCCAGGGCTTCACGCTCTTCATCTGACACTTTTATCATCTTGCCCTTTGTTGTAACGATGACAGCGCCATAGGCCCACCAAGAGCTGTGTTTGGTCTTGATGAAGTTGCCATTGACTGTAACGCAGTGTATCTGATCAAAACGGCAAACTGTTGAGCGACTGGTTGAACCGAAAAATGTGCGTGAGTAATCGATACACTTTCGCATGTTGTCTATCAGATAGGTACAGTCCGTGTTTTTGTAGGCAAATATGGCAATGAAGCATGTACCCAAAGGAATGAGAGACCAAGACTTGGGAATTGGCGACAAAACCATGGGAAAGAAGAATATCCCTGCCATGATAGCGAGAACAATCAAACCTACTTCCAGTGGACTCTGAAAATCCAATCGAGCCATTGGAGCTGTCAAGTCAACGGGTTCACCGTTATATATGAAAACCTGCTTTTTCTCTTCCATTGCCCCTCCCTCACCTCAACATTGCACAATACCATGTTTATGAAGCATGAAGTCTTTGCTAGACTGCTTCATGGATGACAATTTCAATTTTATTCTTGTCAGATACACATTTGGGATTTGATTGCCCTTCCCGGCCGCGAGTGGACAGACGAAGAAGGTGTGAAGAGTTTTTTGCCAACTTCGAGAGAGCACTCGCAGCTGCATGCAATCTCTCAGTCGATTTGGTCATTCATGGCGGTGATGTTTTTTTCAGAAGCCGTGTTCGGCGCGAAATAGTGGAAGAGACAATCAAGAGGCTGCGCACAGTCACTAAGGCTGGCATACCTATCTATATCGTACCAGGCAATCATGAACGTTCTGCTCTCCCCTGCCCTCTCCTCTGGCAGGAGGAGAATATCTTTGTCTTTGATGAAGCACGCACATACCTCTTTGAAAAAAGTGGGATAAAACTAGCTTTGGCAGGATTTCCCTATAGCAGAGAGACTATGGCAACGAACTTTCGTCCTTTGGTGGAAGGGACGAAGTATGGACAACACAAAACACAAGCAAGACTCTTGTGTTTCCACCACATCGTCGAAAGCTCCATTGTTGGGCCAAAAAACTACCAGTTTCGCCATGGTAAGGACGTCATCCCCCTGAGTGTATTCCCAAATGATTTTGCTGCTCTGCTGACAGGGCACATACATACCTTCCAAATACTGACTAAAGACATTGATGGTTCTACTTTGCCCACACCTGTTTATTATCCTGGCTCCACTTGCCGCACTTCTTTTGCAGAAAAACTCGAGACGAAGGGATTTCTCATCCTCACACTAGAGGGAACAGAATGCGGCAAAGGCCAAATCCTCGACTGGGAGTTTCATTCACTCCCTTCCAGACCTATGGAGGATCTCACATTAGCTTTAGGGCTTAAGAGAGCTGAATTTACTGAAAAAGTGCAAAACATTTTGAGCCAGCTCCACGAGGATTCGATTGTACGTTTGACCATTGATGATTTACAGGAAAATGCCCCTCAATGGTTGACTAGCGCTTACCTTCGTGAGCTAGCTCCCAAGACGATGAATGTTGATCTTCGCTGGCCCCGGAAATCAGCTAGTTGAGTTTGCCATCGCTTCCACAACAGCCTCACGTAGCCCTTGGGGAGTGAAAGGTTTGGTAATCAAATTGACCCTTTCATCGCTTATGTCGAGACTTGCTGCTGCCCTATCGATATAACCTGTCATATAAAGTACCTTTGTCTCAGGACGCTTCTCGTTCATTAGCTTGGCCAACTCTGGGCCACATTGCCCCGGCATTACGACGTCAGTTAGCAGCAGATCTATTTTTTCATCGTGACTATCGGACAACTTCAAGGCTTCAAAAGCATCGGCCGCTTCAATAATCTTGTAACCAGCTCTCTTTAATATTGTGGCAGTCAAATGCCTAACAGCCCGTTCATCTTCGACGACGAGAATTGTGCACTCCTCATGGGGGCCTTCGATTAGAGGTTCTTCCTCAATATTTTTCTGACTAAAATCCTCCTGAGCTTCTGGTAGATAAATCCAGAAACATGAACCTGAGCCTAGTTCACTCTCAATATCAACATGGCCTCCACTTTGGCGGACAAAACCATAAACCATGGCCAAACCAAGACCGGTCCCTTTGCCCATGGCTTTAGTCGTGAAAAAAGGCTCGAAGATGGACGTCAAAGTTTGCTCGTCCATTCCAGAGCCTGTGTCGCTGATAGCCAGCGAAACGAAGGAGCCGCTAATCTTCTCTTCGCTGCGAGGCAATTGTTTGTCTTTTAGCTCTACCATATTGACGTCAATATTCAGCTGACCGCCTTCTGGCATTGCGTCGCGAGCGTTGAGGCAAAGGTTCATTATTGCTTGTTCGAATTGGCTTCTATCTACCTTCACAGGCAAATTGTCCTTTGGCAAATCTATAGAAAGTTCCACATCTTCACCAATGATACGCCTGAGAGTTTTTTCTAGATTGCTCAGCACATCATTGACTGGCAAAACCTCTGGCTTGAGAACTTGCTTACGGCTGAAAGCCAAGAGTTGCTTCGTCAACTGTGCAGAGCGGCTTGCAGCTCCTTGAATTTCTTTTACGAGCTCTAGATTGTTCCCTGAAACACCTTTATCTATTTCAAGGACAGAGCAGAATCCCAGGATTACAGTCAATTGATTGTTGAAGTCATGGGCTATTCCCCCAGCCAGTCTACCAATGGCTTCCATTTTCTGTGATTGACGAAGTTGCCCTTCCAATTGGCGTCTTTTGGTAATATCCCGAACAAATGCTACGCAGTAGTCCTCACCTCGGTAACTGATATGGCTGGCCATGACTTCAACAGGAAAGACCGAACCATCCTTGCGTCGATGATTGGAAACAAAAGTTGCTCGACCGCTCTCTTTGACCTCTTCATAGCTGGCTTGCCATATATCTCTGTCATCTTCAGTGTGTATGTCTGACAAGGTCATGCCAGTAAACTCATCAGCTGAATAACCCAGAGAAGATAGTGCTGTATCGTTGATGTAACGAAAATGTTTGTCTTTACCAAGCATATAAACGGCATCGGCTGAATGATCGACAACGTACTGAGTCAGAGCCAAACGTTTGTCAGC
>CAZXTJ010000397.1:0-7768 GCA_964643655.1 uncultured bacterium
AGCTTCTAGTGTGGCCAACTAACTTGGCTACCTCGGCAGGGGGGATGGGTTTGTTGGTCAAGACTGCTCCTGATAAAACTGACATGAACGCATCAGTATCCAGCATAGCAGAAACTGGTGAACAGCCCTCTTTCGTGAACAGACCACTCACCCAAAAAACAAAAAACGCCCAGCCTCAATGAGACCAAGCGTTTCGAATATAATCAGATTAAGCAAGTCACTGCTCTGCTCAACTTGGCAATGGCTTTACCATAGTCTGATTCACGTCCATCATCAGTCGTTAGGAAGGGGACGCCATCATTGCATGATTTGGCAATTCTCTCCATGTCTCGAGGGATTGAGGTCAGTGCATGGCGTAAACCAGCTGAAACATCATTGGGAGTAATCCCTGCCCATTCGTCACATGCTTTGTTCAGGACCAAGTCAACCTTATCCTCTATTCCTTCTGCTGCTAATTGTTTGTAGGAAAGTTTTGCATTCTTGATGCGAGAAAGATTTTGATCGACCACATGTAGTATTTTGTCGCTCTTGCGCAATATATCCAATCGCCAACCAGTTGGACTTCCTGGTAAGTCTATTACGACGAGATCAAACTCTTGCCGTAGGCAATCAATGATTTTTGTAATCTTGCGTACATCTACGTCCTCGGCTTGAACAGGATCTTTGGGAGCCAAAAGGAATTGCAGTTCTTTTTCCCCCTGACTCTTCAATATGTCATTGATGCACTTTCTATTAATGCTTTTGTTTTCGGTGAATAAGGAAGACAAAGTACTGTCAGGTGAAAGGTTCATGTATAGGGCAACGTCGCCATAATCCAAATCAAGGTCAACGAGTACGACAGATTTGTCAGCTGCTTTATTTACAGTGGCAAAGTTAACAGCCGTAGTTGTCGCGCCAACACCGGCTTTTGCTGAGTGAAATGTGATAACCATACCAGTTGTTTCCCCTTCTTTTCTGTTGTTGTTGACAGTATTGTTCTTTACATCCTCATCGCCACTGTCGCAAATATCAACACTGTCACCATAAAGATGTTCTTCCCAGTCTTCTGGTAGGCCAGCCAGCAATTGAAGCTGTTCAGTTGCAGACACTGTAATCTTGCTTTTGATCTCTTCGAGGCTCAACCCTTGTGATTGCAGGGCTTTAATCGCTAAGAGTTGAAGTAGATGATTAATTCCATAGACAGCCTTTCGCCCTTCCTTCTCTAGGGGCTTATCCATAAGGCCTTCAGTTGAGTAATACCTCACCAGTCTTTCGTTTGGCCGCCATCGAACTCTGCCAGAATCTCCTTGTTCACTTGACAGTTTCTGTGCTGCTTCAACAAGTTCACGTAGATACATGCAACCCTCCTATCAATGAAAAAATAACACAGCAAAGCTTACACTGTCAAAATGTGATGCCATAACACCAGATAATTTTCTGTTCGCACGACTCGCGACCTGACAGTGTAAGTGTGGGCTGCAAGTTGAGGCGCTGCTGTAATTCATTGTTAGCAGTTGTTGGCAACAGTTTGATTCTTCCCTTTGCACTACCATTGGATATAACTAGTTGCCAAAAAGGAGATGACTCTATGAATGTCCTACAACTGACCAAAAAGGCGGTGCAGGTTCTGAGGCACAATGACCATGGTTCTTCAGGATTACCAAGGACAGCCGCTTGGGGATATCCTGAACCATATACACGCGACTTACTGCTGTCAGGTCTAGGTTACCTAACTTCAGAAGACGAGCAGTTGATCAAGAGTTTCGAGAATGTCTTGAAGAGACTGGCCAAGAACCAATCACCTTTGGGACAAATCCCCTCGCTCGTCGACGAAAAAGACAACCTTGGCGCAACAGACACGACACCCCTATTTCTGATTGCAGTTCATTGGTATCGCAAACACAGTGGCGACAGCAAATTCCTTGCAGAAGCTGCCAAAAAAGCACTTTCCTGGCTCGACCACCAAAGGCCTAACAAAGATGGACTGGTAATTCAGTTGCCCACCACTGATTGGCGAGATGAACAGTGGATAATGGGACACGGTTTATACGTAAACATGCTGGCATATATGGCTTACCTATATCATGGGCGAATCGAGACCGCAGAGCTTATGAAAAAATCATCCTCCCATTTTTCAATAGAAAAGAGTGTGCCGAGTAGCCCCTACCTCTCGGCTTGGGTGTACAAAGTCTATCGAAGTGATAGGTTCGACCTGCTGGGAAACTCCCTGGCCATCCTCTCTGGTTATGTTGGAAAAAAGCGGGGTGTAGAAATACTTGATTGGGTGGAGAAAGAAACAAATGCATTGAAAGAGCAGGGTCTCCTCAAAGGCAATCTGCCCCCCAACTTCTTTCCATACATCCAAGAAGGAGATGACGACTGGTTACCACGATACGCTAAATACAACCAAGCTGGTGACTATCACAACGGAGGCATCTGGCCTTTCATCAATGCCTTCCATATAGCTGCACAAGTCAAGTGCGGTATGTACTCAGAAGCCCAATCAAACTTGATTGAACTGGCAGAGACAGTGACACTTGCCCAAAACACAGAGCTAAAAAGTGGCTTCAACGAATGGTACAAAGCACAAACAGGAGAACCAAAAGGCAACGACTGGCAAACTTGGAGCGCAGCTCTGTTTCTCTATGCCGCAAAGGCTGTGGAGAAATCTGAAGCGATGTGGTTTTAGGTGTGGTGAGGTAAGGAGTGCTGCAACTGTTTTATAAGCTTTCGGAGAGGTTCTCCATCAAAAGTCGCCTTTGTCATTGTTGCACCCTCTAAGTCTAGATCGGCTATACAACACTTGCTCATTGTGAAATCTGTCAAATCGCAATCACGCAAAATGGAGTGTTCCATGAACGTGAAGTCTGATGAACAAGAGCTGGATAAATCAGCGTTCGATAGGTCTGATAAAGCAATAATGCAGCGATCTAGTTTAGCCCCTCTAAAAACGGCCGCTTTCATTGAAACGTAATTGAGACATACTGTTTCAGTCCTAACTCCTGACAAATCGGCCCTATCCAGAGTGGCTCCATCCAACTGAAATCCCACTAGTTCACTCTTGGCAAGCGTTGCGTCGCTGAAGTCAGCACGAAAAGCTATTGTCTCATAAATACTTGGTTCGTGACCTAGAGGATATTTGCTTGCTTGCAGCCGTGAATCAACAAGTGTTGCTCCGCGTAGGTTCGTTCCCCTTAAAAAGGTGTGCATTAGTGAAGCATTAGTAAGATTTGCTCCAATCAGGTTTGCCTCGTCGAGATCGCCACCACTAAACATAACGTTTTCCATATTTGCGTTGCGAAGATTGACTCGCCTCAGTTTGGCACCACTAATGTTTGCACCTGAAAAGTCCGCGCCAGACAAATCTGCACCTGCAGGCGCTTTTCTTTCCTTAATGACATATGAAACACGCTCATCCAAGCTGAGTTCGTTGAAATCAGAGAGCGGCATTGCGCCCGCTTCTTCAGCTTCCTGGTAATGAGGGCCTTTACCATCCTTCATTACCACGTTTTGCAGGATGCAATCTTTGAGATGACTCTTCCAGAGCTTTGATTCTCTGAAGTCTATGGAAACAAACAGTGAACCACCCAGATTGGTTCCGCCGAAGACGCAGTCTCGAAGGTTGGTTTCTTCAAAGATGACTAGAGTCCCAATAGAACCTGATAGCTCTGCATTTTGCAAATCAGCACCGCTAAAGTCACTACTTGAGAAGATAGTATTCTCAAAACTCGCCCCTTGGAAAAGGCCTTTCTTGAAATCACAGCCTCTAAGATCTGCGAAGCCGAAATATGTTTTCGCTCCTTTTGCGCCCTGCAAGTTGGCTCCACGAAGGTCACTGAAATGCAGACAAGCTCCTGAAAGGTCACTACCACTCAAATCGGCATCACGCAGCAAAACACCATTGAGCATGAATTGGCGAAGATCTAATCCAGATAGTTTAGCTCCAGAGAAATCCGTCCAAGGAGGAACACATTTGGCAGAGAGCAAATGGGCAATTCGATCTTCCATTTGTAGGGCATTGAGATCGGCGGCTAATATGCCTCCACAACGAATGCCCTTGGGACTAGTCTCAACCATAATTGTGTTCCAATCTCTATCTAATTTATCATTTAAGAAAAGAAAGACTATAGGAATATTAGGAGAGTAAAAGGCAAATGTCCGAAGTATCTCAGACCGCAAAAACGCTGACCGTTTTGTGCAAGGATTGTGGAGCAGAAGTCCCCAAACTAGAGGACTTCCAGCCATGGTGTGAGTGCGGTTGGAACCTTCATGCTGAGAAAGAAGAATTCAAGGGCTATCTAGACAAGAAGTACTATGCCCTAGGCAAAGAGCGCGGGCGCCAAATCTTCGAAATGCTGAAGGAAAAACCCGATAAAGTCAGTTCCTTTAGCTTTAATCGTCTGTTCCTTTTTACGTTGTGTCTCCTTGTCGTTTTGGCTGGAGCAATTACTCTCTTCACTGGCATTGCTCTTTTGTACTTCTTCAAACCAAACGTCTTCACTGTTATGGGAGCTCTTGTACTGTTTGTGCTGACCTATTTCATCTCGCCAAAGTTGCTTCATGCACCCACTGATACATTATCACGCAAAAAATATCCAAACCTTTGGAAATTGGTTGATGATGTCTCTGCAGCACTGGGAGTTGATCCTCCTGGATTGCTGAGTGTCAACAACGACTATAAAACGAATGTGAACAGATACGGTTTGAAGCAAGAGCGAGGTTTAACTCTTGGACTGCCCTACCTAATGGTGTTGAACAAACAAGAACGTGTTGCTTTAGTAGCCCACGAGATGAGTCACTTTGCTCATGGGGATCCTGCAAGAGGACTGTTCTTCCGTCATTGCATTGATTCTCTCGAAGACTGGTACTTGGTTTTACATCCCAATGAAATCTGGGAAGCTTATGCTCCATTTAGTGAGGCAGTTGGCAACGTACTCATGTTGATGGTATCGCAGATTCCAGCAGCGCTCATTTGGGTAATGGTACGTCTTCATTGGGATGACTCACAAATCTGCGAATATTTAGCTGACAGGAGCGCTGCCAAAGTTAGCGGTACTGAGGCAAGTTTTACCTTGTTGGCAAAGAGTCATTTGGCACCATATTTCGATATCTTTGTTCAACGGAAGGCCCTCAAAAAGGAAAAGGAATCATTGTTGGATCGTTTGCGCGAATTCGTCTCTACCTTCCCTGAACGTCAGTATGAAAAAGTCAAAAGGCAGTGTGCGATGGAAGATACTAGGCTCGATGCGACGCACCCACCCACGGCCTGGAGACAAGCGCTTTTACAGCAAAGCACTATTTATGAGCCAAGAGTTCAATTGAGCGACGAGGAGAACGAAAAGCTGAATGGCGAACTCGAAAAATTGGCTCCGGCTATAGAAAAAACGCTTCTAGACGACTACAGGACGAGCCTCTTAGATGACACTTGGTAAGAGTTTTCACTTCAACTCCCACAAAAGTGCATTCCCCTTTTTCCTCTTTCGAAGGAGGCCAATCTCTTCTTCGAGTTGATTAATCCAAGTCTGGCAAGGTGTCTTGTAGGGTAGGCCAAGCTCCTCCTTGAGCTCTTTCCAAGTTGCGCCTTCAGGAGTAGCTTTCAAATAATCCCTAATAGTCCTTTTGAAATCTTCGTAGGTCATTTCAGCCTCTTTACCAAACTGTCACTTACGCTGCAAAACTGCATTAAGCACGTGGTGCCGTTCAGGCGGACCGTCACCGTGGCAGTGTTCCTCACCCCAGTCTTCCGACACATATAGAGCTTCGAACTGCGGAAAATGCATCTTTAGATGTTCACCATCGACATAGGTTTGAATGCCATTCTCTTCACTCTTGAATGAGTAATCACTGAGAGCTTCACCCTTTTCCCTGGCCACTTCGAAACCGCCATCTTGCGTCGTAAAAGCCGAAAGCAAGAAGTAAGCTCCACTTTCAGTCCAAAGGCTGAGCCGCTCTGACAGGAGCTTGATTTGATCAGGATCCAAATGCTGCAAGATACCAAAGAGCAAAATAGCTCCAAAGGTCTTGCCCTGAGGGTCATAAGCCTCAAAGCCTCCCACTGCGCAGTGAACGAAGTTCTGCAAAGGCATCTTCAGGTCTTTGCATTTTTGCTCAATGGTTTTGATACCTACAGATGAGGGATCGATGGCATAAACCTCATACCCCTGCTTGGCCAAAAAGAGGGTGTTCCTCCCCTGCCCGGCACCAATATCCAGTATTGGTGTCTGTGGCAGTTTATCGAGCCAATCGACGAGCAGTTTTGTTGGCTTCACGCCAAAGTAGTCGTCAGTGCCTTTATAGCTATCGTCGTATGTTTCATTTGAGGGCATTGTTTAAAAACCTCACATAGGTATTAGTGCTCCGCCAAGATCATCCTTTACAAAATAGCAGATAATGACTCTATCAATGTGAACGTTCAGCCAAGCTGTTTGGCTCTGCTATGATTTGTATTACGGTCTCATTGGCTGTGAGAACAACATAAACTACATAGGTGGGGATATGTCTACGAGTCGCAAAAAATATGCTCTCTTTGGATTGATAGCGATAGCCCTTTTCTATCTCTACCACTTGTCTCAGAAAAAACTAGATTTAATCTTGTTTTC
Source organism: uncultured bacterium (assembly GCA_964643655.1). GTDB lineage: Bacteria > Muiribacteriota > UBA6191 > CAZXTJ01 > CAZXTJ01 > CAZXTJ01. The sequence continues at coordinate 6,579 of CAZXTJ010000397.1, forward strand.
TGCTGAAGGAAGCGTGAATGGTGACTTTGTTTTTTGCAACAAGAACAAGCTCTTTTATGCTGACGGTACGAATAAGGGTATGAAGATATCCTCAAAAGTTGACGTCGTCTTTCAACATCCCAAAACCTCGGAGTTTTGGTTTGCAAAGAGTGTAAAAGACAACGTCTTTACATTCGCCACATTGAGCGGCACAGAGCGTTCAATCAAATGCCTAAATGAAGGAAGGGTCATAGCGTGGTTGTTAGAACCATTTGGTTGCATCTTTGATGCAAAGGACGGTCTTTCGAAACATACTCAAATGCATTTCATCAATATCGATGAGGGAAAATCACAGCTCTTTCAACCAGAGCTCAAGAGCTTTATTTTCCCCGGCAGCAGGTCTGGCGATGGCACTGTTTTTTTCTACACCTCATGCAATAGTTACATGCCCCCTTGGAAGAGGATACCATCCAAGTATAGTAGTGGATCAAAACGCCTCTCCGGCACAGGAGAAACAAAGCTCTATTTCTATTCTGGCAAGCAAGATAAACCGAAGGAAGTTGGCACCTTTGAACACAGAGGTCATGAGTATTTCCGACCACATGGCCCAGGCCCGGGAAAAAGCGTCATCCTGAGATTCGGTGAACAAAACAAGTATATGCTCGTTGATTACAGTGGAGTTCGCAGGACTTTGGATTTTGCGCTCAAGTCGGAGCCGATTCTCTCTCCTGATGGCAAGAGAATGATTTATTTGACAGAAGCGGACAAAATGAACAGGGTAATCAACTACGCCCAATGGTCCGCCGCCGACGGAAAGTATGTCAGCAAAATCATACTAAAACACCTGCGCGGCATTCCATTCAGAGACCTATCTGTCCATTGGTCAAAAAAATCTCGTCGTTTCTGTGTTGCCATTTCAACGGATGTGTACGTATTCGATGGAGAAGGCAACTGCGCTAACGCCAACAATCCTTATTACGCCTTGGAAGTGAAAGGTTTCTTGGGAGAGCGATGGTTAATTGTGAATTTTCGCTTACTTCAATCTGGCCTAATCGATCTCGATGGCGAGAGGCACGCATACATCACAACAGATGGTATTGACCCACCAATTAGCGGCAATGTCTCTAGTAGCTACTGGTTCGGATCTCGAAATAAAGGCATAAAACTGCCCAAGTTTTAGAAGTTCACCACTCCTCCCCATAGTATGATGT
>CAZXTJ010000398.1:0-7741 GCA_964643655.1 uncultured bacterium
GAGCAAATGTCCAAAAAGTCCACTGAAGAGGTTGCTGAAGGTTTGGCTCTGGCAGCTGTTCCTTATGAGAGTAGAGCAGGATTCACTTTCCCTGGAGTTTTTGGAGCGGTAGCCACTGCTTACTTCCATAAATATGGAGCCACGCACAAAGCTTTGCAGCACATCACCATCAAGTCCCATGAAAATGCTCCGAAAAATCCGAAGGGTCAAATCAGAAAGACCATCAAAGATTTCATGGAGGGGAAAAAGAAGAAAGCGGAGAAGAGGGGCAAACCAATTCCCACATGGGAAGATGAACATGCCTTCTTGTCCGATCCCAAAGCAAACCCAACCATCGCTTGGCCTATGATGCTCTTTGATTGCTGTCCCATCTCTGATGGTGCTGCATGCCTTCTGCTTTGTGCCGAGGATATTGCAAAGAACTTCACCGATGAGATGATTTCCGTGGCTGGTCTGGGCCAAGGGTCTGGTAGAGGACTTCACGCTTGTGAAGATCTCACCTCAATGGCCGCTACAAAATATGCAGCTGCCCAAGCCTATGAAATGGCAGGCTGTACTGCAGAGGACATCGCTTTCTGTGAGGTTCACGACTGTTTCTCCGTTGCAGAACTTCTACACATAGAAGACCTAGGTTTCTTCCGTGCTGGTGAAGGCCACAAAGCCGTCGCCGAAGGTGCAACGAAACTCGATGGCCCCAAACCCATCAACACTTCTGGTGGTCTCAAATGTAAAGGTCACCCTGTTGGTGCCACAGGTGCATCGCAAATCGTCGAGGTATGGACACAGTTGCGTGAAAAAGCTGGTGACCGTCAAGTGAAGAAAGACAATATGCGTTTTGGTGCTGCCCACAACCTAGGTGGCACAGGCGGAACTTGTACTCTAACCATTCTAGAGCGGAAGTGAGGTGAAAGATGAGTGATAGACCATTCACAGACCACTCTTTTGAACAATTCCTCAATGAAGACAAATTGATGGGGTCCAAGTGCAAGGAATGTGGAGCAAGTTATTGTCCTCCACGGGCTATCTGCATCAAATGCCCCTCACATTCTTTGGAATGGATTGAAATGGAACAAAAGGGCACATTGTCTGCCTTTTCATGCATTTCTGTCCCCACCCCAGCCATGATGGCCGAAGGATTTGGCCGCGATAATCCCTATTGCACGGGCGTTGTCGAGTTATTGCCTGGTGTTCGTGTAGACGCACGCATTGAAGGTGTAGATACTAAAAATCCAGAATCCATCAAAATCGGTACAAAACTGAAAGCCAAGTTTTTGCACCGTGGTGAAGACGAGAACAAAGAGACATTCCTGGCCTTTGAGCCTGAATAAAGAAAGTGAGCAAACATTATGAGAATGAAAGACAAGGTCGTCCTCGTAACGGGCGGTGCTGCAGGTATTGGCAAAGCAACAGCTCTTCGCTTTGCTGAAGAGGGCGCAAAGGTCGTCATCTGTGATCTCGATGAAGAAAAGGGTCAGCAGACTGCTAAGGAACTAGGCGAAGACGCAGCATTCTTCAAGGTGAACGTTGCCAAACGTGACGAGGTTCGCGATTGGGTCAAACAAGTCGTTGAAAAATATGGCCAAATTGACGTTCTCATCAACAACGCTGGTATCTTGCGTGATGGCCAGCTCGTCAAATTCAAAGAAGGCAAAGTCGTCAAAGAGATGTCCGAAGGAGATTGGGATCTCGTCATCGACGTAAACCTCAAAGGTGTCTTCAACTGCGCTCAGGCGGTCATCCCCAAAATGATCGAACAAAAAGGTGGCGTCATTCTCAATGCAACTTCCATCGTTGGAGAAGATGGCAACTTCGGCCAGACCAACTATGTGGCAACCAAAGCTGGTGTCATTGGCATGACCAAAGTTTGGACACGGGAATTGGGTAAATACAACATTCGCGTAAACGCCATAGCTCCCGGATTTACAGCTACCGAGATTTTGACTTCCATGCCTGAAAAAATCATCGAAGGCATGAAAAAGAGAACTCCTCTTGGCCGTATGGGAGAACCCGTAGACATTGCCAATGCGTACTTGTTCCTCGCCTCAGAAGAGGCCTCATTCATTACCGGTCAGACATTGCGCGTTGATGGCGGTATCGTCGTGGGAACATAAATCCATTGTTTGATAGCTAGTTAAGAGAAACGTCGGCTCCTTGGGAGTCGGCGTTTCATTTGTTCTCGAGAACTTTCTTTACAGACTTGGCAATCTCTCGAAGATTGCTCACATAGTCTTCAGCCAGTGGATCCAATGGAACAACAGTTCCACCAATAGCCAACGCTAGCTTATTGGCTGCGCGACGAGCAAATTGGCGTTGCACGAAAATGACCTTCACATTTTCTCTTCTCGCTCTTCTTATCAATTGAGCAAGCTGTCTTGCAGATGGTTCCTTTCCCTCAACTTCTATGGGTACTTGTGTGAGTCCATAGTTGTCAGCAAAATAACCAAAGGCTGGGTGAAAGACGTAGAAGTGTTGCCCTTTGTAGGGCGCCAAAGTCTTTTTGAGCTCTTCGTCAACATTGAGTAATGTTTTGATGGCTTCAGAGCAATTTTTTGAATATTGATTGGAGCCTTGTGGATCGAGTTCTTTCAGAAGATCTCTCACTACAGGCGCCATTCTCATCATATTGCGTGCACTCAACCAAAGATGGGGATCTTCTGCTCCCACTCCATGATCAATGCCACAACCTCCACTATGGTGGTGTTTGTGATTGCATGCAGCAACCATTCGCCGGCGAGGAACGTCTTTGGCCATATCGACGACTTTCATTTTTTCATTGGCTGTTTGAAGTTTATTCACCAGCCTTTTTTCAAAGGGCATGCCGATTGTGAAGTAGGCTTTAGAGCGAGCAACGAGGGCAGTTTGTCGGGGACGTGGCTCAAAATCATGTGGTGAAAAACCAACACCAACAAGAGTGTTAACTTTAACACTATCTCCACCAATCGCTTTGACTAGATAAGCCTGTGGTGGAATGGAAACTGTTACTAGTAGTGGTTTTGCACATAATGACGAAGTAAACAGGAAGAAGGAAAGTAACAAAAGTGTGTACTTATTCATAACAGCTCCTTAATTATCACTATCTTGACTCTATGGTATTACTATGTAGTACCTTGGTGGAGTCAAGGAGGAATTTGTTTTGCCCAAAAAGCGAGAAGTAATCACATTTAAGGTGGATCAAGCTCTGAGAGAGGCATTGGAGGCGGTTCCCAATCGTTCAGAGTTCATTCGTAGCGCTATTTTGGCGGCTCTTGAATCTGTATGCCCTGTCTGCAGTGGGACAGGTATTCTGAGTCCTAATCAAAAGGAACACTGGGCCAATTTTATCAAGAACCATGCCTTGGAAAAGTGCGGTGAGTGTAAAGAGTTGCACCTTGTCTGTGCTGCCTCGAAAGATGCGACACATCAATGACAGATAAACATGAACATTGTTGTATCTCAGCTGTTAGGATTGAAAATCTTACTTTCAGTTATGACGGAACTCCCATAATAAAGAATGGATCAGCTTCCATCTGTGAAAGGGATTTTGTTTCGATAATTGGTCCAAATGGCTGTGGCAAGTCAACCTTGCTAAAACTCATTCTTGGACTAATAGAGCCACAAGAAGGAAAAATTGAAATCTTCGGCAAGAGCCCAGTCGAGATGAGAATGAAGATGGGCTATGTTGCTCAGAATGTGCAGTTTGATTCTAAGTTTCCTGTCAGTGTCTTTGATGTCACTATAATGGGACGATTGGGGCGCTCATGGGGACGATGGTCTAAAGAAGACAAAAACAAAGCAATGGAGGCTCTTGAAGAAGTGTCTCTGTCTGATTTGGCAGAGAGACCTTTTGACGCATTATCTGGTGGGCAAAGACAGCGTGTATTAGTTGCACGTGCATTAGCCACTGATCCTCAACTTCTTCTACTGGATGAGGCGACCTCTAACATGGACGTCAAAGTGGAGGCGGAACTCTTCGACTTACTGAAAAAACTCAATGAACGAATGACAATTGTCATAGTCTCCCATGATTTGGCAGTAGTCTCAGAGAGTGTAAAAAGTGTCCTTTGTGTTCGTGAAACCTTGCACATACACCCAACGAGCGAGTTGACAGGTGAACTCATTAGCGAAATGTACGGTGGCGATATTAAAATGGTCCGTCACGATCATCGTTGTTCTGAGGAAGGTCATTCGTCATGTGGACATTCTTGAGTGACCTGAAAGAGCTAGCCTTTTTACAGTATTCGCTGGCTGCTGGATTACTGTCTTCTATTGCCTGTGGAATAGTTGGAAGTTTTGTCGTAGTTCGGCGTATTACCTACATTGCTTCAGGTATTGCTCACTGTGTCCTTGGCGGAATGGGAGTGGCTCGTTATTGCAATGTTGCTCTTGGTTGGACATGGTTGTCACCTCTCATGGGAGCCATCATTTCAGCAATAGGTGCAGCTTTTATCATTGGTTTCGTAACCTTGCGAGCTCGCGAAAGAGAAGATACGGTAATCAGCGCTCTCTGGGCTGTTGGTATGGCCGTTGGTATTTTGTTCATCTCTCAAACTCCTGGTTATAACGAAGATGTAATGAGCTACCTCTTTGGAAACATCCTTATGGTTACCAAACAGGATATTTGGCTCATTGCTGCCTTGGACGTTGTGGTCCTCATTTTAACTGGTACTTTCTACAACCAACTCGTTGCAGTCTGTTTTGACGAAGAGTTTGCTCGTTTAAGAGGATTGTGGGTTGAGTTCTATTACATCCTCTTGTTGGTTCTGACGGCAGTGACGGTAGTTCTGTTGGTCTCTGTCGTTGGTATAGTTTTAATGTTGGCTCTACTCACGTTGCCCGTCGCCATTGCTAGTCATTTTACGAAAAGCCTATGGCGCATGATGATACTCTCTGTTGTTCTCTGTGCAACTTTTACATCGAGTGGATTAGCGCTAAGTTATGAACCCGATCTGCCAGCAGGTGCTCTCACCATAGTCTTGGCTGGACTTGCCTACCTTATAGTTTCCCTCGCTCAGATAGTTGTCCAAAGAAAGCCTCAATAGAGTTGGCTACGAGGATTGCTCGAGCAAGTAGACTCTCTCGTTTCATCCATTCGCGTGAGCTGTGATCGTCTCCGCCCATTGGCCCAAGACCATCAACGACAGGGACACCACAATTGGCAATGTAGTTGGCATCTGATACGCCTGAACGAAACTCATCTGAAATCGAATAACCAAGTTTTTCGGCCTCATCCTTGATGATTGAAAACAACTCTTTGTTGCGTTCTGTTTGCTCCATTACTGGTCGTTCGGAAGTTCTCGTGAACTTGCCAATCATCTTATCCATTGCTGCTTCAACTTTGACTATCTGTTCCTGCCGTTCGTAGCGGATGTCTATTCGACCTTTTGCATAATCGGGAACACTATTGGGAACCGTGCCTCCCGAAATGACACCCACATTCACTGATAGACCGCTATCAGGGCAGTTGAGCTCTTCCAAACTCAAAATAGTCTTGGCCAAAGAAAGGATGGCACTGTCTTTCTTTTTACCAGCAAAGGCTGCGTGGCCAGCTGTACCTGAAGTCTCAACGTCGAGACTTACCTTCCCTTTTCGTCCAGTGACGACCTCTCCTTGACGACCACCACATTCGAGGACAAATGCAGCAAAACTCTGGGCGGCCAAATCTTCAATGACCTCTTGGGACGAAGGAGAACCAACTTCCTCATCTGAATTGAAAAGAAAGCGAATGGGCATATTGGCCAGTAATCCAGTGTGATTGAGGGCAAAAAGGGCGTAAATACCTACAGCGAGGCCACCTTTCATATCTATCACTCCAGGTCCACGGACAATGTCTCCTTCGACTTTGAACCAGTTGAAGTTCGTCTCTTTGGGAAAAACAGTATCCATGTGGCCAACGAGTAAAAGTCCCTTTTCTCCAGCGACTGCCTTTGGTGAAGAGTAAATCAAGTGGTCGCCATATTCTTCTTCCTTTAATCGCATTATCTCACCAGGCAGACCTATGAGTTCATCCCTTATGAGGTCTGCCACCAGGTCAACACCGGCTTTATTGGCTGTGCTCGACTGAAGCAGAACCATTCTCTTCAATAGGTCTAAGAGAGCGGCCTCTTTATGGACGAGATATTCACTCATCATCTTTGGCGTATTTGGCAAAAGCGAAGATGTCGTTAGCGTCATAGACTTCAGGCGAGGCGTCGGGATAACGAGCCTCTTCGCCAGACCAAGGTTTTCGCAAAATGACAGTTCCCTCTTCGCGACCCACTACATTGTTTCTGTGCAGTGGAACTTTCCCACCGCAGGTGGCAATGTAACGTGGAATGGCATCACCTGAGATATTTCCATACATACCTTCGATGATGTCGCGCCCCTTCTCAATGGGAACTCGCATATGAGTGAACTGTGGATTGCGATAAGAGCAGTTGAAGACATAATAAGGTCGGATGTCTGCTTCCTGCAGAGTTTCGCAGAGTTTCCACATTTTCACTTTGCTGTCGTTTATGCCACGCAAAAGAACAGCTTGGTTCAAGATTGTGGAGACTCGTTTGGCAATGCGCCGGAAAGCACTCTGAGAAAGTGGTGTTATCTCTCGTGCTGTATTGACTTGTGTTACAACACGAATTGGTTTGCGGTCGTTGCTCTCCTCGAGAACGTCGAGTAGAGAATCAGTTACTCGCATTGGAGTTGTTACGGGAATGCGTGTCCCCATACGTTTGACCTTCAGATGAGGAATCTTGTCCAACTCGCCCAATAACCAGCGTAGGTTTTCATCGGGCAATACGAAGGCATCGCCTCCCGTGATTAAGACGTCACGAATGTAATCATTGTTCCAGATGTAATTCAGTGCTTCATCATAGGCTTCTTTGGAGTAGATGCGATCTTTTTTCCCAATGTGAGCTATGCGCAGACAGTGGGTGCAGTACATAGCACAAATATTTGTGGCTTTGATTGTGACCACACGAGGGTAAAACTGATCTACCAGTCGGGCAGGGGAGTGGTCAGCAGCTACTGGTGGTATCTCTTCGCCAACGTTATCTACCATTTCACCTGTTGGTACTGCCTGCAGCAAAACGGGATCGTTGAGTTTGCCACGTTCAATCAAAGCTGCATAATAAGGAGTGAGACGCATACGGTACTGTTTTGTTACACGTTCAACATCCTCTCTCGAGCCCTTGGGTAGCTCGAGTATGCGGCAAAGTGTCTCTGCATCATCAATGGCGTATTTGAGCTGACCTTCGTAGGAGTTCCATTCGTCCTCGGTCATACCCAACTCTTGGCGAATGCGACCCATGTTTTCTTGGATCTCGGCCCAACATTCAATACCACTAGGCGCCTCTTTGGTCTTGCGGTTAACATAATCGGCAACACGTTCATTTGCCGCAGCAACAATGGCAAGAGCTCGTTCGAGACGGCCGCCCACGGAAACACCGTGATTGTCTAGGTGATAATGGCGGGAGGCCAACTCTTCCAATTCACTACGCGTGAAACCTAGCTGAGCAGCGCTCACATCATTATCTTCTTTCAAAGCTTTCAAACGTCCAAAAAACTCGAGGATGGGCGCAGTCTTCTTGCCTTCGTGAGCAGTCTTGAACTGTTCTCGCAGCTCTTTCTTGGTTGCTTCAACTGCTTCCCCCTGACCATCCACGAATATATTATCTAGCAGTTCTTTCGTGAAAGCATCGATTGTGATTTCCATTCTTTGCCTCGCAGTCCAAGTTCAAGCACGCCCTTTGAGCGTCTGTTCTATAGCTTCTTTACCTTTCTCCAGCTC
>CAZXTJ010000399.1:0-7726 GCA_964643655.1 uncultured bacterium
ATATAGGGCTGCACCAGAGATGGTAGCTAGACCAATGAGGCCCATAACGGCCAAGATCCACTGCATGGCTTTCACGGATTCAAATGCTTCTGCTTCGTCGATTTCAGCCAACAGCGCCCAACGAGTAGAACCTACCTGCAAAGGAGCATAGGCCGAAAGAACGGGATTACCATTGTAATCGATGATGATTTTAGCGCCACTGTTTCCTGCAAGTGCCTCTCTTGTAGCTTCAGTGTCACAGCTACCCAATGCGGGATTGGCAAAAGAGGCTTTCACAGAATGGTTTTTGGGGTCGAGAAAAGAGTCTGAACGCATGAGTTTGTCTTGACCGACGAGATATGTTTCGCCAGTTTCACCCATCCCGTCCCTAGATTGCATAATCTTGTTGATAGATTCCAAGGAAAGCTGCAGAGCAACTACCAACTGTGCCTTCCCGTCTTTTCCTGTGATGGGTTCGGCGATGAAAGCGGCTGGCTCATCATTTGACGGTGCATAAGGTTCGAAGTCAGCCACACCATACTTATTATCCTCCATGACCCTTCGGGTCAGTTTACCCAAACCAGAGGAGGCATATTTACCGTTTACGAGATTCGTATTGTAATCGGCTTCATGGCAAACTGTGTAAAAACAGTGACCATTAGGGTGAATGAGAAAGAGATCGTAATAGCCGTATTTTTTGATATACTTGGCATAATAGTCTTCACTAGCACCTTCGAGTTTAGGAGCGATGACCTCTTCGAGATCAATCTTCGATACACAAGCCCAATTCAATCCATTGATTTTGAGAGAATCAGCAGCAATCATGACCAATTTACCAGCTGAGTCTGTGTAAATGGAGTGAGCTTTTTTGCCCTTGATAGCCTCTTGAATGTAGGGAGTGGAAATATTGTATCCAATGACATATTTACCATTACCCATGGTCAACATGTCAGAACGAAAGGCTGTTTTTCCATCCAGTTCGCCAACGAGGTATGTTTCACCTGATTTACCCATACCATGGCGTTTTTGCACAATGTTGTTGATGGGGCCAGTGGGTAGTTGCAAAGCAACTAGGCCAAGCTCTTTGCCAGCCTTGTTTTTCGCAGGAGCGCCAATAAAGGCCGCTTGAGCGCCATTGGATGGTGCATATGGTCTGAAGTCCTGAATGTTTATCCCCTTATGGGAGTTTTTGTAACAAAGACCCAAACCACTGTTTTTGAGATGACCTGTTTTCAGGTTTTCACCCAAATCAGACTCTTTACAGGTCGAATAGATAACATCGCCATCAGCAGCAATGAGGAAGAGGTCATAATAGCCATATTCCTTTTGGTACTTGCAGAGCCAGGGACCGTATTTCTTCTCTGCAGCAAGCCACATTGGGCCACCAATTTTGTCACCCTCGGCTTCAAAGGCTTCCTCAAATTCATGTAAGGCTTCTTTGACAACATCATTTGCTGCAAGAACGGTGATGTCACCTCTACGTTCAGCAAAGTATGATTCGATTTGAGAACGCTTGAGCTCTTGAACACTCTCTAGCTTGCTCATCGCTTCTTCTTTGAGCGTATTGACCGTCTCTAGCAGTACTCCCAAGTCACCTTGGCGTTCGGAAAAATATGACTCGATTTGTCCTTTTTTGATTTCACGCACAGCCTTTAACTGATTGAAGGCGGCCTTTGATAGAGCTTCCGACGAGCGTGTCATGGACATCAGACCAATGATGGAAAATGGAATGAGGCCTACGGCTAGAAAGGCAATTAATAGTTTGCTACCAAGTTTTAGATTTTTCATATTACTCCCCTGAGTTAATCACTCTTTTTTTTTGCTTGTTAGTGCGGCTTATGGTTCATCTTTTCTGCTTTATCAAAAGTGATACAACTCCCCCTACTCACCCCCCCCAGGTGAAATACTGGAGTATCTAGAACCACAATCCGTGCCATGTGGAAGAAGGAAGTCTTTTCATCCAGCATCGTAAGGTAGGAATAGGAAACCCAAGATGTGTACTTTTTTGCTCTTCTTGTCAACTTTTGTTGACACAATTGCAGATCACTTTAATCCTGAGGATAAATGACAGGATTAAATTGTCTCACCATGGTGGATTCTGAGGCAGACTGCTACAATGCCGACACAGAGGAGAAGTATGAGTTTATCTCTAATCAATATCAAAGACGTCCATTTCACTTATGAGACAACTTTTGGACGAGAAATATTGGCTGGTGTCAGTTTTGATATTCAACCAGGTGAAATGGTTGCTCTTTTGGGTGCTTCAGGCTCTGGCAAATCGACACTATTGTCTCTCGTGGGTTTGCTGAATATTCCTGACAAAGGAACTATAAAATTTAAAGATGAAGACACGTCCAACTTTAGTGAGCAGCAGCGTTGCTCCTTACGAGCAACGCAACTTGGCTTTGTCTTTCAGCACCATTTTCTGCTACCTGAGTTGACTGCTTTGGAAAATGTTGTTCTTGCTGGCCGCCTTGCTGAACCATATAAGACTGAAAAAGAGGACTACTCAGCCAGTGCCAATGAATTGCTTTCTTCTCTTGGATTGGATGAGAGAAAACACGCTTTTCCTCGACAGCTTTCTGGCGGAGAGCAGCAGCGTGTAGCCCTTGCCCGGGCATTGGTCAACAAACCTTCTCTCTTATTGGCAGACGAACCAACTGGCAATTTGGATTCGGCTTCAGGAGCTCGAGTTCTTGAATTGATGGCCGAGTTGCAGAAAAAAGAGGGCACAGCAATGTTATTGGTAACTCATGACAAAGACGTTGCTGCCACTTGTGAACGTAGTCTGACAATCAAAGATGGCTCTTTGATCAACGGATGATCTCTAGTCCGTCTTCTGGCAATGTAGCTGGATATGCTACTCCGTCAGCTGGTTCCACTGCTTCTAATAAACTGAAGACCTTGGGTAGTTGCTCTATCAAATCAGTGGCAATGAGGCTTCTTTGTGCATCTTTGCAGGCCACTATATCCCCGGCAAGACCGTGTACATAGGTGCCCAAAGCAGCGGCATGTAATGGATCATCGCTCATTTGAGCCAAATAACAGCCAATGATACCTGAAAGTACGTCTCCAGAGCCTGCTGTGGCCAAACCAGCGTTACCTGTTGGATTTATGTAGACTCGTCCAGATTGGTCACCACATTGAGTATAGGCACCTTTGAGGACGACTGTGGCACCTCTTTGCAGAGCTAGTCGCCTCACCCATCTCTGCCTATTACAGCGAATGGTCTCACTGTCGACATTACAGAGTCGCGCAGCTTCACCTTCGTGAGGTGTCAAAATGACTTGTCTCTCACTGAAAGAGGCGGTGGCAGCCAAGTGATAGAGTCCATCAGCGTCGATGAGAATGGGCATTTTGCTTTTGGCCAAAAATGCAGAAACAAATTCGGCAACAGATGAACTGCGACCAATTCCTGGTCCCAATACAACAGCATCGCATGACCATGATTCCCCTAATATAGTGTCAACGGCAGCAGGAGTTATCTGACCATCTTCTTCAGGCAAAGCTAGGGTCATGACCTCTGGCGCCATTGCAGCGGCTTCCGCCCTGATGGATGCTGGCAGAGCAAGCATGACTAAACCAGCACCAGTTCTCAACGCCGAGCGAGCAGCCATTACAGCGGCCCCGGCCATTCCTCGAGAACCACCGATTACCAAAACACGGCCACATTTACCTTTGTGAGTCCCTTGGTCGCGTGTAGGTAACCAACATACAGCTTCACCTGCAAGGACCAGTTCGTTTGACTCTCCTTGAATTGCAGCAGTGAGTTCGCTCTGAGGAAAACCGATGTCTGCAATAAAAAGTCTGCCGATATACGGCCGAGCTTTGACAGAGAGAAAACCCAGTTTGGGTAATCCCATTGTTACTGTTGCCGTTGCACGTACAGCCTTGCCCCAAGGAACACCACTATCGGCTGACAAGCCAGAGGGAATGTCAGCAGCAATAATGGGAAGATGAGCTCGGTTCAAAGCTTCTACAATAGTCCGTGACTTGCCGCGTAACTCACCAGATAAACCTGTGCCAAAGAGAGCATCGATGGCCAGGTGGTAATTGCCTAGCTCGAGATTGTCATCTTCTTGGAAAACTTTGCTTTCACAACCGGTTACAGCGCTCAGAAGGCGCAGGTTTTCCAGTGCATCACCTTTATAAGCTGAAGCTTCTTTCAAACAATAGACATCAACGTCATGTCCCCAGCGCAGAAGGTGGCGAGCAGCGACAAAACCATCACCACCATTGTTTCCACCACCGCAAAGGACAATGACTCTGCCATTATTGGAGCGTTTCTGCTCTTCTAAATATTGCTGGCAAACCTTGGCAATGAGAAACCCGGCATGCTCCATTAGAAGCAGGCCGGGTATTCCTAGGTCTTCAATGCACCTTTTGTCGAAGGCCGCCATTTGGCTGGCAGTAAAGACCTTCATGGCACTTTATGCAGTCTTCTTCTCGACTGGTCTCAGGTCAGCTTCCCGTCCCTCGACCATTTCTGCTGTGACCACATGTTTTTTGATGTCTTTATTCGATGGAATTTCGTACATCATATCGAGCATCATCTCTTCCATTACGCCACGCAGAGCGCGAGCACCAGTCTTTTTCCTAGCAGCTTTTTCAGCGATGGCAGAGATGGCACCTGGTGTGAACCGGAGTTCAACACTTTCCATATCGAAGAGGCGCTGATACTGTTTGACCAGAGCATTCTTCGGCGTGGTGAGGATGTCCTCGAGTGCCTTTTTGTTCAATTCGTGCAATGTTGCTACGACTGGCAATCGGCCGATGAACTCAGGAATGAGTCCATATTTGATCAAATCTTCGGGTTCGACCATACTCAGGAGATCACCGAGTTTACGCTCGGATCGTGCTACAGGATTGGAACCGAAACCAACGATTTTGTTACCAGTTCGTTTATTGATGACATCGTCGAGGCCATCAAAGGCACCACCACAGATGAACAGGATGTTTGAAGTGTCTATCTGGATGAGATCCTGATGGGGATGTTTACGTCCACCTTGAGGAGGAACGGAAGCAATCGTACCTTCCAGGATTTTCAGCAATGCTTGCTGAACACCTTCACCAGATACATCACGTGTGATAGACGGACTATCGCCTTTGCGGGCAATTTTGTCTATCTCATCGACGTAAACGATTCCTTTTTCAGCTTTTCCAATATCATAGTTAGCATCTTGGATGAGCTTCAGTAGTACCGTCTCAACGTCTTCACCAACATATCCAGCCTCAGTTAGAGTCGTAGCATCTGCAATGCAGAATGGTACGTCGAGAATTTTGGCCAGTGTTTGGGCAAAGAGAGTTTTGCCACAACCTGTTGGTCCGAGCAGAAGGATGTTGCTCTTCTCGAGTTCGACATCATCAGTGCGAATCTTCGAATTCACTCGTTTGTAGTGATTGTAGACTGCCACGGAAAGCACTTTTTTAGTGCGATCCTGACCGATGATATAGTCGCCCAAGAGACGATGAATCTCTTTGGGTTTAGGCACTTTAGTCGTGCCAGTATCGGCCGGAATGTCGTCTTCGAGCTCTTCGAGAATTATCTCATTGCAGAGTTCGATACAACTGTCACAGATGTATACATCAGGACCGGCAATAAGTTTTCGGACTTGATTCTGAGACTTCCCACAGAAGGAGCACTTGTAGTGCGTCTTGGTAAACATTGACTGATTACTCCTCCTTTTTCAGTTGATCTTTGACGTCGGCTAGATGTGCCGGCTTTCCACTCGATTTATATATACAATCGATGAGACCGTAATCGAGAGCTTCTTGTGATGTGAGGAAGAAATCTCGATCTGTGTCTTTTTCAATTTTCTCGAGGGGTTGTCCAGTACAACCAGAGAGTATTTCGTTGACCATTGTCTTGGCACGAATGATCTCTCTTGTTGCCACGTCAATATCCGTCGCTTGACCGCTTACACCAGAATAAGGCTGATGAAGGACAACTCGAGAATGAGGCAATGCAAAACGTTTCCCTTTGGTTCCTGCCGTCAGCAAGACAGCAGCACCACTAGCTGCCTGACCGATACAGATGGTAGTAACATCAGGTTTGATGTACTGCATAGTATCGTAGATGGCCATTGTTGCTGAGATAGAGCCACCAGGACTGTTGATGTAGAAACAAACATCGCGGTCAGCATCTTCTGCTTCCAGAAAGAGCAGCTGAGCAATGACTGTGTTGGCAACGTGATCATCGATGGGACTGCCCAGGAAGACGATGTGGTCTTTGAGAAGTCGAGACCAAATGTCATACTGGCGTTCACCGCGACCAGATTGCTCAACGACCATTGGGACAACGTAAGACATAGTTTTTATCCTTCGTTTTCTTCAGTCTTTTCTTCGGCTTTTGCAAGTCCGGCTTTCACTCTGTAGCGTTCGAGCAACATAGAGAAAGCTTTCTCACGCAGGAGATCAAATTTGCGCAAGATCCGACTGCCCGTTGCGTCGAGAATTTCTTTGATCTCAGCAGCTGGTCGTCGGAAAACTTGAGCCGTAAAAGCAATACGTTTCTCAACTTCTTCATCGGAGACCTCGAGCCCTTCCGATAGAGCGATCTTGTCGAGAGCGTAATCTACTTTCATTTCGCGACGGACATCTTTGTCCAAATCTTCACGTAAACCGTCTTCTGTTTTGCCTGTTTCTTCGAGGTGTTCTTCAAAGGTTACGGGCTGATTTTGGAAGCGGTCTTTGATGTCTTCAATACGGCGTTCAATAGCCTTTTCAACACGTTCGCCAGGCAATTCACAGCTAACCACTTCAGACAAGAGTTCACGCAATTTATCTGCATATTTTTGCTCTCGTTTTTGTTTGGCTTGGTCGTCCAAATCGCCGCGAATTTTTCCTGTGAGTTGCTCGAGACTTTCGAAAGCACCAACTTCTTTGGCAAAGTCGTCGTTCACTTCAGGCAATTTTGCATGCTGGAAAGTGAATATTTTCACTTTGAATTCGACATCTTTGCCAGCAAGGTTTTCTGGTTCATAATCCTCAGGCATTTTGTATGTGAAGGTTTTCTCTTCGCCATCTTTCATACCTTTGATATTGTCACCAAATCCTGGCAGGAAGTCATCATCACCAACGAGCAGGGATGTTACCTGTGTCAGTGATTTGTAGTTTTTCCCGTCAATGTTTCCTTCGTAACGAAGATGTACGAGAGAACTGTCACCAATGGTGTCATTCTCTTCAGGTTTGGTCATTTGTGCCATACGGCGGCGCAAACCTTCGATTTGTTTCTGCACGTCTTCTTCGGAAACTTCAACAGCCTCGACTTCATCGATTTCCAGTGAGTTGTAGTCGCCAAGTTCGATTTGGCAGGCTACGTCAACGGTGGCTGTGAATTTGAAAGGTTTACCCTTTTCCATCTCTTTTGCCGAATATTCCACTTCGCTGACAGGGCGACGTTCTTCGCCTTCAACAGCTTTGTAATAATACTTGGGCAACAATTCGGTTTCGACCTCTTGGTCGAATTTTTCAGGGCCCACACGGCTGGATACGACATCCATAGGAGCCTTGCCTGAGCGGAAGCCGGGAATTTTGATAAAGCGTAAGAGCTTTTTGTGTACCTTTTTGTAGGCTTTCGTAACTATCGGAGACGCCACTTCGACGTCGATAGTGAGCCGGTCCCCCTCAATTGCGTGATTAGTTACTTGATAGTCGGGGTTACTCATGGTTGTACCTCAGTTGCTTCTAACCAAAGTTGTGAGAAAATAAAAATGGAGCGGAAGACGAGATTCGAACTCGCGACCTC
>CAZXTJ010000400.1:0-7648 GCA_964643655.1 uncultured bacterium
AAGCAGTAAATGTGCACCATAATGTGCATCAGATATTGGGACATTGGGACGATATATACAAAAAAGGCCCTTTGAGGGCTATTCTGTCTCAAAATATGGCTGGCTAGAGTCTTGCTTTGTCTTTTGCCAAGGAGGTCCATGAGATGAAGACGAAAATCCTGCTGAGCCTACTCGTTTGTTTTGTCTTTTTTAACAGTCAATCTTTGGCCCAAAGTCATCCATTTCCCCAGATAGCCAAGTTGGGTGAAGCAGCTCGTCGTGTTTCTCGTGGGACCGTTCCTGCCATAGTAAAAATGGTTCGAGATGGTGATCTGATCTTGGCCCAGGCTGCGTCAACGGGCAATCCAGTACAGGCCAACCTTGCTCGCAAACTCTATGAAAAGGCCATCAAACTTTCTCGTGTGGAGCATCACTTGAAGCGTGAGCTCAGGAAAACCATTAGGAAATTGCAGCGAGCGCGTCAACATGTCACTCCAGGAAGTGGAAGATCTAGCACCAGTTCCATTCGCCAGGCAGAGAGTCTCTTGGCAGCAATCAGACAACGGGCTGCCTTCGCAAATCTCAAGCATGGTTTCATCAGGCGGACCCTACGTCTCGTCAATCAGCGGCTTCGCCAGGTAGAGAGAAAATCCCCAAAGGATGGGAAAAAAATTCTGGCAGACATCAAACGTTTCGAACAACTCTTTCCCCGTGCTCAGCAAGTTGCTCAAAAAGATGGAAACGGTACTTGGGCCAATTTACGTCGAGCAGACAATAAATATCGTCGAGCCTTGGTTGCCAAAAGGAGTGAACGTTTTGACGTTGCGCAAAGATTGTTGAAGGACGCAATCCGTACACTCGAGAGAATTCTCAAAATCAGACGGAATCAACGAGACGGAACCAATGAAGAACCATTACCAGCAGGAACTGGAGTTCCTCAGTCACCTGCTGTAGCTGGTGGAGATAATGCTCCTCTGGCTAATTCCTGTCGTCGAGCAATTAAAGATGTAGAGAACTTGCGCAGCACTATTGTCTCAGCAGTAACACAGAGCTCCGTTGCCAGAGCTTTGGTTGGTAGAGCAGACAGACTGGTTACTGAAGCTCGCACCCTAGCTGGCAAGAAAAACTACCGTGACGCAATCAAGAAAGTAAGCTTGGCTGACAGGCTTTACAAACGAGCTTTTCAGATTGGTTCAGGAGCTGAGACAGGGAACTCTACCAGTCAATAAAACATTGGCGCCTGTCCCTTTTGCGTGCTAGACTCGATACATCGAGAACAATACTATCGAAGGGTGTTTCATGCCCCTTGAAATCGAGAAAAGCGGGTCAGTCGGCATAATTCGAGTCGAAGGTGCCATCAATTCAGGTAATTCCGCCAAATTCCAAGAGACTTTGCGGGAGATGTTGGATGAAGGTTCCACGACCATCATTCTCGATCTTAAAGAACTCTTTTATATCTGCAGTTTGGGCATAGGTATCATCGCCAAAACTCGTGGCGAGCTAAAAGAGCGTCAAGGCAAGCTAGTCCTTCAAAGTCCTCGTGAAGACATTCGCAAATTGTTGACAATGCTTCGCCTAGACAAAATCATCCCAATTGCTGATAGCCGCGAGGAAGCCCTCGAGCTCTGTCAATGACCCTGGAGACTGACTAATGCGCGTCAATATCGACAACCAAGACAGCTACACGGTCATTGCTATCAAAGATGAAGTCATTGATTTCAACAACATTAGTGATTTCCGTGACGTCCTCGATGAAAACGCCAAAGGTACTGAGAAACATGTCATTCTCAACTTGTCCGGTGTCAACTACATTGGCAGCGTCGGCTTGGGAATGATTTCACTTGTTTCTGTCATGCTCAGCAAAGAAAGCCGTGAGCTCGTTGTTGTTTGTGATACAGAAGAGGTCAAGAGATTGTTTCACATCTCAGGACTCTATCGTGTTCTCAAAATAGTCGAAGAGCTATCGGCCGCTGAGAGGCACCTAGATAATCCCTCTTAATCGTGAAACGTCGTTTTATTGCCTGGTTTCCCTCGCTCTTTTACATGCTTGTCATTTTTGTGTTCAGTCATAGGCAGCCTTTGTTGGACCAGGTAGCCGGTCAATATCGCTTTGATGGAATAGACAAACTTGCCCATTTTTTTGAGTATGCTTTGCTCTATTGTTTGCTCTATCGTTCCTTCGCTTTGGATGGTTTCAAAAATCCAATGACCAAGGCCCTCTTCACAGGTATTCTTTATGCTATGAGCGATGAGCTTCATCAAGGAATGTTGCCATACCGACAATGCCAGCTTGGAGATTTGCTTGCTGATAGCCTGGGTGTTATGGCTTCATATGTTCTGCACGTAAAGGTGAAACATTTGCTTCCTTGGGCAAAAGAGGAGAGTAGTGCCTGACACTGTACGTTGTTTTGTAGCCATCGAAATTGATGAGCAAATCCGTGAAGGTACACGTGATCTTGTCTCGTCTCTTTCTTCCTTGCCCACAAAGGTTGGTTGGGTGCGACCAGAAAACATGCATTTGACCATTCGTTTTCTTGGTGAGCAAGCTCGTGAAAAACTACAGTCAATCAGTGAAGCTCTCTCGAAAGCTGGAGAAGGCATAAAACCCTTTAAACTGAGTTACGGTAAGTTGGGTGTTTTCCCTCCTCGTGGTGCTCCGAGAACGATATGGGTTGGTGTTGACGGAGAGATGAAAACACTACAGCTCTTTCACCAGCGCCTTTCTGATGAGTTTCTCAAGTTGCAGATAAAAAAAGAGAAGAGACGCTTTTCTCCCCATTTGACTATTGGACGGGTAAGAGGAAAAATCACCTTCAGTCAGTGGCAAAAGGTCTCCAAAGGTATGGAGAAAATATTCTTGGGAGATACCTTGGTCAAGAAGGCCCTGCTCATTCAGAGCGAGTTATTGCCAGGAAAACCACCGAGATACACTTGCCTCTCCACTGTTACTTTTGGAGAGTCTTCATGAAGTTACCAACTACTGAAGAAGAGCTACGTCTTTTTGTCAATGAGAGAAGGCACCTCGTCACGAGTCTCGAAGACCGGGTTCGAGAGGGTGACAAAGGTGCCTTCAAGGCCTTGAAGTTGGCCCGCAAAGAGTACAACGCCATCGTCAAGAAGTTACGCCATCAGTTACGTCATGCCTGTGAGGATGAGTGGCGCGACTTGTTGGAAGAGTTGCTCTCTGACGCAGACTAGTTCTTCACAGGCACGTATTCGTGTCCACGCTTCTGGAGCACGGATACTTTGGTCATCTGGCATTTTTCCAAAGGTCGGTCGCCAGGACCACGTTTGACTGAAACAATCTTATCTACGACATCGAGGCCTTCGATAACACGTCCGAAGACAGTGTGTTTCCCGTCTAGATGGGCAGTATTGGCTCTGTCGAGTACGATGAAGAACTGACTTCCACCAGTATCTTTGCCAGCGTGAGCCATGGACAGGACACCACGTTCGTGGCGATGGGGACCCAACTCACATTTAATTTTCCAACCAGGACCACCAGTTCCCCAAACACTAGGATTATCCTGTTTGGTTTTGGGATCTCCACCTTGGATAACAAATCCTGGGATTACTCTGTGAAAGAGTGTGCCATCATACATGCCATTTTCAGCAATGTGGATGAAGTTGGCTACCGTATTGGGAGTCTCATCTTCGAAGAGCTCCAATTTGATAGTACCGTGATTGGTTTCGATTTGTACGATTGGAAGAGGTTCGGCCACTTTTTTTGCCTCCTTCTGGAAAGGTTTGTCCGATACGTCACCTTCTGGAAACTGGTAAAGTCCACGAGGGCTGATGACTGTCACGAGGCCATTACGGCGTATGACTTCTCCCTCGATTTTCCTTCCGTCCTTAGTGAAGATTGTGTCGGCCCACAACGAAGTGACAGTTGAAATCACTAGCGCTGCAATGACGAGAAGCTGCAAGACGTACGACCTTCGCACGAGTGCCTCCTTCAGAAATTAATAAATACCAACAAAGGCCATTTTACACGTCTTTACCTGGCACTTGCTAGAATAGTCATTATGTTCAAAGAGTGGATTTCAAAATTATTGGGCCTGACAACAGCACTGCTTTGGCTGTTTACTCTTGGTTTCCTTTTTACCTTTCCTCGAAGTTTTTTTACGCTTCTGTCGCCAGTGGCCCGCTGGTGGTGCAAGTTTGTTGGTTATTCACAAGGTGATACTGTTGCCTTTCTCTCTTATCTACATAAATCAGCCTACAAAACCTTGCTCTTGATTGCTTTTGGTTTTTCCGTTTACGTCCTTCTTTTTTTCGTGGGCAAGACGAGGACAAAAGATGGTGAAAAACCAGAGAGTGTGGACCTTTTTCATTGGAGTAAACGTGAGTGTTATCTGCTTTGTGTAGTTATGGCTGTTGCTGCCTCAATACGCCTTTATGGCAGTGGGAGAGGTTTGACTTATGACGAGCTCTTTACAGCTTTTAAGTTCGTAGAGACCCCTTCTTTCTGGCATACAATCTCTTCATATATCGTTTTTAATAATCACGTTTTTTACTCATTCTTGGCGCGTTGTGTTTGGCTTCTGGGTGGGCGCAGCGAAGTATTGCTGCGCCTGCCTTCAATCCTTGCTGGAACTCTGACCATTCCCATATTTTGGTATTTCATTAGACGTAGAAGTACTGGTTTTGTGGCAGCCATATCTGCCATTGTTTTGGCACTTCATCCAATGCATGTGGTTCTGAGTCGCTCTGCACGTGGGTATTCATTGTTGGCTCTTGGTGCTGTTCTTTCAACAGTGTTTTTCTCTGAGCTGTTACGCAGAAGCAATAGTTTTTATTTTCTTGCCTATGTGATTACGGCCAGCTTGATGGTTTGGTCGCATCTTTACGGCGTCGTCGTTGTTTTCTGCCAAGTCTTTTGTCTTCTTTTCCTTTGCTGGCGAAAGGAACTCTCAACTTCTATTTTTCAGCAAACATGGCTCTCTTTTGGTTTGGCAGGATTGGCAACAATATTCCTTTATGCGCCTGTTTTTCCCTTGCTGCTCCTCGAATTGGGGCGAGAGAAAAAGGGATTGGTCGACAGTTCTTTTCCCCAGCGTGTCATGCAGCAGTTTCTGTGGACTCCCTCATTGGTCTTAGCTCTTATCGTCTCAGCTCTTTTTTGCCTAGGTTTCTTCTCTCTCTGGCGCAAACATAATAACCCTCTCTTTTTGTTTTACACCCTGGCTCCAACTGTCATGGCTTGGCTCATTAGGGCACGAGCCGTTGGTTTTGCTCGATTTGCTCTTTTTGCACTACCTTGGTTTCTTTGGTTGTCTATTCTTGGGCTCGAAGTCATATTGACCTTTGCCGTGCAGAAACATCGAGAGCTTCTAATGCTCTTCTTGTTGCTCCCTATGTTGTTGTGGTGGGGAGCTGGGGCACTTGATAGTCTCGACAGTAGCGGTTTTCGTCAATCCGTAACTGCAGTACCAAATGATAGTCAAATATGCGCTCTTGGAGGCGACGCCTATCTCTTTGAGTATTATGCTGCCGGAAGGCTCATTATCCCCAAGAATGAAAGGGAATTCAGGCAGTTACGAAAAGGTAAGAAGATACTTTATTGTGTCTTTCATGACGTTCGTTGGGCCTCCTCCTTTCATCGTCAATTGTTCGACGAGTATGGTAAGGATAAAAAGGCGAGACGATTTGGCGACGTCGTTCTTTTCGACATAGACAATTAGTGTTATTCTCCGCTTTGGAGGAAACATAATGTCCAAAGAATTTTATAGGCTCGTTCAGAGCAACTTGAATGATGGACGACGCCTTCACTCCATAACTTTTCTCGATGGTGCTCTGCCCAACGAAGCCAAAACTGGTCACTCATGGTTGGTCTCTGATGATGAGATCTTGTTTGGTAGTCTTGGTTCTGACCTAGATCAAAAGCTTCGGGAAAAGCTGTCAGTAGTTAGTCGTCGTACTCGGGCAAAGATAAGCACCCTTTCTACGGCTGATGGTGAATGTCGTTTACTCGTCGAATTGCACGAGCCAGCCCCACGTTTATTGCTCGTTGGCGCTGGGCACATTGCTCAATCTCTGGCTCATATTGCCTCTCATTTGGGATTTGCCATTCGCATATTCGATGATAGGCCAGATTTTGTCATGCCCGAACTCTTTCCAGCTGGTACTGAACTGGTGTTGGGAAAGTGGACAGAAGTGGGCGAACGAATGACTCCTGGAGTCATGGATTATGTCGTCATTGTCACCCACGCACATATTGGTGATGGTGATGCTCTCGTCTCTCTCATTTCTCACGATGTGGCTTATTTGGGAATGATTGGTAGTAAAAAGAAAGTCAAACAGCTCATGGCAAGGGCTGAAGAGTCTGGTGTATCGAGAGAACGATTGGACAAGGTCTTCTCTCCCATTGGTCTTGCCATTGGTGCTGAAACACCTGAAGAAATTGCCATTTCCATCATTGCTGAAATTGTTGCCATAGCGCGTGGTGCAGATCCTGGTTTAGCAGGTTCTTGCTCTATCACCGGTCGGAAAGGGTAGGCTGTGCGCCTTCTAGTCAGCGGAGTCTCTGGATTTTTAGGCCATTTTCTCGTCGATGAGCTCCTCAAAAGAAAGCACGAAATCATCGGTCTTGCTGGTGAGAGAAAAGCGGCAGAAGGATGTCTGCAAACATTTGCCTGTGATTTGGCTGAAGAACTGCCAACCAAGGTCAAATATGTCAGATACGATGGTGTAATCCATTGTGCAGCAATCAGTGGAGTAATGGCCAGTCACCTCCATCCAGAACGTTCTCGTGCAGTCAATGTTGGTGGTACGAAACGTTTGGCTCGGCTGGCCAAAGCTAGGGACATTCCATTTGTTTACGTTTCCAGTGATGTGATTTTCGATGGTATGGACGTGCCACCTGGTGGTTATAGTGCTACATCTCCTCCCAATCCTCTCAACGTTTATGCACAAACAAAAGTTGAGGCAGAAAAGATAAGCAAAGAGCTCGTTCCTCATTGCGCAATCGTTCGACCCAGTTTGCTCTATCGCAGAGCAGGTGAAGGAGAAATCGCTGCTGGTGTGGAGTGGGTAATCAGCAAAGTCAAAGCTGGAGAAGACGTTACTATCTATACTGACCAAATCCGCCATCCAACATACGTAAGAGCGTTGGCAGAGTTGCTGGCAGAACTGGTAGAAAGAAAGGGTAGGGGAGTATTCCATGCAGGAAGCCCAAAACCCTATCCCAGAGATGAATTCACACGACTATTGTTAAAAAACTTTGGTCTTTCACCAGACTCCGTCAAAACAGGGACAGTGGCCCAGACACCGCCCAAAGAGGGGCTTCGTGTACCTTTAGACCTTACCTTTGATACAAAAATGGTGACCGAATTTCTCGGTCACCATTTTGCTGATCCAGCCCATGTTCTGGCTGTTTAAAATCTCTCCCAGAGACCTTTTGTCGCTTCCCGGGCCCGGCAGGCTACTTCCTTGGGATCTACAGAAGTAAAGACACCGTTTTTTAAGACTGTAGAACCACCAATGATGACTTCGCTTGGACGAACTCGTGAGAGCCCAAAACAGAGATGACCAATGAGATTGCTCTCGTCCATTGGTGTTGGTGGTTCATAATCCATTACCAAGAAGTCGGCATTTGCTCCAGCGACGAGAGAACCAACAGGTCTCTTGAAATATGGCGATGCCAGAGCAGCATTGTTTTTGAAAAGCA
>CAZXTJ010000401.1:0-7615 GCA_964643655.1 uncultured bacterium
GTCTAGACCCACATTTCATGTTTTTACATGACAAAGAGCTCTATTACTTGTGGGATAGAGTAAATCGTGGCCTCGTCGCCAGACCTTCAGAATTCATCAAACGCACTTTCGGTGCAAGCTATGTCTTCACCGATAGAGGCCATCGCGACTTCAAACGACGAGCCAGAGAAGATGACGCTTTCACTCGTGTCTACAAAGACAAACACTGCTCCATTTACCGTATTGATGAAGAAGGCGGCGATTTTCAACCAAGCCGCCTTTATGAAGCCGAGATACTATTGCCGCTAGCTGGCTCGTCAAAACGGAAGATTGACACCTTAAATTTGCGTGAGATTTTTGGCATTGATTGCTCGAACGATCAATCGGTCTTGTTCCGCTCGGGCAAGAAGGGTGACTGGGCTGAATGGGCCTTTAATGTTGCTGAAACGGGAAAATATATGATGGTCTGCCATCAAGTCATGGCGCCTGATTATGGAATAGTCAAAATCACAGTCGATGGCAAGGATGTTGGTTCATCCTTTGACGGCTACTCCCCATATGTAGCCATTCGCTCACCTCGTTTGCCCACTGTTTTCGAGCTGGAAAAAGGGACACATCATTTCAGGATGACCGTCATAGGCCGATCTAAACGTTCTCGTGGGTATTACCTGGGCCTCGATGCCATCGAACTCTTACCTGTCGAGTAGGGGCCACCACGGCGGTGGGTCAGCCTGAAAAGTCATCCTTTCGCCTTTTGTAGGATGGTCCAATACGAGACGATGGGCCATCAATGCGATGGCGTTTTTCTGACCTAGCATTTTCGTCTTTGCTCCGTAGCGTTTGTCGCCAACGATAGGATGGCCTTCTGAAGATAGCTGGAGTCTGATTTGATGTTTCCGCCCTGTTCCCAATTTGATTGAGATTTCTGTGAGATTTGCCTGCTCTTTTGTGACGGAATAACTGAGTGTGGCTTTCTGTGCACCCTTCGTGGAGGGAGGAACGACAGCTGGCCACCCCTGCTGGCGCAGGAGCCAGTGGCACAGCTGTTTTGGGCCTTTCATCTTGCCTTCCACTACGGCCAAATACGCTTTTTCCACCCTATGAGCCCTGAATTGCTCGCTAAGACGACGGGCTGATTTGCTCGTACGGGCAAAAACGATTACTCCCGAAACTGGTCTATCGAGACGGTGAACCATGCCCAGATAAACATTTCCCGGCTTGTCGTACTCTTGTTTGATCCAAGCTTTGGCTTGTTCGAAGAGGCTCTCTTCCCCTGCTGGAGCCCCTTGCACAACAACTCCAGGCTCTTTGTGCACAACGAGCAGGTGATTGTCGCAATATATTGGTGAAAAGTTCATGGCCAGCTTCGTTACCCTTTTCTTGTCTCCTCTGGCTGTGGACGATACACTATATGCTATGAGTCTATCTATTCTAGTCTGTGACCCAACAGCTCAGGCAGCTTCGATCAACGAAGTGCTCACTGTCGAAGGTTTCGATGTGACCGTGTCACCAGAAACCTCGCAGGCACTTTCTGCTTTGAAGGGCAATTCCTGGATGTTGGTCATTGTGAGCCTCGACATACCTCCCCTCGAACGGGCAGAACTACTCGAGGCTTTACGCGGTTTGCACATCTCACCCACAATTGCTTTTACAGGTGATGCTCAATCACCAGATGCCAAACAGCTTGCCCGTTCACATGGTCATGCCATCTTGGCTACTCCAGTGGACAACGAGCGCTTGAAGTTGTTGGCCTGGCAGGCTGCACGAGAAGCTGAAGAACGTGAAGCCGAAATGGCAGTGGCAGCAGAGGTTTCAGGTATAGACACTCAGCCAGGTACCATGGCTGCTCCAGATTTGGACGAAGTTTTGGCCAGAGCCGCAGGAGCATTTGGTAGTTCTGCAACGGATTCGGCTCCTCCCATGGGCCGCAGCGAAAAGCCCAAAGAAGGAGTTGAAGCTGCCCCAGTCTCTGCAGAAGACGGCCGTGGTTTATCGACTATATCTAGCATTGTCGAACAAGCCAATGAAGACCTCGAAGGACTACTCGAACTGAAAAGTAGGCTAACAGGCGCTTTTGAGCTCTTGTTACGTGAAGAGCAAACAATCAAAAGATTAGTGGACGAAAAAGAGAAGTTGGTCAAAAAGACCAATGACATCGAAGCCTCACTGAACACACAGCTAGAACAATTTCAAAGTGAAGCCACTCAGATGGTCGATGCCGTCCAAGCTGAACGAGACGCAGCTCTTCAAGCTCAAAAAGAAGCAGAAGCTGGCCTTCAAGAGGCTATGGAACAGCTTGCCCAATCGAAGAGCGAGTTGGATAAAACCTTGAATGCCCTCGAGAGCGCAAAAGCTGACAAGCGCGAGTCAGGCGACGAGATAGATGCTATCAAAGCCAAACACCAACAAGATTTGGCTACTCTCGAAGGTGAGTTCACCAAGAGAAAAGAAGAGATGAAAGCCGAAGCAACCAATGCTTGGTCGACACTAGTTTATGCAGTTGGTTCTTTGGTTACGGGACTGCCTGAAGCGGCAGTTGCCATCAACAAAACTGGAGCAATCATTGGAGCAAGTAGGACCCTTGCAGCCTTAATGGGTACACAAGCCAACAAAATCATTGGTCAACCCTTTGCCAAAGTACTTTCTCCCGGTGTTCAGCAACTTCTGCAACGAGCAGCTGAACCTTTCAACGAAGAAGGTCTCGAAGTAGAGATCTCGCCAGGCGCAGGTATGGGAACTTTCCATGGAATTGGTTACCCACTCAAGTCAGGAAAAGCAGGGTTGAGAGTACTTTTCCTTCGCGAACCTGCTGGTGCTGGCGGCGGCGGAGGCAGCGGTGACTACGCACGCCCCGATGGCGATGTCTCCGGCCTCATAGAAGACTTCAAAGAAAAACTCTTCTCTATCAGATTGCTCACAGACACCATCTCGACGAGAGCTGAGAGTGAAAAGATTAGAGCAGTCGCCAAAGACGTTACTGGCGAAGTTGACAAACTGGTAGGTCAGGTCGACGCAGTCTTCAAGGCTTGAGCTTGTGAGTTCTATCAGCCAAGTATGCCTAGTAATAGCCGTAATGGCTATCCTGTTAGCCCGTCGCTACAACATTGGTCCTGTGCTAATGATTGCTGCAGCAACACTCTTGCTCACAACTTCGAGACCTTTGCAACTGACACCTACCTTATTGACCTCAATCATAGGAGATCCAAACTATTATTGGATTCTTGCCATCGTTGTCGGAGTCTCCCTTTTGGGAACCATATTGAAGCATCTCAACAAAATCCCACTTCTCGTATCTTCATTGGAGACAATAGTAGGAAAACGTTCCTTTGTTTTACCTTTGTTACCAATGGTTATTGGCGCCCTGCCAATGCCTGGCGGAGCTTATCTGTCTGCACCAATGGTTGAACAGGCAGCTGCTGACACAAACTTGTCACCCGAAAAAAGAACGGTAAGCAATCATTGGTTTCGACACTTATTAGAGTTTGTCTTCCCCCTCTATCCTGGCTTTCTTCTCTCGGCCAAACTCTGCTCCATCGATATTCGTACCTTTCTTTATTACACCTACCCTATGGCCATTGTTGGTTGGCTGGCCGCTTATATCATCTTGCTCAGTCGTGAGGAACTGGGCACAATTGATTTGAAGACGGAAAAACCCTGGTTCGTTTTTGCTTCAGCTGTTTGGCCTGTAGTTTCTGTTGTTGTGCTCACATTACTCATTCCACGGAGCTGGTTTGGCGATCCCTTTATCGTTGCCCTCTTCATTTCTATCTTGGTTTTGTCTCTTCGTCACAGGCTATTCAGTTGGAAACAGTGGGCTCCTTGGCTCAAACAAGCCTTTTCCAGAAAACTCATTGTCATGGTAACAGGCACCTTTGTTTTCAAACATGCTCTCGAGATTACGGGGTTGACCAAAACGCTGGCTCCCGAGTTGGCAAACTCTGGAATACCTTTGTCTTATGTTCTCGGCTTGGTTCCTTTTGCCATCGGCCTCCTCGTCGGTTATGCCGTTGGTTTTGCTGGCATTTGTTACCCCGTTTTGTTGCCCCTAATCACCACCAGTGGAATAGTTGATGCCAAACTAGCTGCTTGGATTTACATCGCTGGTTGGGCTGGAATGATGTTGTCACCAGCTCATCTTTGTCTCGTCTTGACCCAAGAGTATTTCAATTCCAAATGGCTACATGTCTACGCCTATTTGAGCATACTGAGCTTCATCATCGCTTTAACGGGCTTTTTCTTAACCTTCCTTGGTTGAGCTCCTTTGTGTTACAAAGGGACAAAGCTGGAAAGAAGGCACATTATGTATAGCGATTTGGTCAGTGGAATTCTCAAAGGTGTTGTTGCCATGGCTTTGGCAGATGGTGAGATACAACAAGAAGAGAGAGAATTGCTCGAACTTCTAACGGAACGTTTTGGTTTGGAAGAGGGAGAGCTCACTCAAGCCGTGGGAGATGCAAAATCTTTTGGACAAGAGGACTTTGCGAAAAAACTCGATCATGATGACAAAGTCATGGTTGCCCAATATGCAGTAATGGCGGCCTTTGCTGATGGCTCCGTACAAAAGGAAGAGCTCAATTTCCTCGATGAATTGGGCAGCAAACTAGATCTAAAAAATGAGGATCTTCGCCGTCTCGAAGGTCTCTGTCGAGAGTTTGCCACAGTAGTCAAAGAGCAACCCGTTGATGTAACCAAACTCAACGAACTTCTCGATACCTATTGCTGAGCAGCTTGAAAATATCCCCAATCGCCACCTTGGTGAACAGTGATGTGCTGACAAGGTAACATGATGCCTCTTTCTTCGAAGCACGATAAAACCGCTTCTGGCAGCCAGTTTTTTATGGCAAACCAATCTGCCGTGGCTACCCAAACGAAAAACATGAGCTCTTCACTAGACTCGCCAAAACCTTTGAAATAAAAGAAAGGCTCTGGCAAACGTAATACACGGCTGTCCTGTTTGGCCACTTCGAGCAACATCTCTTTAATACTGGCAACGTCTGCCATTATGGGCAGAGGGATGGTTAAATCAACTCGACGAATGGGAAATCGAGTGATGTTTGTCACCGTCGCCTTGAGAATTGTCTCGTTGGGTATTCGAACGTATTTATTGTCAAAAGTCTTCAGTTTCACAGACAACAAATCTATGGAGATGACTACACCCGTCACTCCACCAACTTCCACCACATCGTCAGTGGAGAATGGTTTTTCTGCCAGAATGAACAAACCACTAATCACATTGGACATAGAAGTTTGAGAGGCAAAACCAACAGCAATACCAATGACACCAGCAGCTCCGAGCAAGGGTGTAAGACTAAAACCTAGTTGATTGAGTGATGCTGCAAGAAAGAGACCTCCACAACCATAAAAGGTGATTTTGCCTGCTACCAATCCGTGATGGTGTGAGTAGAGGACGTCTAGGTATTCGCGAGCTTTACGGCTGAGAAAACGACTCAACTGTAAACCAATGACAACTAGCAAAAAGGCCTTCCCAATGGAGGCAAGGCCGGGAAGGGAGAAGAACTTGGCCAAAGAGCGCGGAAGCAGCGTATTCATCAACTCCACCATCCTATTTTCGTGATCATATCAAAGGTATGCATAATGGCAGCTCGAACAGTGGCTTCCTGCTGTCTCGGTTTCGCCAATAGTCTCGCCCCCTGCGCGAGATAGGGGGGACGCCCTGTGACTCTCACCTCGTCCACATCACCCTCTTTAGTGAAAGTGACCACAGTTTCATCAGACCAGAGCCCTTTTTCTGTCTCAAAAATGGAGAGACTACTCATTTGCAGGAACACCTTAGAAAGGCGAATTGTTTCTTGTGAGCCGTTTTTTACCCGAACAGGACAAAGTACCTGATATTCCGCTTCTTGATCTTCTGGCTGTTGGTTGAGATTTTTTACAGTCACCCAACTACACATGACCCCTTTTATGGTACTTGCGCCAAACCAAGCTTTTGGCATTTCAATGGTGGGAATGTCTCGCAAGGGCTCAGATTCTGGTGTGCGATAATCGCGTAACTGAACCCAAACGGGAATTGGAGCAAACAAAACAGTGCTAGCTCCAGGAGCTAGATCCAAAGGTTCATCAAGGCTCAAAAGAACAGGTCCTTTGGGTAAGGCAGGAGATATCTTCAGCTTATCGACCCTGTGACGGGTGATGAGTGGTTGCCAATCAACCTGGACCATTTCGTCATGCTTGCCGAAAAATGGAGGATTCTCAATGGCTACGCCGAGTCTGTCATT
Organism: uncultured bacterium; assembly: GCA_964643655.1. GTDB lineage: Bacteria > Muiribacteriota > UBA6191 > CAZXTJ01 > CAZXTJ01 > CAZXTJ01. Next base: position 6,216 of record CAZXTJ010000401.1, read on the forward strand.
GAGTCTACGCCACCAGAATCTTCGAGTGGGCAACTCCCAGCAGTATAATCGGCGTTCCTCAACAACTCGAACTCCCCACCCATGGCACGATGCAGTTTTTTTCCATTCGATTGACGAACTCATAGATACCTCCAAGTAGAGGCATCGGCGTCAAACATCTTGGTATTTAAGGCATAGCTTTTTTCTAGAAGAAAGAAGCGAGTCCCGATGACCGATGTGGGGGGTTGCATCGGTGGGATCGGGACTCACAAAATTCACATACAACTTGTGTGCCAAAAACGCTATCGACATTGAGAAGAGTCCTCAAGTCGCTTCAGTAAAAGATTATAACTAGTTTGTCAAGATCCCGCAAGGGTGTTTACACAACTTAACATGGACTTTTTTAACCTAGAAAACCTAGGGATTTCGTAGAGTATTTCCATAGAACCCTCTATTTAAGGCACTTTCAGAGACCGGTCATAAAAAATACCCATTTTTGGTTAAAATGAATCTTTTTATCCTGTCATTTTGCAATGGTTTGTATCAATTCTGAGAAAACGCCCTCATGAAGTGACTTAAATGTCCCAACGCTTCCGAAAAGGACTGACGACCAAAACCAACACGAAAATGATTTTTCCACTCTTTTCCGAACAAATTCCCTGGCGCAAGTAGTACACCTTGCTTCTGAACCAAACGATGGCAGAACTCTTCGGCAGAACCATTTTTCAGTCGTGGAAATGCAATTGGGCCAGCAGGAGGCTCAATCCAGGAGAAATAATCTGACCATTGGCTAACAAAGTCAGCGAAGATAGATAGATTCTTTTGAATAATCCCTTTGTTTCTTTTGACCAAACGAGGCCAATGACGCAAGGCTAGCGTGGAAAGAAACTCGCTTGGAGCAGCCGTACAGATGGTCGTGTAGTCCTTGAATGCTGCCAATTTGTTATAGAGATCTTCGTTACGGGTGACTATCCAACCAAGGCGAAGCCCGGCCAAACCAATACTCTTGGACATGACCCCAAGAGACAACCCTCGCTCATCCAAATCGGCGAGAGCAGGCAATCTCTTGTTTTCGTCTTGTTCCAGCAAACGATAGACTTCATCGGAAAAGATGATGAATCCAGCCTCTTTGGATAGTTCGACAAGACTAGCCTGGTCAGGAGCACTCATCAAGTAACCTGTTGGATTGTGCGGAGTGTTCACAACAACCACCTTTGTCGTAGGGCGAAGCGATTGCTCTAACTCTTTTATGTCCAGAGCCCATCCATTTTCAGGATTGGCTCGCCAATCAGTCACGTCACACCCAAGAGAGCTCGCAACCTCGCCCAAAGATTGATAGCGAGGTGAATGGACGATGACGTGATCGCCAGGTGACAAAACAACGTTCATGAAGTTAAAAATCGCCTCTTCTGCTCCTGCGT
>CAZXTJ010000402.1:0-2287 GCA_964643655.1 uncultured bacterium
GAATATAGTAACGAGCGCGTTTTTCGCATGCGGAGGTAAAAATGCCAGCATGGGTCAATAAGACTGTATGTGTTTTTCTAGTTTTTACCCTCTTTTTGGGCTTTGTCGAACCTGTTCTAGCAGCTGGTGGACAAGTCGTCACTTACACTCCCCCTTTGAATGCACAGCAAACGGCTTCAGCTGGCGCCACGAAAGCTACGACTAGCGCTGCTGACAAAGCTGCCGAAAAGACCAAAGGTATCTTTGGTGCAATGGACAACATCATGCTCACCCTTGCTGGTTCACCGCTTCTCGTGAGGGTAATCGCCCAGCAAATGTCCAAGTTTAGCAATGCAAAAGTGAAGAAATGGGCTCGTGAAAGTTATTTCCTCGTTGACCAAGCGTTGGCCCATGCCAATCGAACAGGCAAACTTCCTGGCGAAAAGAGCGCAAAAGCCAAGTTGTATCAAGAGCAATTCGGCAAAATCATGAAAGAAGCTGGTTGGCTCGAAAAGGCTGCTTTGCGCACAGGTACGGGACGAGAGAAGCAGATTCTTGCAAAAGCCATGGAAGAGGCTGAAAACATCCATCGTAAGACTTTCTACGGTGAAGTAGCCGAGCTCGAGGCTGAAGGCCGTATCTCGCAGAAAGAAGCTCTCGAGTTCCTCGATATCCGCCGTCGAGGAATGATGACTCCTCGTGAATTGGGTGCTTATCTCCTCGACAACACAAATCTCAAGTCTCGCGAAGTTCTCGAATTGATGAGGACTTACACAGCCAAGGCTGCTGATGGTCGTGTTCGTGTCAAAGGTATGCGTGATTCTCGATACGACGCTACCCTCTTGGAATTGATGGAGCCTTGGAAAGACAGCAAACGTTCAACTTTTCAGACACGTGTCGACAGGAAAACAGTCTCCAAATTGATGGCTTTCGAAGGCAGTGTGGAAGACTTCACTCGCATTGTCATTGCCGAAAGTGGCGTTTCTGGTGCAGAAGCACAGAAACTGGTTGATGAGTATGCCAACGAAAAACTGAAGACTAAAGAGTTTTCCAGGCAGCAGGTCCAAGACGATGTCAAACAGAAGGCGACAGATGCTCCTAGTCGCCCCAAAAACACCTATGAGCTGAACTCATACAAACCTCTGGTGGCTGATGTTGTTGATAAGCACCATGGCTTGAACACACCTGTTAACAAAACTCAGCCAACAAGGACCAATGCGCCTGTCAAAACAGCTGAGTTAAAACCAGCTATGTCGCTAGGTCAGCCCAAACAGCCTGTCAAAGTAGCTGAATTGAAACCGGCGATGACTCAAGGCCAACCCAAACAACCGGCATATCGTCCAGCAGCGACTGATGGCAATATCAAACCTGCTGTAGTACAGACGGTCGATGTGATCAACAAAGCAGCAAATACCGCCACTGCACCAAAAGCATCTGGCACTTTTGATTTCAAAGCCGGTCGTGGAAAACTTTTCAATAAGTGGACTGGCGGCGGTTTGCAGGGCGCAAAGCAGTCTCTTCATTATGATGCTTTCCGTGGTGGTGTCTTCATTGATGTTGGTATCACTGCAGCTACAAATCTTTTCTTCCGTCTCAAACGAGGAGATACAATTGGTGAAAGCCTCAAAGGTACTGCTGGAACCATCATGAGCACTGAGTTCATCGTTGGTGATCTTCTTGGCGGAGCGCTAGGCGCGGCTGTTGGAGCCTCTATTCCACTTCCAGCTGCTTTGCAGACCATGGGGTTGTTCGGAAAGTTCCTCGGTGTTTTGCCTGGTATCTCTTTTGCGATAGCTGGAGCTCAGCTTGGTTATGGTGCCATCTCCCTAGCCAAGAGAGGTCAATTCTCCTTCAAAGCGTTATTCAATGAAGTGAAGCCAGGATTGCTCTTGGGTCAAGCACTAGGCGCTGCTTTGGGTATGACCCTTGGTTCATTGCTTCTTCCCGGACCTATTGGCGCATTGCTTGGAGGTATCGTTGGCGGCATTCTCGGATCCAAGCTGGCTGCCGCCATTTTTGGTTACGGAGAACAGCAGATTATGGCTCAAGCAGCGCACATTCCAGCAGGACAGCCTTCAGCACCTAGTTCGGTCGGCGGGGCCGACGGACTAGAGGGTATCAATCTTCAGATGCCCAGCAGTGACGACATGGTTCGCCTGGATGAAGCTGTACGCCAAGCATACTCAGATTACATGTCTGCCCAACGAAAGGGTGACTATAGGGCCTCTGTTAGCAACTTCAAACGGTACGTACGATTTCAAAAGGTTCTGGACGAACTGCAACAAAGAGGGTATCGTGTGAAGTGACA
>CAZXTJ010000402.1:2387-7615 GCA_964643655.1 uncultured bacterium
GATTTCAAAAGGTTCTGGACGAACTGCAACAAAGAGGGTATCGTGTGAAGTGACATCTGGTGCACCATTCGCTCCAATCGGACGTTGAAGAGTTATGCTGAAGAACCTAGTTCCTCATTTTAAAGTAGTCGTGCCACTGGACCAGGCCCAACCTGGACAGTCAGCTGATTCCATTAAAGACACCGTAATCAGGACACTTGTTTCCAAGGCTAATATTCGGGACGAAAAGTGTTTCGAAGATGTTGTTCAATCTCTGCTCATCCGTGAAGCAAAGGGCAGTACTGGTCTTGGTCGTTCCATTGCCATCCCTCACGCTAGAACTGAGTGGATAGAAAAGCCTGTCATCGTCCTTGGTGTCTGCCAGGAAGGCATCGATTGGGAAGCTCAAGATGGCAAGGAAGTGGTTCTCTTTTTCCTCATTCTCGTTCCGCTCGAACAGAGTGACCTTTATCTGCGGATTTTGACGAGGCTGACGACTTTGGTCCGGCAGGACGGTTTTGTGGATTCCGTCAAAAAATGTACGAGTGAAGATGAAGCTCTAGACACCATTCACGATTTTGAGCTAGCGCTCAAACTAGAGGTTGGTCGAAGCATTACTGGTGGTAAGCCCCTGGAATAGGCGCTGCTTCAAGAGTCGAGTCAGTTCTTCGTTTCTGCTTCTTTCAGTTCCGTCGTGTTTGACCAATTCCTTTAAAGTAAGGACATTGACACGGTCATGGAAACGATAGAAGGTCAACTCAAGCTCCAACGACTTTCTTTCTGCTCGCAGGACAACACCAGTAACAAAATGTGTTGCAGAGAATGTTTCTTCGAGCTTTTTCAGATTTTGCAGGGTGAACAGTTTGCTGAAGGGAAGGTCTTTCCTTCGTTGCCAATCATAGACATCGGTAGATGGAATGGTCGTCGTTCCCAAAGCATTGAGTGTATCAGCAAGAGACTTCTCCACCACTCTTACCAGCTCAGGATGGCCGCTTCTGTCTTCTAATGGAGTAACGACCAGTCGTCTGACCAGTTTGTCTTCATCGGCAGCTCTCATCAATGTGTGAGGGAATGTGCTCTCCCTTACAACTCGACTATTGGTTTTGAGTGTACCCACAGCCGAGAGCATTTGAGCTTGAGGATGTTTGGGCGAGTGATGTAGAGAAGATAATCCAGTCCAGAGGACTAACGCGAGAAAAGCGCCAACGAGCAGACCCGCGGCTGGCTCAGGTGGTTGATCTGCCGTGCCAAAAAGGAAACGAGCCAAAAAATTGCTGTTTTTACTTCTTGCTAGTGGTGTCTCTCCCAAATCATCAGATTGGTTGAGCAGTGCAAGGACACCTGGAAGAGGATCGTATTCAATATCTTGCCCAGCAGCCACGAGTTCTAGATCTGCAAGCATATCAGCAGCGCTCTGATAGCGGTCACCAGACTGCTTTTCCAATGCTTTGAGTATGAGCCTTTCGAGAGGTTCGCTGAGATCTGGACGAATGGAGCGTGGTGGGCGAGGGGGTTCGAATACATGGCGGTGGCAAACCGAAACGGCATCGACGCCATCAAATGGTACGTTGCCTGTGGCCAACTCGTACATGATTACGCCGACAGAATATAGATCGCAGCGTCCGTCATAGACTTTTCTGCCGCGTGCTAGCTCAGGGCTGTTGTAATAAGGTGTTCCTAGTAATGCTCCCTGACGAGTCAGCGTTTTGTCGTCAAGAGTACGTGCCAGGCCGAAATCGCTAACCACTACTCTACTTGCAGCATCAAACAGAATGTTTTCTGGTTTGATGTCGCGATGGATTACCCTTTGGCGGTGGGCGTAGTCCAATGCTTGCAAGATTTGTCGAGTGATGAGAATAATCTCATCTTCTGCCATTCCTGAAGGATTTCTTCGCACACGATCGGCCAATGAACCTCCAGGAGCAAAATCCATGACAAAAAATGGTGGTGTTTGCTCTAGAGCCAAATCTCGGATTTTGATGATGTGGGGATGGCGTAATCTACCTGATGTGACTGCTTCACGGTGAAAACGTTCTCGAGTTTCCGGTCGGTCAAGACCTCGTGCAGGTAGTTCTTTGATGGCAACGAGTAATCCAGCAGGCTCTTCTTTGGCCAAAAAAACGTCGGCCATTCCGCCAGAACCCAGCTTTTTCTTTATTGTATAAGAGCGTCCGAGGCTCGTTGTCACATTTGTTTTCATTTATATAAGGTCTCCGATATTTCTATCGGCAAAATATTCAATCATCTTGAAGAAGACATTCTTTGTTTTGCCACTAGGCAATGTGAGTCAGGCTTCTTATAATGCCTGCAGATATGGAGGCCATCAATGGATAATGGCAATGCCCTCGACCTCAGTGACCTATTCCTAGACGCTCTCTTGGACGCAAAAACTGGTGACATGGGGGCCGCTGAAGAATTTGCCGACCAGCTTCTGGCCATATTCAATTCCTCTGCTGATGAAGAACAGCTGCAGACTGCAACTGATGATGCCTACACGAGGTTAGCCTCTAGCCTTGGTGTATTGGAAGGTGCTGACATTCGGGGAGTACTCTAGGCTTTCCGATTGCCTCTCCCAAGCCTGCAAAAAGGTTGTCCAGAAGAGAAACGCAGGCATTTTTGAATACTGTCAGGTTTTTCTCCTCTATCAACAATCCTCGTTTGCGCACTATGAAGGTGTCTCCGTCGAAGCGAAGTTCGATACCCTGAGCATTTGACAACGAATCGATGTTGGCCAACTCTTCTGACCAAGCGGCTTCCATTAGAGAGTTTGCCAACTCAGGTCTTACACTGTCGACGGAGTATCCATCCTCGTTCGTAGTGACGATGAAAGCTTGCAAATAAGCCTTGTCCAAGGAAAAGCGCAGTTGAGTGTAGTTTCCTGTTTTGCCACGATAGAGGTAAAAGGAAGAGAGCTCGGCCCGTGTCCCTTTATGGTCAAAAAACACGGTTGGTGGTTTGAAAAAGCTTCCAGCCTTGAATACACCATCCCACTCTTTGGCCAAAAGTCGATAAGCTTTGCCAATGGCCAAGCGCGAATAAAAGTAGTTTGCGTACTGAATGGCGAACATAAAGGTCAGACCCAGTACAAAACCCAAAGCCATATTTCCCATTGTCTCTAGCTCCCAAGAAAAGCTTAGCATAGTCGCTCGAAAAGCGCGGGGATGATACAATCCTTCTGAGGAGGCTTAGAAGGTGCGGCAAAAGGGACTGCAAAGACCCCTTGGCATTCATCAGAGACGTTATTTGGGCAACAAACGACAACTTCTCGATTTCATCCACGAGGTAGTTACCGAGCAAGTTGGCGAAGTATCCTCCATTGCTGATCTTTTTGCAGGAACTGGTGTTGTTGGTCATTCATTCAACAAGCCTGGTGTGAAAATCATTGCCAATGAACTGCTCTATGCAAACTACTGCTCCCTCGATGCTTTCTTAGGAGCTGGGGCTCTTGACCCACAGGAATATGTAGAGCGCCTACGTGAGCTCAATGACTGTTCTGCAGACAAAGACAGTTATCTGGTCAAAGCTTATGGTGATAGGTATTTTGGCCTTCGAGATGCTGCAAAAATGGGTGCAATACGTGAACGCATAAAAACAATGAATGTTGAGGGACGAATGCGCTCAGCACTCATTGCCAGTCTTCTGTATTCTGCAGACAGGATTGCCAATACATGTGGCCATTATGATGCCTTCCGTTCCAAGACTCCTGATGACAATCTCTTTCATCTTTATCCACTATCTATTCCAAAGAAAAATGACAACAAAGGGAATGAAATTCACAATAAAGATGTATTGTCTCTTGTTGAAGGTTTGTCCTGCCAAATCGCCTATCTTGATCCACCCTATAATTCGAGGCAATATTGTGACGCTTATCATGTCCTGGAAAATATAGCTAGGTGGGAAAAACCTCCCTTGGTTGGTAAAGCCAAGAAGTTTGATAGGAGGTTTCTCAAGAGTCTCTTTAACCTCAAAGAGGCGGCTAGTGCTTTTGAGAAGCTGATTGACAAACTTCGTTGTCCATATGTTCTCGTATCGTACTCCAATATGGAAGGCAAAGGAGATGCACGTTCGAGAAACAGGATTAGTGGAAAAGAATTAATCGATACTTTGAGTAAACGAGGTTCAGTGGATGTTTTTGAACGGCCTTTTAAAGCTTTTTCTGCAGGCAAGAGTGTTGTTCTTGACCATGCTGAACGTTTATATCTTTGTCGCATAGACCAAGCTGATGGTGGTCGCCTTTCATGAAAGATTTCAGATTGCTAGCGGGTGATTGTGTAAAGCTAATGGAGAGCGAGCTCGCCGAGGATTCTGTTGATTTAGTATTTGCTGATCCTCCTTACAACCTTTCAGGAAAAGGTTTGCAGTGGAAAGGTAATACGACTGGTGGTGACTGGTACATGGTCAACAGCGACTGGGACAGAATGCCTCCTGAGCATTATTTAACCTTCACTGAGTCTTGGTTGTCTGCTGTGAAGCGTGTACTGAAACCTTCAGGTGCAATCTATGTTTGTTGTACTTTTCACAATCTTGGCGAAGTCTTGCTCACCCTCAAAAATGAGGGCTTCCGCATAAACAACGTGATCACTTGGTACAAGAGCAATGCCATGCCAAACATGACAAAACGCACATTTACGCATGCTTGTGAATACATTGTTTGGGCTGCTCTGGGCAAAGGGTGGACCTTTAATTATGAGACAGTAAAGGACATCAATCCAGAAAGAAGAAAAGACGGACAAAAGAAACAGATGCGAGATCTCTGGACCTTTCCTTTGTGTCAGGGAAAAGAACGGCTCAGAAGAGAGAACGATGGGCGGGCCTTACATCCAACACAAAAACCAGAAGCTCTCGTTGAGCGGGCCATCTTGGCCAGTTCAAAGGAAGGAGAGCTCGTTCTCGATCCCTTTTTAGGCAGCGGAACTACTGCCGTCGTAGCAAAACGACATGGCCGAAAATGTATCGGTTTCGAAAGGAACAAAGAGTATCTGCAGGCAGCTCGAAAGCGCTTGAAGAATCTTAGCTGAATGTCTCAGCTGCAGTGATTACGTTACCTTCAGTATCAAAAAACTTGAGCATTCGCATCCCTTGGTTTTCACCTTCGAAAGTAACTATGTCGCCTTTGAGTTTTACACTTTTTGCCTCGAGGTGTTTTTTAAAAGTAGCTAGATCAGCAACACCAAGGGTGATGAAAGCGTCTGTAGGTGGTTCACCTTCTTGTCCCCATTTGTTCAAAGCAATATAAGAATCTTTAATGC
>CAZXTJ010000403.1:0-7602 GCA_964643655.1 uncultured bacterium
GGATTTGCCGTTGTCGCTGAAGAGGTTAGGTCGCTGGCGCAAAGATGTGCCGACGCAGCTCGCACCACATCGGAACTCATCGAAGGTTCACAAAAGAACGCTGAAGAGGGCGTAGGAATGTCTGCCGAAGTCGTTGAACTTCTCGGTTCCATTTCAACGACAGTACAAGGAGCAGCCAACATCGTTGGTGAAGTGGCCACAGCTTGTGACGAACAGGCCAGAGGAATTGTCCAAATCAATGACGCCATCGCTCAGATGGACAGAGTGACACAATCCAATGCAGCAGACTCGGAAGAATCGGCCGCCGCATCACAAGAGCTGTCAGCTCAGTCCAAAATGCTGATGGATATGGTTGGTGAACTGCAAGGTATCGTCGCTGGTGACAAGGATAGCTTTGTTGCCAATACATCTGCCGCTTCAGCACCAGCTAGAACATTTGCTCCAGTACAGCATGAACGTCGACACAGCCCTCAAGCAAGTTTCGACGCTCGCCCACTAAATATGGAAAAACCAGCAGTAAGGAAGAGCTCACCATCGGCTATCTTGCCCCTAGATAACGATGACTTCCAACTCCCAACTGACTGGTAAGATAAACAAAGCGCCCGGGATTTCCCGGGCGCTCTTTTTTTTAGGAGAACTTTACCCCTCAGGTACTGGAGGTGGTACTGGTGGCGGTGTCGCTGCTTTGGCTGGGCCTGCAGCTGCCTTTTTGCCTGATGCCAATTTGTAGATACCAACAAAGATGGCGCCACCAACCATCATCAACAGAATGCCAACGACTGGTCGGTAGAAGATCCAACCAATGGCAATAGTCATAAAGGTAAGTGGTGCAGCAACACCAAAGGCTGCTAATGAGATACCAGCCCCAACCATATTACCCATGAAGCCGCCAATCAAGGGAATGACATCGGCGATAGCTTTGATTGGATTCAAAATGAGGACAATACCAAGCCACATAAAGAAGAAACCTAAGAAGCGGAATACCCACATTCTAATGGTTTCTTCGAATTCAGCTGCAGCAAACAGTTCCTCTGCTGTTTTGCTGCCAACGGCAAGTCGTTGCAGACTCTCGCCATTTTCCATTTTGTATGGTGTGAATGTGTTGCCTTTTTGTTTTGAATAGAAGCTGACCACACAGGGTTTGACAGCCTCAAAACTGACGCGGACGTCACCAATGCGCGGAGTGGCGAGAGAGCCCGAACCAATGAACAGATAGCTGCCATCAATTGTGGCTCTGCTTGGTTTGTTCTTGGCTTCTGAAGGAGGCAAGTCCGTCCAGTCATTGATGTCATCTACTAGGCTCTTGGAAAGGGTAAAGGCGCCGACAGTAACTTTGCCTGCCTGCCATTTTTTATTGCTATAAGGCATGCTCGAAGGGTTGGTATGACCACTTTGCTTGAAACCGCTCGAATTTATGCGTGTTTTGGACCAGACCTTTGAGTAGGTATACTCAGTGATTTTCTTTTTCCCACGTTTTCTGGTCTTTGATTTTTCTTTCCACTGATACATCTCCACATTACGGCGCAGTCGCAGTGCCTTCATGGATACGCCAAAGGTGGAGTCGCTGACCACATTGTCGGTGACGGCTTCATTGGTAATATGAACGAGTTTGCCTTCATTGGCTTGGTCAACAGAGCCTGCTTCAATTGAAACTACGTTGTTTTTACCAAAATCGAGGGCCTGAGCTCTTCTGACCGCTTTTCCTTCGTTCCAAAAGAGTAGCGGAAAGGAAATAACGAGCATTATAAAGCCAACAACGACCCCTCCAATGGCGTTTTTAATCTTCGTAAAACAGCCTTCCTCTGTAACTTCAGTGTAACTCATAGTTGTTGCTCCCTCCCGTTAGACGCTTGTTCCGAGACCCAAAGAGTCCTTGTTATAACTATGCCGTCACTCTACCACGATGGCGATGTGAAAGTGATGTCATGAAATAGATACTCGCAAAGGTAGTGGCATATGGTAGCATCCGCCGCGTAAATAGGGGGGCAACCGCTACTTCCGTCCGGTGGCTGTAATCCCGGTCGGAACTCCGTCAGAGGAGCTGGAAACTGAAATGTCTCGTAAGCGCCACCTGATGACTGCACTTACCATCTTTTTCGTTCTTGGTCTTTTTGCTGCTTTGTCCAACCTTGCTTGTTCGGGCAATGGTGAAGAAAAAGCTGAAAAGCGAGTTTTTTCAGCCAAAGGGCAGAATGGAAAAGCTCTCTTTGTAACAATTGGTGGTGATTTGCAGGATGGCAAAGTCAAACGCCTGGCTGGTCGCCCTTTAGTAGTGACTATCACTGATGAGAACAAAAAACCGCTCAAAGGCGTGCGAGTTCTCTTTCAGACCATTGGTACTGAAGGGGCCAAATTGATTCACGGCCGTTTGAAAGGTCAGCGTTTGTATGCAGACACAGGCGCTGATGGTGTGGCCCGAATGACCTTTCGTTTTGGGAAAACAATTGGTGTCTACAAAGTTGAGGCAGTTGTTTCACAAGGCTCTGTCAACGAGGTCTTTCGCCATGTCTTTCAGCTAACCGGTCTTGATTATCAGAAGCTCATCTTTGGCATTTTTGGTGGTTTGGGTCTTTTCCTCTTTGGCATGAAGATGATGACGGACTCTCTGCAACTTCTTGCTGGTGATAGACTGAAATATATCCTCGAAGTTCTTACTCGCAACCGTTTGGTTGGTTTGGGTGTAGGCGCCATGGTGACTGCGATAGTGCAAAGTTCATCAGCCACCACAGTTATGCTCGTTGGTTTCCTCAATGCAGGTTTGATGAAACTGACGCAGGCCATTCCCATCATTTTCGGAGCCAATATTGGTACGACTATCACTGGTCAAATGATTGCCTTCAAATTGGGCAAATATGCTCTGCCAGCCATTGGTGTGGCTTTTTTGCTGATTATGGCTTCCACGCGGAAGAAATATAAAAACTTCGGTTATGTCCTCATGGGTTTTGGTCTTCTCTTCCTCGGTATGTCCACCATGTCCGGCGTATTCAAACCCCTGCGAACTAGCCCTCTCGTGTCCTCGGCTTTCATGAGTTTTGGTGAAAATCCAGTTCTAGGATTTATGGTCGGTCTCGTGGCTACAGTCGTACTGCAGAGTTCCTCAGCAACCGTTGGTTTGGCCATTACAATGGCTGGCTCTGGTTTGCTCACTTTTCACGCAGCAGTACCCATCATTTTTGGAACTAACGTAGGTACGACCATTACAGCCGTTTTGGCTAGTTTGACTGCCAACTTGGCTGCTCGTCGCTCAGCCTGTGTTCACGTCTGTTTTAACCTCTTTGGCAGTTTTATCATGCTTGCATCACTAATGTTGGTGAACGCTCATGGGCAACCTTATTATTATGCTCTCGTGAACCAAATGACCTCTGGTAATGTCTTTGCCGGAGAAAATGTAGCTCGCCATGTGGCCAATGCCCATACTGTCTTCAACATTGTCTTTGGTTTTATTTTCCTTCCTTTTACGGGTATTTTTGCCTCCATTGCCTCCTCCTTACTCAAAGGTGATGGCAAAAAACGAGTAACGAGACTCGAGGAACATTTGCTCGAGAACCCAGAATTGGCAGAAAGAATGGTCGTTGCCGAGACTGAGGACATGTGTCGTATCTCTCGTTCTATGTTGGCTGACGCCATGGCTGGTTTCATGAAGAGGGATGAAAAATATTTCACCACTCTGCCAGAACGTGAAGAGACTGTTGATGACATGCAGGCAGCCATCACCAATTACCTCGTGCGCCTTTCTCAAAAACGTATGGGACCTGAGGCAGCCGAGCGCATTCCTCATCTTCTGCATACAGTGAACGACGTGGAACGTGTGGCCGATATCTGCGAGAACATCATGGAGCTTGGCGAGCGTGTCATCGCCCGCGATTTGCCCTTCTCAGAGACAGCCAAAGATGAGCTCCTCACGCTCTACGGAAAAGTTTTAGAGATGATGGACCGCATTCTTCTTGGCATCAACACATCGGACAAAGACCAATGTGTGCAAGCCCGTCATGTTGAGAAAGACATCAACCATCTCGAAGACACCTATAGGCGAAACCACATTCGCCGCCTCAAAGAAGGCAAATGTGATCCCGTTGCAGGAGTAGTTTTCCTCGACCTCATTGGTAATCTAGAGAAAATTGGCGATCATCTGGACAACGTGGCCAAAGCTTTCTCCCTCGATGAACAACTTTCCTAACTCATTCGAGCTCTTCACGTTGCCGATGGAAGAGCGAGTGGAAAGGAAAACTCATCGTGAAATTATTACCAGATGCAACTATCAAGATGGCATATCGTGTAACAAAATCTCAGTTGACCCGCCGCCTCAATCGCGGTGAAGATGGCCCAACGGTGGACGAACTAGCAGCTCGCAAAGAGTTCCTGGAGAGACTCTACTCTTTCTCTGGTTAAGGGGCTCATCGTCCATACAAACGACGATTGATTTCGTCCTCGCGGGGTTTTCCGCCAAGAGCGCGCAGTTTTTTGTCTGCCTTTTGGCGAGAAGGCAATTCCTGTAGCAGGTGTTTGGCATCTACGTGAAGCCGCTCCAGCTCAGGAATTTTCTTTTTATCCGTTAGTTCGACAACCTTGGTCAAACAGGTCTTGGCGTCACCATAACGACTTTGCCCCAAGCGGAGTTTGCCCAGGTAATACCAAATAGTCGGATCTTTCGTGTGCAGGGCCAGGGCTTTCTTGAAACTCACTTCCGCCTTCGAACGAGCCTTCAAATGCCAATAAGTGAGAGCCAAATCACGATGAGCCCGCCAATGGTCCGGTCTAATGTGAACGACACGCCGAAAAGCCACAGAGGCGTCGAGGAACTTTCGTAACTTGAGACAACTTTCGCCATAACTGTAAATGGATTCCACAAAATGGCTGAGTTCCGTCTTGATGCGCTTAAAGTGCATTAGAGCTTCTTCGTGACGTTCCAAGTGATTGAGTACCTGACCAAGGAGATGGTGGGCTCTGTTTTCCGTCTTCGGTTCGAGCTCGATTGCACGCTCCAAGTTGAAGATGGAATAACCAAAGAGCTGCTGCTTCAAGCGCGGTGAACGAGCTGTTTTTCCATTTTTGAAATAATGCTGCCCCAACTCTATATATCTCTCTGTGAGCAGAGCACGGGTGGCTCCTTGGCTGGGATCATCAGCCAGAGCTTTTTGGAGTAGTTCTATGGAGCGGGCAAAAGCGAAGTCTGCTTTTTGCTGAGCTCCACGTTTTTCGCGCTCTGTTGCCACCTTCATATAAAGGTTGGAGGCTTTTAACATCAAGGAGCGTGGTGGCTGGCCTCGTCTGTTTTTTTGTGCAGAGAGGCAAAGCTGCAGCGCCTCTTCGTGAGAGCCAGCATCTTCTAATAATTTGACCAATAAGAGGCGAGCTTCGTTGGCGATTGAGGGAGTACCTTTGTCTACCAACTCACGAAGTTTTGAGCGCACTTCATTACGGGGCAGAGTGCGTGAAGCCAACTTGGCACGAATGGAAGCCAACCGAAAAGCTTCATTGCCTGGTAACAAATGAAGAGCTTTTTCAATGATGGCCAGAGCTTGTTTGGGACGAGAAGCGGCCAAATGGGTGAGGGCAAGATTGTAGAGGGCATCGGTATTGGCTTGATCCAATTCACAGGCCAGTTGCAGCTCTTCCAGGGCGGCAGGGTAATCACCCTTCAATAATGCCAAACGGCCCCGCAATACCTTTGCTTCCGCTGAATTTGGCGGCAGGGGATGTTGTAACAGCTCTTGAGCCTCTTTGACGTCCTTGTCATCGAGAGCAGCACGAGCAAGAGTGATACGGGTAGTAACTGAAGCGGGATTTTCTTTGAGAGCTAACTTCAAAAGGGCACGGCCGCTTTTTACGCGCTTCACTCGTAAATAAACACGACCAGCCAACTCTAAGGTCTCAGGATCTTTGGGAGTCAAAGTGCGTAAACGGTCTACTAACTCATGGGCTCTTTTGAAACGTCCCATTCGCAGGTGTAGAGCAACCTTCTTTTTCAAGTATGAGGGGCGGGAACGAAGAGCCAGCTGCCAATAACGCTCTGCTTGGAGGTACCTGCCTGCTTGGAAGTGGCGCATTCCTTCCTGTACACGATCTTCTGCCGAGGGAGAGACTGCACCAGCAAAGAGGGTCAAGGTCAGTATTACTGCTTTCACGCCGTCCCCTCCTTTTGACTCATCTGTGGCTCTTGAAGAAAGTTATCAGTTTACGTATCTCTGATTTGTAATATAGCCGGTCTGCGTCATCGAGGAAGAGCCTCTTCCCTTTGAGACCGTTGTAATCAACGATGAGCGAACGGATGATGTCCTGCAATTTTTTCTTGCCACTGCTTGCTGCCGTTCCATCTTTGATTGCTTGGCGAAGAGCTTTGGCCGGAGCAAGTTTCTTTTTGATGTATTCGAGAGAGCCTGGTACTACTGGTTGGTCTGCCACTTTCTTTTCCGCATTGGGAAAGAGAAGTGAGCGGAAGGGTTTAGTGATCAACTCGTACATGCGTCGAGCTTGCTCTAAAATTTTCGGATCTTCTGCAGAGCGGAGAACACCGAGTAAAATGTCTGCTGCAGCCAAATATTTTCCCTGTTGTGAATAGACAGAAGAGAGCATTAGCTGAGCATCCCAATCAGTGGGTAAGAGGGCAAGTCCACGTTTGAAGAAATGTATGGCAGCCGTCAAATCACCAGTCTCTTGATATATCTGAGCCAAAAATAGGATGACCCTGCCTTCTTTGGGATTGGAGTCCACATAACGACGAACAGACTTCGCCGCTGCTTCCACTTTGTTCTGTTCGTAATAACATAGTCCCAAAAGGAGATGTGCAGGAGAGTGGTTGGGTTTGAGGACAATGACTCGGCGAGTCAAGTTGAGTGCTTTTTGGGGAAGACCAGCTTTGTAGTCTGAGCGAGCACGGCCCATCATGGCGGGAATGTGGCTGGGGTCAGCTGCCAAGGCGTCGTCAAACAACTTGCGCGCTTTGTTGACCAAAGTCTGGGCCCGTTTTTTCTTTTTCATTGGGTCCACCTTGTCAAAGAGGCGGAGGTAGGTCAAACCCATACGAGTGAGGATGGGAGCTTTGGGTAAGTTCGTGGCCAAAGCCTGTTGCAAAGATTGGAGAGCCTTTTCGTAATGACCTTTTTCGTAAAGGCACAAACCCGTGTAATAAGAGGTTTCTGGGATGGCTGACCACTGCTCTTGAGGGATGGAGTCGAGCAGTTTTAGCGCTTTGTCATATTTGAATTTTTCATAGAGAATTTTTGCTTTGAAAAGAGCAATGCGCTCTTTGGGGTAAGAAGCTCTTTCTGCTTGGATGAAAGAGTGATTGGCGCTATCCAAATCTCCATCTTCCAAATAAGCACGGCCAAGCTGATAAAAGACGCGACCCATCCGCGGTTTCAACTCGCGGGGATTGAGGGCCACGATGGTGTTGTAATGGGAGAGAGCTTCTGCAATCTTACCCAAGGCGTATTCAGTTTCAGCCAAAGAAAAGAGAATGAAACCATTGTCTTTGGCCAACTCTAGAGCCCTTTCGAGAGACTGCTCTGCCCGTGGAAGTTGTTTGAGACGACGATAGAGTTCACCTTGATTGTAAAGAGGAACGGGATCGCGAGGCGCTACTTGCAGAGCCTGGTCATAAGC
>CAZXTJ010000404.1:0-7600 GCA_964643655.1 uncultured bacterium
GGAACCAATGGCGTGCGAGAAGTACGAAGAGCTTCTGCAGGCATTCTTTGATCAGGCGCTCGATAAACCATCCCAGCGCAAGCTCAAGCAGCACCTAGACCAGTGTTCGGAATGTCGTCTCGATTTCATTCTTTATAAGAATGTATTTGAGACCTTAGACGATTTGCCTGATGCACAGGCTCCGGACATTTCGGGCGAGATTCTGCGTGTTGTCGAGCAAGAACCAATCCGGCCGCCCTCGGCTATCATGCGAGTCGTCCAACCTCAGGTTGGTCGTTTCGATTACCGGTGGGCCCTTGGGCTAGCAGCAGTTGTACTGCTCACCCTAGGAGCATTCTGGGGAACATCAGGTTCGGTAGAACCCCTGCCCCAACCCCTATTGACTGCCGCTTTGGACACTTCGTCCAACGCAGTTAGTGACAGCTCTCTAAAAGCCCGCCTTCCTCGCGACATCGTCAGACTTGTTGTCGACGGCGATGATGTATCTCTGATGCGTAATGGCACAGAGGCATGGCGAGATGTGACAGGCGACGTACAGCTTGGATTTGGTGACAGAGTTCGTACAGGTGCTGATACGAAAGCATTACTGTTCTACCGCGACTCTGGCCGTCTCAAAGTATTGCCCAATACAGATATGCAAATCTTGGCCCGTGGTGTCCGCATTAAACATGGCGGCACTTGGATCAAGATCTTCAAAAAAGGAACCAAGTTCGCTGCAGAAACTCCAAATGCAGTAGCCAGCGTCCGAGGTACCGTATACACCGTCGAATACGATGAAGAAGCATTGTCTACCAAAGTCAATCTCTTCAGCTCTCACAATCCCACTGGTGGTGTAGAAGTCAAGACAGAGAACGAAAACGTCATCTTAAAAGAGGGCACCTGTGTTGACATCGTCATCGACGACATTGAAGAACCAGCTGCAATTCCTCTGGAAACTTACCTGGCCTTCAACCACCTGCCACCTGAAGACGTAGTCTTGGGAACAACAACAGTAACAGAAACTGTTGATACTCCTGCAGACGTCACCGTACCAGTGGCCACGGAAGTGAAGACAGACGTAGAAGTCAAACCTGACGTCACAACAGACGACATTCCCAAAACAAATGAAGGTGAAATGTCCTCTAGCGCAGCTACTCGACCAAAGGTCGTGGAACCTGTGGACAAAGGTGACTTCTTCGATAGCGTAAAAAATCGCTAATAAAATCAGCTAATTTGCGGACCCGCTCAAATTTGGGCGGGTCCTTCCGTTTACACTTTCCTTTTCCTTTGTTATCATTATCTACCGGGGATAATGGGCTTTTCCCTTGATAGGAGGGTCTTCTGACCTTTTTGGAGCACAACGCCCGACGAGACCGCCTGCTCAACAAACGCGGGTCTGTTGTTGTCATTGCCATGGTAGCGCTAGTTGTCATGGGTATTTTGATAATGGCGCTCCATTACGCTGTCACTGGAAAGTACAAGCAAGTACACCATGCTTATTACAATGAGAAAGCCATGGCCCTCATTGAAGGCCTCAACTCAATAGCCCGTGGTGAAGCACAGAAAGAGCTCGAAGAGATAATCAAAGCTGCAGGTGAGTGGCATGAAATCGACGGTGTTCTCAATACTGCCACAGGATTACGCCTCGTTGATGACAAAGATGCCCAACCTACCGTTTCTGTGAAAGCTCGTATCCTCAAAGCGGAGAACCTGAAGTATTACGCTGTCAACGAGCCCTTCCAAAGCATCAAAGAGGACAAGGACAAAGTCACAGAGGGTGTCTTCCAAAAAGGCAATGAAGTGGAAGGTATAGTCGAGATACAGGTTGAACTCGAGATAGGTGGATTTGAGGGTGTTCGTTTTTATGTGCCCAAAAAGACAATTGTTACCCAATACGAGTTCAAACGTATTCGGCGAGTGCCACCTTTCTTCCGCCATTTCTCTCTATATGTGAAAAAAGGTATTGCTCGAGAAGAAGATCCTGACAAATATGCAGTCTCGGGCAACTTCAACTATGCCCGTGTGCCCATGACAGGAAACTCTGCCGGAGGTTGTGGGGTCCTCTTCGTCAAAAGCGGATCTAGCCTCAGCCCCATGCAGCTGCCCAAGGTAGAAGAAGGTCCAGCAACAGAAGAGGCGAAGAAGAACAATCCCTTTGCTACAGATGTTGGTTACGTTTATTTGGGTGGCGAAAAAGACTCAACAGCCTACCTCAACTTGACGGCAGGCAACGACAACGAACCATATTCTGAGACCTTCCAACTATACAGAGGAACAACGACAGACTTTTATAAGGTGTGGGACGTAGATTTCACGAACTTCATTGAAAAAGCTCGTGCCGATGTTCCTGGCGGCAAATCGACCAATGCAGAAGGACAGGCTGACAAAGCCAGTTGGGTTCGAGCAGCTTGGGGATGGCTAAAAGATAAGGTCAAATCTTTCATGGATTGGCTGAAAAAAGCAGTCAAAGCCCTGGCTGAACTCGATGCCCTCGAATTCACAGGAAAAGCTGACAAATCTGCCAACCTACCTCTTTATTATATTGTCCGCAAAGATTACGGCTATGCCCTCGAGTGGGGTAAAAACGCCTCTTATCGCCGATTTGGTTTCACTGGCGGCGATGACACAGACTCAGGCGGGCAGACCATTTATTGCAATGCCCTTCACCTTTACGGAACGAAGAACTTCGACGGATCCGAAAAGATGTCCCCCACCCTCGTAATGGGCAATGTTTACCGACGATATCTCAGTTTGGCAGGTTACAAACAAAGACGAGCAACTGAGAATCCTTCCGTTAAGAGGAAATTCGAGGTCCAGGCAGGTCCCATCGAGTATTTCAAGACCTACAAAAACCTCATGCGCCGTAAACATGATCCCACTGCCAAAGAACCGGAAAAAGCACCCATCTGGGTTTGGGATGCTCGTGTTGATTGGAACAGAGGATCCAAAAAGGTAACGGGCACTTATTTCCCCATCTCTGGGGCTGGTCTCTTTGGTCGTATAATGCCTGGTATGGCTCGTTTGTGGGAAGATGAAAAGGGCCTGGCAGCCAAGTTGTTCAACTATTCAATCTGCCCACCAGACGAGCTCAACAACGCGAGCAAAGCTTCAGAATCCGCTGAAACCATTACAAGAGAAGGCGGAGATTTCGAAGAAGATGTCAAAGGTGGCATTAGTCCCCTATTCCTCGGATTACATCGAGGTCGTTTCTTTGACAAACCAACTGCCTACAAACGTGGACGCATATACAAAGACACTACTCCCTATTTCGAAGAGCTCTCTCGCTGCTTCGCTTATGCCTGTTACGGCACCATGAAAAAAATCAACGAAGGACGAGCACAGGAAGAAGGACTGGAAGATCCTGAGTTGAAAAAAGTCGTCGAAGTGGCTTCACAGCGATGGCAAGACGTTATTACAAATGGCAAAGCCGGTGGTTTAGACGTCAAAGAGATCAAATTCCCTGATGACATCACTGAAGCTGAAAGTAAGAAAAAAGCCAAGTTCTGGCAACATAGCGATAAAAGCTCCTCTAGTGACCCTGCAGCTAACATCTATCCCTTCAGCCTTCCCGATCCCTGGGCTCGTAGCCCCAAGGTGAAACCCAACTTCCAGGAGCGCTTCGAAAACAGCTTCCAGGGCGATAGAGAAGAGTTGTTCAAACGATATTTCTACCACATAATGACCAACCCAGCCATGGTGCAGCCTTACAACAATGGCATGCGTTTCATCTTCAAACCTTTGCGTGACATCTTTGCCAAATCGGGTGATGAACGTATGAAAGAGCTATCAGAAAACATCATCCCTGAGTTGAGAGATGGCATCAGTTTCATCGTTGACGGCAAAAACGAATATCTCAAACGTAAGAAAAAACAACGTTTCAACAGACCCATCAATGATGAGGTATTAAAGAAGATACACGAAAAACGAAAAGGTGACAGGTATCTGCAAAAAGGTTATTTCTTCATGGATGATTATGGCACCAAAATGCAGACACCGGCTGATGCAGACTTGAACGACATTTTCCGAGGAAGACGCCACTTCTGGAAAATGGGCTGGGAAGACTTCAAACGACGCTTCATTACCGTCACTCCCATGGGTCAGACAATCAGGCTCAACACTATTGTGGCTCTCACTGACGACTTGGTCATAGATCAGAAAACGCAGGTCATCGGTGGTGGAGCAATCTTGATTGGTAGTGGCGACACCAATGGACCTATCAAAATCGATGGCACTGCCGAATTCAAAGCCAATCTCCGCTGTAACGCACCACTGTTCATCGTTGCTAGTGACATCAAATTGGGCGGCGACTTGCAGTATTTGGATGCAAGTCTCATTTCTCTCAATGACATCCGTTTTGGTGGTATGGAGAGAGTTTGGATCAAAGGTAATGTCTGCGCCGAACAGTGGAACTTCCGCTCATCAGTCTGTCGCGGTGGTGGCCGTTATCTCATCGATTTCAACAACATACTCAAGACAGATACCTCTTACATCCAAAACATCGAACCTCGAATTCACCGCTTCCACATCCAGGGAGGCTCACGATGATAATCAGAAGACGGAAGGCATTTTCATTCATCGAAATCATCATCGGTGTCTGCATTATGACCTTTGGCCTCATTCCCCTCCTCTGGGCGCTTTCCAGTGGACACAACCAAGTGGGTATTACTTTGCACCAGGTGCAAGCGTCAAACCATGCTGCCAACCTATTGGAAGCTCTTCGTGCTTCACCTTTCCAAGATTTGGCTCTCTTTCCCCCTTGTATGGTCCAAATCCGTGGTGGTGACAACAAATGGCGCCGACCAAGTGAAGCCTCTGAAGTACAGGTAATTTTCCCTGAGATTGCTAGTCAGCAAGCTCCTTCAGGCTCGACAAACGTCTTCGACAAGTTTTTGCGCAACTTCTTCAATGACGCTGCCGCCATTGTTCCACCGCTAGAGAAGCGTTTTCAGCGCTATTTCATCGTCATCAAAGACAATGACAAGACACCTCGCTACATCACCCTCATCGTTCGAGTGGAGTGGGAAAAGAAAAATCGCCTCGCTGGTGACGGCAAAAAAGTTTGGCGACAAGTTGAATTGAGAACTGTGCTGTCAGATCCATATTTTTGTGATGTTTAGGGACTAGATGAATAGAAGACTTCGACATAGGATGAAAAACTTGGCCAAAAGGCAGGGTTTCACCATCCTTGAAGTTGTCATAGCCCTGGCTCTGGCCTCACTCATCATCATTGTCATTCTGTCCACTCTGGTCAACTCGAGCATACAAATAGAAAAAGACATGGAAAAACTCGAGTTCATTAGCAAATCGACTATCTTGCTCGAGTACGTAAAACGAGATGTTCGCAACGCCCGTCGTACTGCTGACTCAGTAATGACCAACAAAGACCATCTCACTATTTTGACGATGGATAGCGAAGGTAAAAAACAGACCATCGAATATAAATACAAGAGAGACAAACGTTATGTTGGTCGCCGTATCAATGAGGGTAAGGTCAAATGGTTTGGCCGCGTGAGCCGAAAAGGCGGCATCATAACGGAATTCAATGTGGCGCCCGTATCCGATGACGATTATCGCGGTTTTTACCAGGTCAAAGTGACCTTCATGTCTCGTTCTGATTATTTTCGTCAGAAAAAACGTGGTGTCAAAAGGCCCAAACCGAGAAAAACACACACCTTCCAAGCCCTAGTAAATAGGCGAACACCAGATTCCGTCGACGATAAATGGAATTCAGCCTTTAGAAATTGAATAAAGATGAAACCATGTCCCACTCTGCACCGTAGTAAAGCATGAGAACATAAATTTTTTGTTATGGATATGGTTGAAAAATCGTGAACAACTGGGCCAAAACACTAGTCATAATGCTGCTGATATCTTTCGTCACAGCAAATGTCTGGGCAATCCCTGCAGGCATTGAAGATCCTGCCAAACCACGATTTGTCGAAACCAATCCAACAGATGGTCAATCAGCTACCAAACTAATTTCTAGTTCTTATGGTGACGTCATCAATTCACTGGCCAAGACAGAGTCAGAACGACAAAGATTGACCATTCGCCTCGCTTTGGCATACCGCCTCTTCAATCGTGGTCTCAGCCAAATCGGAGGAACTTCCACAGGCGCAGAAGGAAACAAATTCTACGCTCCTTCACCAGAGACTCTTTTGCGAGTAGAAGGCATGTTGCCCACAGTTCCAGCCAGTGAACGTTCTGATGTTCCGGCTGAATATGTGAAGCAACTGGAACCAAGACTGCAAAGTCTGGGACCAACCGCTTATAAAGAGCTCATGGGATATGTGGCAAAAGAGACTACAGCCAATGAAAATGCCTTTGACGACGAAACTGTCACGAAAGCCAAATCCATCAATACTGAAGATGGCAATAGCGGCGTAATGGCTAGAGTAGTTTCCAACGAGCTGGACGTTCCCGATGGACCAGCCACTGGTATTGACTCTGATGGTTATACTGCCCCAGGACAATTCGTTAATAGTCTGCCCAACTCCACTCCAAGTGCTTTGGACGAGTCCACTATTGCAGGCATGTCCGAACGACAACTGAAAGACATGATTAAAGCCATTGAGAGTACATACAGCCCTCAAGCTCAAGAAAACTTGTCCAAGCTGCAGACAGCCCTGGCTAGACTGCAACAAAAGAAAGCACTCGAGGGTGGCGACAACGACGAAGGTACAAACGTAGTTACCACCACTGGAGACAATGGTACGACTACTCCAATAACCGTTGCTGCCAACAATGGCGACCCACAAGAGGATGTTTCTTTGGCAGACATCAGAGCAAGAGACATAGATCAAAATATGGGTTCTCGTTCACGAGTTCCTGCCTGGTTCGACGCAACCTTGCGCAATCTCACAGACTTCTTCCACACTGGCAAAGAAGAAGAGGATGGCGAAGAGGGAGCAGATGAACATGCTGTTTATGATCCTCTCACAGGTGACGCCGTTGAAAAAGACGAACTCTCCTTCGAGGACGAGTTGAGCCAATATGACTCCAATGAGGGTCTCTCGCAACGTGGTGTAGACGACCGATAAGGCTCTGTGCACCCCTTTCCCATTTCGTGGTATTATCTGCTCCTTCTCTCATGGAAAGAAGATATTCGAGCAATTGGGCTCTACCGCGTCGAAACACCGTAGACCCTCAAGAGATGACTATTGGCGAGAACGAGCGAATCCTCGCCATTTGTTCCTATGTACCCGTACTCTGTTTGTTGCCTTATCTCCTTGATGAAGGTTCACATCCCTTTTTGGCCTTTCACTCCCGCCAGGGTTTTCTTCTTTTCATCGTAGAGGTCTTTGCTGGTGCACTCTATTTTGTGCCCAGAGCTGGTCCATTCCTAGCCTCCATATCTTTGCTCTTTCTCTTTTCTTTGGCCAGCTGGAGTGCTCACAAAGCGAGAGCTGGTGAATGTAAAGCCATCCCGTTCCTTTCACCATCTTTAGAAGAGCAAGGTCACTGAGAACATGGTGGCAGACCAAAAAAGCCCTCTAGAGGACATAAAACTTCTACAGAGGATCTTTCTTGCTGAACACCGGCTCGGTCATAGAGACAACGCTGTCTTTGGTGGCTTCGGCCGCTTTGTGACCAATAGAGTGACTCAGTTACTTTCCACAGC
>CAZXTJ010000405.1:0-7570 GCA_964643655.1 uncultured bacterium
CTCAAAGGAAAAATCCTCTGTTATGCAATTGAAAGTGGTGATGAGATTTGGAGGCTTCATTTGGGTAAGACTGAAGTCAGTGAAATGGTTTGTAACAAAAGGTACCTGGCATATTTCACTGCAGAGGGAACTATGTCTTTGAATAGAACCCAAAAAGGTCAATTGGTCAACGAGCAAATGGTAGAGAAAATCGGCAATATCATCCTGCTCGAGAATAGGCTCATTTATAGCTCAGAAAAGGGAGTTTTCAGTCTAAACCTCAACGAGTAAAGCGAGTTCGATGAGCCGCTTGCCTGTTGTATTGATTTCTATGAGCATTTCTATACATGGTCTGCTTGGCAACAGCCGTTGTGGGATAATTGACTACTCGTCTTTTCACTGTCTGAATTCTAGACGTACTTATGGGGCGGGTATTGCGGATGTAACCTCGGTAAGGGGCAGGATAATAATACCTATTCATGTTTCTGTAGACTCTTCTCGGTTTATAGGTTCGGCAGCCAAAACCTTTGTTTCGGCGAGCTCGAACGGCACTATAGTCAGCACGAGCTGAGTTGCCAAGAACCAGAACCAATATCAAAGCCACAGTTATCTTGAAAAAGGTCTTCATGTCAATTCCCCTTCAAAGACCATTGACGAACGAGCAATTTGTTTGAATGATAAGAACGAAACTAATAATGACAAGTGGCTCTTGGAAAAAAAATGAAATCTCTATTGGTCCCGTCCATTAAAGCCCAGCTCTTGAGAGCGGGGGCAGCTCTCCATTGCTGCCCAACAAAGGACCTCAAAGCGGCTGTGGCAATCGTTCTCGTAGAACGTGAAGAGTTGTCCCTACTGCTCATCAAAAAGTGTGAAAAAGAGGGCTACGACTGGTCTGGCCACATGGCTTTTCCTGGTGGGCGGGTCGATGAAACAGATCCCACACTTCTTGACACTGCCCTCAGAGAGCTTTTCGAGGAAGTGGGCATTGCTGAAAGTTCTGTTGAGCAAATAGCAAGTCTGGGCACATTTCAGACTCACATAAAAAACCTCAGTGTGGAAGCTTTCCTCTTCCTCTGGCAGGGTAGAGATGAGATAAAAGTCCATGAAGCCGAGGTGGAATGGGCCATTGAAGTGCCCTTGGCACAATTCCTCAATCACCATCTGATCAATGAATATGGGCGAAAGAACCCTGACGAACTTGGACTAGACTTGCAATATCCTGTTGGTGAACACATAGTTTGGGGTCTGACGGCGCGAATGTTGTATTCCCTATTGGAAACACTACGCTCCACTCTTCTGTGATATGCTGCAGCTCCTATGAAAACAACAGATATAGTCTACAAAGTAGGCCGCACCCTATATGTCAATTTGACCAATCGCTGCTCCAATCACTGCAACTTCTGTATTGCCGACTATGGACCAGAGTTATGGGGTTATCATCTTCGTTTTGAATCTCCTGCAGACGAACCTAAAGCAGAGCAGGTGAAATCGGCTATAGAAGACACTTACGATTGGGATGAACTCGTTTTCTGTGGTTTGGGTGAACCTTGGCTTCGTATAGACACAATCGTTGAACTTTTAAAAAGTCTCAATATCCCTCGCTCACAAGTGCGAATCAACACCAATGGTCACGCATTCCTCGTTGCACCAGAGAGTTTGTTAAAGACTGTTGCTAAATACGTTGGTTCTCTGTCAGTAAGTCTCAATGCTCCTGACGCAGAGAGTTACCAGCAAATTTGCCAACCCAAATTCAAAGAAAGAGCTTATCCAGCCCTTTTATCTTTCATCAAAAAAGCTCGCGAGCTCTTTTCAGTAACTGCCACAGCAGTATCTTCTTCAGGAGTTGACATAAAAGCCACAGAAGAGTTGGCGGCTCAGCTCGGCGTTCCTTTTAGATTACGTTGAACAGCTCCATAAAGTGCTTCATAACCTTCAAGCTCTGACTGAAGTGAAAAGTCCTTTTTTATGGTGTCTCTAGCACTCTTGGCCAAGCGATTCCGTAAATACTCGTCACTTTCGAGCATTGAAGCTGCTGTGGCGAGGGCATCGCTGTCACCTGGAGGAACGAGCAAACCATTTTGTCCATCTACTATGAGAGTTTCATTGGCTGCTGTAGCAGTGGCGATGATGGCGCAGCCCTCTGCCATGGCTTCTAACATGGCACTAGAGAGTTCATCACGACGAGATGTATTGACGAAAACATCTGCTGCACGCATGCACTCACGAGTCTCATTCCGCATTTTGGGACCAAAATAGTAAAAATTGAGCAAACTGACACCCAAAGAAAGTA
This sequence comes from uncultured bacterium, assembly GCA_964643655.1. Classification (GTDB taxonomy): domain Bacteria; phylum Muiribacteriota; class UBA6191; order CAZXTJ01; family CAZXTJ01; genus CAZXTJ01. Next base: position 2,270 of record CAZXTJ010000405.1, read on the forward strand.
CTTGAGCAGTCTCAACAGGATCTATACCAGGTCCAACAAGGCCGAGTGCGATGTTCTTGGAGTGCAGAGCTTTGAATGCAGAAAGTGCAAGGCCTACATCTTTGACTGGGCGAATTCCAGAGGCCATGAGAAAAAAGACTTTGTCTGCACCAATGGCACAATCGCGCCTCACATCAGCCACAATACGACCCTCGGCAAGTGGTTCTACTCCTGGTCGTAAAATCCGTGTTTTATCACGAGCTGCACCAAAAGTCTCGACTAGACGTTCCATTCCTCTTTGGTGATGAACAACCAAACCATGAGCTGATGCTACACTTTTGGTCACAATGGCTGGAACCTTTTTAGGTCCTTCAGCTGTATCGTGATCTGTACCTGTCAGAGTTATGACCCACGGTATGGAACGCTCTTCCAAGTACCTTTCGACCCAATCGTGAGACAAGTAGGCATTGATGGAATGCAAGACATCTGCTGGCGCAGCCAATACCTCTTCCACAAAAGGACGACGAGAATTATAGAGACGCACTTCGTGCCCTCTTGCCTGAAGACCTTGACGTAGTCGCTCAGCTGTAAATGCGTCACCACGGGCAGAAGGTGGTACATATGGACTGACGAGAATGATGTTCATTGGCAAAGCCTCCACCAGAACATCTACCACGTCAGGAAGACTTACGACAATGGCTACGAACTGTACATGTTAGAATGAGCGACCGATAGCTACATGTAGAGGTGGTTCGTGGACAACAATTTCAAACTAGGCTCAGGCGACATAGTTGGTGATTTCAAAATCATCCAACAGCTTGGCATTGGTGGTATGGGCCAAGTTTACCTGGCTGTCGACTTGATTAATCGTTGCGATGTAGCTATCAAGATCCTACCCAAAGGTGATCCCAACTACAAATTTTGGCTAGGACACTTTCAACGAGAAAAAGAGATTTACGAGTCCATCAATCATCCCAATGTTGTGAAATTCATCACTGAAGGTGAAACGGACAAGTTTCATTTCATGGTTCTCGAGCACATATTGGGCGTGAGTATGCGCGTAAAACTGCACCGAGAAGGTCCTGCCGGCATTGTCTCGACCTTCTCTTGGATGGAAGAGATCACTCTCGCCCTTCACGCCACCCACCAATCGGGATTGATTCATCGTGATTTGAAGCCAGACAATATTATGTTGACTCGTGACCTTGATATCAAACTGATAGATTTTGGCATTGCCAAAGAAGTGAGCATATCTGAAGAATCCGAAAGCCAAGAACCTTGGGTAGGCACTTTGGCCTATTCCGCTCCAGAGGCTATTTTACGTAGACCTGTTACGCAACGAGCCGATATATATGCTGCTGGATTGCTCTTTTACGAAATGATCACGGGGCGCAACCTCATCCACAATCCCTTTGACAAGGATGAAGTTATCAAAGAAATGCGCCACCTCGATACCTTGGGTCAGGTCTTGCCGGACAAAGAGGACACTCCTTTATATAAGGCCGTCGATAAACTCCTTTACGACATGCTCCGTTTTTCACCAGTTGAGCGTATCCCATCTACAGGAGTTCTTTTGGCCAGGATGGAAGAGATTGCCGAAAGCGTTGGTGGTTCAGTTCTCGTCTTGAGCCAAGACTCCTCTAAACGAATTGCTCAGAGTGAGATTGCTGACACCCACCTTTGGAAAGCACTCAAGCTCATCAGTGATCGTGACCTGATGGCTGGTATCAAAGAGCTCAGTAGCATAGCAGTCTTTAGTCGTGCACTCTCGCCAGTCTCACGAAAGACCTTCATTTCTCAGCTGGACATGTTGATGCTTAACATCAAAGGCGAAGGACAAAAAAAGGACGATCCCTTTAGCGTTTTTCCCGACGATCTTTTCACGATTTTGGACCTTTTACTCGATTTGGCTGGCAAAGTGTTTTTACCCCATGAGCTTTATGGGCGTGAGTTCATTCTCTGTCGACGCATGCAAAGTGAATTGGATAAAGACGGCATTGAACGATTTTTACAGGCTCAGGTCGTCAAACGACAACACTCCTATGTCTTTCACTCAGCCTATATGAGAGTCATCAGCGACATCAGTAAACAGGTTGCCAAAGACGTGTGGCTGCGTTTCTTGCAAGAACTCATTCATAGAGGATTTCTCTGTGAAGCAGGTATGGAAATGGAAGCCATCAAGAAAACCCTTGGCAAAGAAGCCGTCGACGCTGAAACAGCCGAACTCCATGAAGAGCTTTTCAGCAAACAAATAGCTGAACGTGCGGACTTTCAGGAGTTGGTGCAACAGGTTGAAGCTACTCACGATTTGGCTCAAGTTGCACTGGCTTGTCAGACTTTCCTCACTAAACACCCTCAGAGCGTAAAGACTCTCAAAAAACTACAAGACACCCTGCTTGCCATAGACAGAGATGACGAAGCATTGGAAGTGGAAACGCGCATTGGTGCAACCATCTTTCGCTGTGGCACCTTGGCTGACTCTGAGAAGGTTTTTGTCAGGATATTAAAGTCTCATGCTGACAGCAGTGAAGCAGCTCTTTATCTTTATGCAATTTTGCTCGCAAAAAATGAGGCTCCAATAGTAGGAGCGCCGGATTATCCCAAGGATATCGGCGCTCTCCACTCGTTGGTGCGCAGTCGCTACGGACTGGACTCCTAGTTTATTCGTAAGTAAAAATGGGGAACTGACTGGCGAATTCAGCCACTTCAGAAGCCAAGGTTTTCGCTTTGTCTTCGTCTTCCCAAGTGGACATTCCCTTTTTGACTTTGCCTGTTTTGATGTTACTGAGGGCTCTGTCGATGAATTCGGCTATCTTGGCCATCTCATCTTCTTTCATGCCTCTCGTTGTCAAACAGGGTGTACCCATTCTGATGCCGTCAGGAGCAAGAGGTTTCTGCTTTTCTGAAGCATTGGGTACTGTGTTGAAGTTACAGACGAGGTTGACCTTTTCCATGGCTTTGGCCACACGTTTACCAGGCAGGTTTTTGGACTTTCTCGTGTCTATGAGCAACAAATGGTTGTCTGTGCCACCAGAAACGACGTGATAACCACGGTCTACTAGTCCCTGAGCCAGGGCTTTGGCGTTTTTCACAATCTGAGCTGAATAGGTTTTGAATTTGCTGTCAGCAGCTTCATCAAGGGCAACACCGATAGCTGCGATGGTGTTGAAGTGAGGTCCACCCTGCAGGCCTGGGAAAACTGCGTCGTCAATCTTCTTGGCATGTTCATCATCTTTGCTCAAGATAATGGCTGCACGTGGGCCACGAAGAGTTTTGTGTGTTGTGAATGTAACGACATCACAGTGAGGGAATGGTGAAGGATGAGCTCCACCGGCAATGAGTCCAGCAATGTGACTTACATCGGCCAAACAAATGGCACCAACTTCTTTGGCGATTTTGCCAAAGGCTTCGAAATCGATTGTGCGAGGATAAGCAGTATAACCACAGACAATGATGTCAGGTTTGAACTCGAGGGCTTGCTGCCTAATCTCTTCCATGTCGAGAACGTCATCACTATTCACACCATAATGAGAAAACTCGAACCAGGTGCCTGTAACTGAAACTGGAGAACCGTGTGTGAGGTGCCCACCGTGGTCAAGGCGCATAGCCATGATTTTGCCGCCTTTGTTGGGCTGCAAAAAGGCTGCGTAAACAGCCAAGTTGGCAGGAGCACCAGAGAGGGCCTGTACGTTCACGTGAGGATAACCAAAAACTTCTTTTGCTCTATTTTGTACATAGACTTCGAGTTCATCTGTCTTGGGTTGTCCCTGGTAATAACGTCGTCCAGGATATCCTTCACCATATTTATTGGTAAAGATGGATCCCAAAGCCTGCAATACTGCTGGCGATGCATAGTTTTCCGAAGGAATGAAACGCAAAGAACTCTTCTGCCTATCTTCTTCTTCTGTGATGAGACGGGCGATTTCTGGGCTGACGTCCTGAAGACTCATTTGGAGACCCTCCCTTTGACTTATAGGTTTGAACTCAAATTTTAACCAGTTAGGGTAACACAAGAACCGGCCCATGGGGCCGGCTCTTATGAAAAAATATTATTTCTACTTAGGGTTTGGCACAGCCAAAGCCATTGTATTGATTGGAACCAGCTTTGATGGCCTCATCAACGGGGAGATAAGGCAACCAAACGTCACCCTCGACACCTTTGATGGCAGCGGCTTGCAGGGGCAAACCGAGCATACCGCGAACAGCATTGGCAGCTGTTTTTTCAGCCTTGATATCAGCTTCGACAGCGTTTCTATCGATGAGTACGCGGCTACCATAGAGTTTTTTGAACTTTTCACTGACAGGAACAGTGATTTTGCCTGTTTCAAAACCTTCACTATCATCGTGGAGGTGTTCTGCTTCGTCTTCGATATCAGCGTAGGCAATCTTGGCATCTTCTGTTGCTTCATAATAATCGGCACCAACGTTGCCAACGACAAAGTTGTTGAGCCATTTCAGAGGCTCTTGGCCTTTCTTCAAAATTCCCACACGATCAGCAAAAGCAAAGATGTTTCCTTTTGCAGTTACGAGTGCATCGTCATCAATTTTCAGAGAAGAGCCAGAGAAGCTAGAAGCAAAAGCGTCATACTTCCAGGTGAAAAGAACGGTGTTGTTTTCGATGAGGAATTTTGGGAATCCACCATCTCCGCGATAACCGCTCATGGCATAAATGCCCACACCAGTGTTGTTGATGACTAGATTGTTGCGGATGGTGATCTCTGAGTTCTGATAACCGGAAACGCTGATGACACCCTGCGTTGGAGCAGAGTTGACAACTGCACAGTTTTGAACGAGAACTTTCCAGAAAGCACCTTTAGGAGCGCTCATCGTTGGGCGGCTAACAGAAATCTTGATGGCGCCCATGTCAGGAGTGGGATTTTCTCCCTTTTTGGGGCTAGCTTTGCGCAGAATGCACTGCTTTTTATCAGTTTTGAAGCGATTTTGTGTACCTTGGTCCACGATAATACCATCAACGACAACTTCAGCCATTTCGCCACGGCGATATTTGAAGAGATTGATAGATAGACGTGCGCCCTGTTTCCAGTTTTTTGTCTTGTTGTCACCAACAAATATGGTTTTATGAGCTCCCCAAGGATCTCTTTTGGAGAAATCGTCAGCATAACCACCAATGATTTTTACGGGCACTGTGATGGAATAAACACCACATTTGCCTTTGCCAAAATATTTACCTTCGGCGATATGAACAGTATCTCCAGCTTTGAGTTTCTTGATGATGTTGCCAAGGTCTTTGGCAGGCTTTTTCATCGTGCCCTTTTTGCCTTTTCCGCGATTGATGGATACGTACCAATCTTTGGCCAGCAG
>CAZXTJ010000406.1:0-7558 GCA_964643655.1 uncultured bacterium
TTGGTGCATCTTCAATGAGTGGTTCCACATCAATGATTTTGGGACCGCTACCAACCATCAAACCAATGGTCAAACCAAAGGAATAAATGTCAGAACGTGGATCCATCAAATCACCATCAAAAACCTCAGGAGCCATAAAAGGTGGTGTACCAAAGACTTGATCGGTTTTTGTAATGGTCGTCAGATCTTTGGCGCGGGCCAATCCAAAATCAATCAAACGTGGTTTGCCATGTTGATCGACAAAAACATTGTTGGGCGTCAAATCGCGGTGCAAGACACCCTTTTTATGAGCATAAGCCACAGCTGTAGCAAGTTCATAAATGAAGGACATTCCATCTTCGCGGTCCATGGCTGGGCCACCGACCATTCTTTCACGTAGGTTTTCTCCTTCGAGCAACTCTGTTGTGAAATGGGGAAGTTTCTCTTCATAAACTTCATAGATGCGTAATATGCCTGGATGGTTCAAGCGAGCCAAGGTTCGCGCTTCACGAATGAAACGTTTGCGCATGACAGGATCACGAGCCAAACGGGGATGCATTATCTTGACGGCCACTGTGCGCTCGAGAAACTTGTCCTCTCCTTTATATACTGTGGCCATTCCTCCTGTACCAATCTCTGTTGCCCCGGCAAAGCGCTTTTTGAGTATGGCTCCCAGGAGCTCAGGATCAGAGAGCTCCTCTTCTTCGATTTGTGCTTCCGATTGGGGCACACTTGCCGGTGCTTTGGTTTCAAATGGTGGAGCTTGGGCTGCTTGGGGCTGAGGAGCTTGAGCTGCCTGTGGAGCAAGCCCCTGCTGGGACGAACGAGCAAGATAACCCATCCAGAGCAATCCAACAACTCCAGGAAGCCACCACAAAGACTGAAGGAGAGATCTAGGTGCCTGCTTTTCCACGATGAGAGCTGGAGGTTTCATCTCCTCCGTGATTGGGTCACTCTGCCCAAAAAGAGGAAAAGAGATAAAAAAGAAGACCAATATGTATAAAAGCTGTCGCTCTACTTTCATTGTTTTTCAGTATACCTAGGTTTACACGAGGTGCGCCATTTATGACATGTATCGATGAGCAAAAGCGTGCCATTAATGGCGCGGTTTTAAAGCTTCTTCTTTTTGAAGCCTCTCTGGCTGCGGATTTTGATGGTGGCAAGCTTCTTTCTTTCAGATAGTCATAGGGGCGTACTAATCTTGTACGGAAGGAAGTGCAGTGATATTGACGAATGACAATAAAGGGGGAATTCTCAACCGCCTGGAGTGGATAGTAAGCACTGTCCTACTCCTCTTCTCCTTTATTGCTGCCTATTTCAATTGGACAGCGACCAAGGGCACGACCCTCCAAATCCAATCATTCAAACTCCTACGAGGGAAAAGCCATATCAATGTTTACTTCTCGACGAATCAGCCTGCTAGGGGCGAACTCCTTCTGCTCCAGCAAAAGAATCAACGTCAACTGAGCGGTGGTGGCAAACTTCGCCTCTTTCATTCTTTTACAGTCGATGGTTTGGCAGCAGGTGACAAAGTAGAGTTTCGTCTACTTTTGTCTCTCCCCAATGGGCAGGTATTAAAAACGGGTCTCATGTCCGTCACCACAGCAAAGAAACCTACAAGCAAAAAGAAAGAGCCAGTCTTTATAGATTTGAAACAGCTGCGGCTCTTTCAAGTAAAGGTAGAGCAGGGTCGCCGCCCAGTGTCCACGATTAGTGGGAATCAATCATCGACGAAACATCTTCTTTATTGGCTGGACAATGCAAAACTCATTACCTCACTCAAAAGACCAACTATCTTCGCCAGTGCAAGTGAAGTGAAAAAGGAAGAGCTTCCCCTGCTGCGGTTTTTGCTGCAGCTGAAACTCACTCAGTTGCCACCTGCAGAAAGATGGCAATGGCTCACAACAGAGCTTGGTCAATTGAGCCAAAAAGAAGCTCAGGGAATGGTGGCTCTGCTTTTTGGCACAGCTGGGGCAAAAGAAAAACTGCTACCGCTGGTACCAATGGTAAAGACGGCAAGGGCTCGCGAAAGTCTGCTCAATTTGGCCATCGATTTCGAGGAAAAGTCTGCAGAGACAACAGAGATTTTACGCAGCCTCTGTGGCGATCCATCCTTTTGGGTCTCCAACCGAGCACGTTTGATTGTGCGGGCCATCGATGGAAATCAATCGCAGCAAAAGAGTCTAAGTGAAGAGATGAAAAAGAAGTGTCCTTGGCACTTCACGAAGACAGCTCTTGATGACTTGGGGGCTGCCATCCTCGCGGGAGATAAAAGCAAAGCAGCCAATCTCTTTTTGCAGACCTTGGGAAGTTATGCTCAGTTGAAAAAGTATGAAGTGACCATCCTGCAGTGGCTAGCCCATCGTGTTGATCTCGCTCAGCTTCAAGACAAAGATGAACTCACCAAGCTCTCACTCAACAAATGGAATAAGAAGGCAATCGGAGTGCTTCTTTTCTCCATGGCTGTCCAGAGAACATCGACAGAAATGCTGGAAAAGTGTCCCTGGGACAAACCAAAAACAGATGAGTTGTGGTTGCTGGGTATGACGGCCAAACCTGGGCCAATGTCATTGTTGAACAAGTGGTCACAGAACTCATCACTCACTGCGCTAGAGCACTTGGACCTTCTGCTGACGAGAATGAAACTAGGCGACTCCACTGCTGTAACAAAGGTTTTGTCGCTCCTGAACAAGGAGCCCAAAATGATGGTTCATCTATCGGGCAGACTTGACCTAGCGGCGAAAGACCCATATTTTGCTCCTTTCCTACGCTCGAAAGAAGCCAAAAAACTGACCCCCTATCTTTCTCCTGCAGGAGAGGTAGGTGGCCAATGAATCTACAGAAATTGCAGTGGCTCTTCAGCACAGTTTTGGTGGCCCTTTCTCTGCTCACCTGTCCCGTCTTCCAACAGTTTTCCACAAGCCGTGGACCACTGACTTTTGAACATTTTTCTTTTGAGCAAAAAGGCTCTGGGGCCACCTTGTCTTTCAGGACGACTATCCCCGTTTTGGCTCTCGTGGAGCTGATTGACAATACAGGCCAAGTGATTAGAACGGTCGTAGGTAGTGATGAGGCCAGACGTGAACACAAGATAGTTTTCAAAAGTTTTCCTTTTGGTGCCTTTGAGTTACGTCTACGATTTGTCCTGCCATCTGGTGATATCGTTTTTTCCGAGAACATGTCCGTAGAGGAAAAGGCCGCAGCCTTTTCTCTGCCGTCATTGCCACCACTGCCCAAAGGACAAAGAGCGAGCATCAAACATCCGTCGTACAATGAACTACAAATCATCCACAGTCTTGCAATGGACAAACCTCGTGCAGGTGATAAAGCTCCGGCAGCCTACGGTTCTGATGAGATACACAGCGGACTTTTCTGGGCAAAACTCATAGACGAAATCTTGCCCAATAGAATGAATGAATTCCTCTATTTGGCTGGTTCCTCTTTGCGGGCTGAACATCAATTCATCTATCGCTGTATCTTCTTGCAAGTCTTGAGTAGACAGAGTCCAGCCAAGAGATGGAGCTGGTTGCAAGAGGTGCTGCCCGAAACGAACAGGGAAATGGCTCAAGGATTAGTAGCCGTTGCCATTGGAGTTCGTGGTGGAGCCGAAGAGATCCTCACTCATTTGGACAAGGTGAAAAATGAGAGTGCGAAAGAACGACTCTTTGCTTTCATCGCTTCTATGCCCCACAACATCGATGACTGGCCAGCTCCTACGGTCAACACATTGGAGCTGCTGGCACAAAAAGACACTTCTTTGTCCACCTATGCAAAGAAGTGGCTGAACTATCTGAGAGACGGTGTTGGTGACAGAAAAAGTCTTGTCTCGAGTGCAATGAGATTTGTCAAACTCAGCGTCAGACCTTTTGCTTTTCCTGGTGCTGGCAAGACCGACAATTGGCAGGACATGTATGGTTATGCTCTCTTTTCTCCTGACGCCAAAGAGCGCAAAGAAGCCTTTTTGAAGCTCTTGCCCTATAGTACCTACTTGCCTCCATTCTTACGGGAAGCATTGCTCGTCAGTGCCAGAACGATAGAAATTGATGAAGAGGGAAGTGATTTACTTCTTCTCCGTAACTGGTTGGAAAAAGCTCCCCGTGCAGATTATCGTCTGCCTGTCTACATAACTCTGTCAAAAGGAGATCGTACACCTCGGGGGCTGTTGGGTGAACTCAAGCTACAATATCCAAACAAGCTAGACCTCTGGGCCTTGGGTTTTCTGCCCAAACCTGGTCCCAATGAATTGCTCGATGGCTTTTCAATAAGCTCTTTCAAGGATTTCGAGACAAAAATCATCCTTTTGTTATCACGAATTCGTCAAGGCGACAAAAAAGCAGGGAACGACTTGTGGCAACTGATGAAACCTTATGTTGGCAAAGAGGTCCGCGAGACATCGTTATTGAGAAAGGCACTCGTACTGGCAGTCAAAGACAGTCGTTTCGACTCTTTTCGAGCGAGCTCAGTTGGTCAGAGACTCAGACCGTACATGATTAGAGCGAGAAGAAAACGATATTACGGCCGAGGAGGTGGCTCTTGAACAACTCACCTTTATCAGCCAGCCATATGATTGTCTGCGCCCTCTTGTTTGCCCTCTCATTGTCTTATTTATGGTTCGAGCAGAATGGCCCATCCACAAAAAGATTGGCCATTACGAAAATGTCAGTCACTCGCCACAGCGAAAGCCTCGATTATCATTTCCAGACAAACGAACCTGTCATGGCTCTGTTGACGACAGAGTTGCCTACTGGTGAAAAACGCACTCACGCAACGGGCAGTAAATACACCAAAAAACATGTAATCAGAATTGATGGTATACCTCCCGGGACTTTAGTCAAAGCCCGCATAAAACTACTGGCTCCTAACGGCGAGAGTGCTCTATGTGCAGAACTCGAACACAGTACATTAAAAAAACAAAACCAAATCTCAGAGCTGACCAAACTAATGCTCGCCACGCTCAAAACTATCGATGAGTTGGAGTACGCAGCCAAAGCACCTACCGTCAAAGATGGTTTGTCTCCCTTTGCTTTGATGTGTGCTTATTTCCTAGATTTGCACTCCATTTCTTTGGCAGCTGATTCTGTTTTCGTTCGTGCTTGGAAAAGTTTCTCCAATGATGACCGTCGTTTCTTGAAATACGTTTGTTTACAGCACCTAACTATGATGAACAAAGACGAACGGAAGGAATGGTTCAAGAAAGAGCTCGCTGAAGCTAGCACTGAAGAGGCGACGATAGCTCTTTCCATTGTTCAGTACGACAAAGAACTAGCCAAAGAAATCCTTCATATAATCCCCACCGTGAAAGATGAAAATGCCAGAGAAACTTTGCTCAATCTTTTGGTAAAAACAAAAGAAAGGAAAGAGAAAGCTACACCATCTGTAGTGGCTGCGCTGGAAAAGATAGAGTCAGCAAAGATGGAACAGTGGTTAGCCATCGCCAATGGCGACAGAAAGGCTGACACAAAGGTGCAAAATGACATCTTTGCCTTGCCACTCTACAGTCCCGTTGGTGTCTTTCCCCAAGATGGCACTTTGATGGTTTTGGGTAAGCAGCTTTTATTGGGTCAGAAAAAAGCTGCAGCAGATGGATTTACAAAAGCCGCCGACAAATATTGGTCACACATTGGCGACCAACGCAAATTACTCTTTGCTTTTAAAGTGCAATTGAGCGAAGAAAACAAAAGTGAACTGGCGAAGTTTCTACACAAAAACAAAGACAAAATTAGAAGGAAATCAGCCTTGGCGGCCATGGTCCAGGCCAAACACAAAGATTATTCATGGTTTGGCAAAATGTCTTGGAACCCTTTGGACTTGTCCGATTTATGGTTTTTTGGTCGATTGCCCAAACCTGGTCCCGCTCATATTCTGCGCTCCGTAGCGAAAAGTGAGAAGAACAACTTGCCTGCCGTGACGGAAGCTCTTTTGTCCCTCATAGAACTAGAAGACAAAGAGGCAGGGCAGAAGCTCCTCCATTTTGTCTCTCGCCATCCTGACCAGAAAGTTTATTTTGCCGAACGTTTTGCATTTGCTGCTCGCTGGCCTGGTTATCAAAAATTCAGTAAAAGCAAAGTTGGCCAAGCTGTAGAGGCTTTTGTTTCCAACGACGATTGACCACGCCAAAAGTGACCTGCTTCCCCTATGACAACCGTGCCAAAAATGGCGCGGTTTTTATTTTGGCCTGATTAGCGGCCCCCGCCTGAGCCCCAAAAACCACAACTGGTCGACCTTTCAGCATGTTGAAACCACATGGAACGCCCCTTGCCTTTGTAGCAGCAGAGTTATTAACCGTCGAAAGGAGCCCCAATGATAGTCGCCCTCTTAATCGTCACAGTTTTGACCCTCTTTAATCCTCTTGCTGCTTTTGCGCAAAGAGCTGATGTGTGCCCTGAAGATTATTTGAAAGAACACATCCTCCGTGTAGCTCTTTATGAAAGCCCTCAAGGCAATACAGGTCAAGCTCTCGAGACAGAGCTCGACGAGAAACTTACGAGCGCAGGTTTTAACTGTTGGATGGTCAACGGATTAAAAAAGCAATATGACCAGAGCCAACTCAAAGACATCATCAAAACTACCCAAAGTGCGGGTATGAAAAGCCTTGTCTGTGACTGGGACAGAGCATATTCGCCTGCAACAGGGACTTTGCCTCCACAAGATGCCCAAAAGGCCATGTATGAATATCAAAACACTGATGGTTTCCTTGGTTTGGTCATGACCAATATGATTACCGAGCAGAATGTGCAGCAGCTCTATTCTGAGTTTGCCTCTGCTTGTGTATCAGCCCCGAGTTTTAGCGTCCCCAGTGTTAGCGGTGACGAGAGACTTTGGTGTGCACTCGGTTTTGCCGGTGATGTCAGCTCTTTCAGCAATCCTGCTGAGTATCTGCAAAACAGCGACAGCTCCAATTATTACAGTGCTCTCAAAACCATTGGAAAATACATGGAAACAGCCAATGGTGGCACCAAGGTTCCTGGACTACTTTCCGTACGTTCTTGCCCATTTGATTTTGAAGCTCCAGCCATCACCCCTTCACCTCTTTACACTCACAAAAATCCACAAATGGCTCTTGCTTACAAAAACACACTCGACGCCATGTCCGAAGTTGCAATGGTCTGCCCTTCTATTCATTTGATGAGCTGGATACAGTGTTTTCCTTTTCCTGGTGGCCACATCTCAAACTCAATGATTAGAGCGCAAGTTTATGCAGCTTTGGCTTCTGGTGCTAAAGCACTAGCTTATTATCCTGTTCTTGCTCCAGCTAACCATGAACTCGCTGGCGGTTTACATGAACAGCACACAGGAATGAAAAATATGGAGGGTCTCTACATCGGCGCTGGAGACAAACACACCCGTCTCGGTTGGGTGAAACAAATCAATCGCGAAGTAAGCCACATCGAGCAATATCTGACCAAGAGCCAATTCACAGGTAACTTCTGGCTCAACCCACAATCCCCGGCCGCCATCTCTGGTTTCGAAATCAGCTGCCCAGATGGAGCAATCGTCCTCGGCGGTGGGTTTACTTACGATGACAATGGCACCTTGAGAAAACTGGTCTTGCTCGTCAATATGGACATCACTCATAGAG
>CAZXTJ010000407.1:0-7548 GCA_964643655.1 uncultured bacterium
ATATTGTTGATAGCCTCTTGGTAACGCTCACGTACGGATTTATGCATTTGCGCCAAATCTCCGCGTGCTTCTACGGCTTCCTCACCTTTGCTTTTCCAGTCGAATGAGTCATCCATGGTATTCGCAGCAACCTCGTGTTTGTAGGCCCCTTCAGCACTGTCTAAACGGACATTGTCTTTCTCTTTTTCATACTTTTCTTTATCAACAGGACCAGAAAACAACCCGCCGCCAATCACGGCACCAACTATCATACCTACGCAAGCTATGGGAAAACATGCTCCTATACATCCACAGGCTGCAGCGAGCACACCGCATCCCATAAATCCAATGATACCTCCGATTATCAATCCTCCACCTATTCTGCGGTTGACCTTTTTAGCCTGAGCTTTTTCTAGATCTACTATCTCTTCCTGATCCTTCTCAAAGTCGTAAACAAAAGGATGATTGGATTCCGCTGCAAAAGTTACAGCCGCTAAATTGAACGAAAAGACAAGGGTCATCATTATCGCAATTACTCGATTGAACATTTTTCCTCCCTCAATATTTTTGCTTTGTGGAGGACTAACCAAGAAGCGTGCCATTGAAAAAAGGCGTCAAAAACGGCCTTATCGGAAAAAACTTGGCAAATCTGTTTCTCCATGTGAAATCAGTTTCACATGCGCCCTTGGTTCCAGGTACTCTATCTGCACAGAATTAATGAAGAGAAAGGTGGAGCCTGATGTCATCTGGGGGCAGTCTCTTACATCTGGCCATTAGACATAACAACCTCAAAGAGCTCAAGAGTCTACTAAAAAAGGGGCTCGCTCCCAACGTATTCGAACTGAACGTTGAATACCCAGAGCCAGGCAGTAGGGAGGAGCGTCCACCTTTACATGAGGCATGTCGTTTGGGACGAGAGAAGTTCGCCAGGGAGTTGCTCAAAGCAGGAGCAGACAAATCGTTTCGTGACGTAGAGAAGAACACCCCTCTTCATGCAGCAGCAGAAGGAGGTCTTGATTCTTTGCTCGAAGAGTTCGCTAATGACTGGTCCATTGACGAGAAAAACAGTAAAGGAGAAACACCTCTTCATCGTGCTGTTTTTGGCGGCTCACTAAATGCTGTCGATTGGCTTTTGCATAAAGGTGCAGACATCAACATCGAGGCAACGACCGATGAAAAAGCCGGTCTGACGCCTCTACATTACGCACTTGGCAGAGCTCTTCCAGAGATCGTCAAAAGACTAATGAACGCCGGGGCGACTCTCGAACCGAAAATTCATCTATTGGCACCGCTTCTAAAAGCCTACGACAAACGCAAAGCACTTCATCCACCATTGGAAATTGCAGCAGACATTGCGGCCTCAATCATAGAAAAGAAACATGTGTTCGCCTATCCCAAAGATCCATTCGTTCTATCTGCTCAACTAATAATCAACAAGGTACCGAAGCTGCCGACTGACATACTTAAAAGAGCCAAGTCTGTCATTAAGACAAACACTGAAGCGGAGATAAAAGTAGCTGTCACTTTGGCAGACCTTACCAAGCTAGAGTCACTTCTGAAGACACAGAAGAAAATGCCCAAACTCCATAACGTTGTTCTTTGGCTGCCAAAAGACGAACCACAAGCCAAAGAGATAGTGCAACTTTTTATGAAACACGGCGCTGATCTCAACTATTGCGACGATGATTATGGCACCGCTCTGCAGTCAGTCATCTACAGAAAATCTCCATATCTCGTAAAAACCTTGATTGAACTAGGCGCCGATATTGAACAGTGGACAAAACCATCAGGCCAGACACCACCTCATTCTCCACTTTCGCTCGCTGCAGAGAAAAACCAATTGGAGATCGTCCACATTCTTCTCAAATCAGGGGCAGTGGCAGACAGTAGCAAACTACCCAAAGACTTCAAGAAAGTCCCCAAAGGTTACATCGCCAATTGGTTGCCTTTGGGCTGTGCCCGCAACATTGAGGTAATCAAAGAACTCTTGGTTGCCGGAGCCGAGCCAAACTATGGCAACGAGGCACATCGAAGCAGCTCATATTATCTCCCCTTGGAGTGGGCAGTTAATGACGATAACGTCGAAGCGGCAAAACTACTTCTAGCTCATGGTGCAGAATTCAGCTCTGAAAAAGTAGCCAAAAACTTTCTCAAAAGAGCAAGAACCAAAGGCTCTCAGGAAATGATAGAGCTACTTGCGGAACATAGAGTCACTCACGCAGTGCGTAACATCTTCGACGCAATCTTGGCCAACAATGGTGAAAAGGTCCGCAAATATTACGCAAAAAGTAAAGACAGGCGTGAAAAGAAGACAAGCCTGCTTCCACTGGAGTATGCAGTAAAACACAGTCGTCCACAGATGGCTGAGCTGTTGATTGAACTTGGCGCAGAAAGAGACGAAACAAACGAAGACTCAATGTTTTATGCCTGCCGTTTGGGTATTCCCGCATATGTAAAGCACTTCTGGTCTGACGATGATTTCAAAACGACTGTCTACAGCCAGAACACACTCTTACACATTGCCAGCTTCTGGGGTCATGTAGAAGTCGTTGAACTCTTACTCTCTTTTGGTTTTGATATTGACGTGAAAAACGAAGACAACGAAACGCCACTCTATGCTGCCACCTATCACTCCCAAGAAAAGGTGATAAACCTACTGCTGAGTAAAGGGGCCAATGCAAAAGAAAAAGATAGCAATGGCAACTCAATGTTGGGTCAAACTTTTGGTGGCTACAATCAAGACAGAAAGACACTAGATGTATGTCTCGCGACGATGAAAACACTGCTCGAAGCAGGTGCTGAGCCAGGATTACTGCCACCGAATCTCGCTTCCTGTAAACGCCCCGGTGCTAGCAAAATCCTCGAACTGTTACTGCAGTACAAAGCAGATCTCACAGTACGCAACTGCTATGACCGTACAGTTTTGCACTGCGCCGCCATATCTGGTCACAATGAACTCATAGAGTTTCTACTGTCCAGAAAAGTGGATTTGAACATCCGGAGCGAGGGGCAAACAGCTCTCCACTTGGCTGCGGAAAGCGACAAGATTGCCATTGTAAAAAGACTGATAGCAGCAGGAGCAGAGATAAACGCCAAAGATTGGGAAAATCGAACTCCTTTGGATTTGGGTTCCACCATGGCAATTCGTGACTGTCTGCGCCAGGCTGGCGGCGTGACTGGCATAACATCTCGATAAAAAACTCAATGCACTGACAGAATTGCCATTACTTTTTTTGATAAGCATTTTCTAAGAAACCTCCGAGCAGACACGTCTTCCTTACGTTAGGCTCCTGCATAAGGAGGCGATATGAAAAAACAACAATACCCTCACCACACACTTCCTATCCTTTTTCTGGCTGGCTTTCTCCTCACTCCTCCTCCCACCTATGCCTTAGAGCTATCAGGTCGTGACGGCCAAGAACTCCAGCTCAAAAAGTTGGACATGAAAGTCGTCGTTGAAGGACCACTTTCACTCACTGAAATGACAATGCACTTTCACAATCCCCAAGACAGAATGATCGAAGGTAGATTCAAACTCACATTGCCAACAAACGCTACAGTCTCTCGATTTGCCAAGGATGTAGGAAATCACCTTATGGAAGGAGAAGTCGTCGAGCGACAAAAGGCTAAACGAGTCTACACAAAAATCCTTCACACACCTCGAGATCCAGCCCTGTTAGAAAATGCTCATGGCAACCTTTTCACAACACGCGTCTACCCAATCAATCCGCGAAAGACCTTTCGTATAGTGCTCAGTTACAGCGCGCTCACGAAGATGAATAGAGATGGTAAACGTTTACTTACCATCCCATTGCGCAATCTACCGAAAATCGGAAAGTTCAAACTATCGGTCTTTGTCAAACCAGTTCATGGAGAAAAACTACAGTTCAAAAAACGGAGTTGGTTCAAAGACATTATTCAGATAAAAAAGAGCACTGACTCGAACAAACTACTGATGACACTACGACAAGAAAACCTCGTACCTGCAGAGGATCTAGTCTTGCGCTTTGACGCTGCAAACAAAGATGAAAAAGGGTCCAGAGCAGTCATTTACCAATACAAAGACATCCAAATGGTCTGCTATCGTCCTTGCCTTCAGGAGACAATTCCAAAAGACACAAAGGAAGATTGGAAATGGTATGTGGACACCTCAACATCAATGAACCTGGGATGTGCAAATCCAGCAAAATACCTCAAAGCCGTTATGACAGCACTCGAAGAAAAGACCCCCTGCCACAGTTACTTCTACTCTCGGATCAGACGAAGAACACTGCATGCCTTTGGAGCCAACACACAGCTGCTTCACGAATGGAACAAGGTGAACTGGCAAGCAGCTCTTTCTCAAGCTATCAGTAAACTAAGTAAACACAATTTTTTCGGAGGAACAGACCTGCGAGAAATGTGGCAATCAATCAGAGATGATGCCGCGACCAGAGAAAAAACAACGAACTATGTCGTTGTGACCGACGGCTGCGCAACCTTTGGTGAGCTGAATCAGAAAGAACTTGCTGCAAACAAACTCTCTAGAGACCACAGAGTGCATGTTCTCGTTATTGGTGGTCAAGAAGACACACTGACTACTTCTGCTCTGGCTAAGTGGGGAAGAGGACATCTCATTCGTCTTCCCATCACACGAGATTGGAAAAACGACTCAGCGTGTGTGGCACAGGAGCTGCTCCGACCACTCGGTCGTTCTTTCCGCTTGCGATGTAAAGAAGCTCAGTGGATCACACCAGATGAGTTTTATGACGTTGCTCCCGGTAATGAGATGGTTGCTTTTCTCAAGGCCAATGATGGCGAAAGAATATCGCTCAACATTACAAAAGATACAAAGATAGTCAATTTGACCACAACTGGCCCTCTCCTTGAACGGGAAGCATATAGATCAAGATTAAGACAATTGGAGAAAAATCTTAGGTCCACCTTGGATCCCCAAAAGCAAATACTATCGAAGAAAATGGTGGAGATTTCCCAGGACCACAGAGTGTTGTGCCCTTTAACCGCTCTACTAGTTTTAGAAACCGAATATGATTACAAGCGCTTTGGCATATCTCGACTCGCACTTAGAGACATATTGGCCATAGAAAAAGGGCAAATCATCCGAAAACAACCATCCTTCGATGCACCCCTCTCTATCGGGCCCAAGGCTTCTCTATCTGTGGAACAATTCATTGAAGAAAGCGAACAACCTAGACAGTCCGGTTCAGGTACTACCTGCCACTATATGAGCACCGCAATCACAGACAATATTTTTCAATCACGGCGAGTGACCTATGAACGCAAACCTAGAAAAGTCGAACGTCGAGTAGAGCTCATATCTGGAGTCAGGAAAACTGTTGGTGCTGTTTACCTTGAAGAGTTACCACCAGAGAAGTTACCGAAACCAAAGTGGACCAAAGGAATAACCAAAAACCGCTCCTTGAAGAAACTACTATCACTACACAAGGAACTCATTAAAGCTCCACGTTGCCGAAAACTGTGGCAGGAATATTGTGAAATGATATTGGCTGCTCGGTATTACGACGACCTAAAAAGGGAAGTACTGAAGTGGTTACAGTCTGACCCTCAGAATCCCCTCGTCTACAGCCATCTCTCAGCAGCGTGCCATGGATTGGGTAACAGTATAGAATCAGTTAGGGCAGCAATGTCATTGGTTGAGATAAGCCCAAGTAACGCAAGTTATTGGAACCTAGCAGGTTTCCTTTTACTTCGTGCCAGAGCCAATGAAAGGGCAGAACAAGCCTTCCGTAAGGCCATCAAACTGAGGCCAGACCGACACAATAATTATCGTGGGTTAGCCTACGCACTTTGGGCACAACAAAACTACCGAGAAGCAGTCGAGACTTTACGCAAGGCCAAAGGGCGTTCATATGAGCTTCGTTACGGCTACCTAAAAGAAGTCTTTGATATAGAACTTGGATACATACTTCGCAGCTGGCTCAACAATGAAGCAACAGCTTTTGACGAGATCGAAGAGATTGCCCGTAGTGAAAGTATCTCACTCGACGATAAAACGGCACTACTTGTCATCATGCACTGGGAAACAGACGCCTGCAACGTCGATCTCAAAGTCAGTCCTCCTGAAGGAGGAGCTCTCAAAATCCACAATCGTTGCTGGAGTGGCCTGGGACCTGAGTACGCGAAAGTCCCCTTCACATCGCTCGAAGAAGGCGATTATCACATTGGACTGCAGTATAGCTCTCGCATAATGGGCTTGGTGCGACCTGTCTGTGTAGTCGTCAAACCAACGCTATCTGCCGATCCTGCTATAGAAGTCCACACAACAACCTTGTGTCCAGGCAACTACAAAACAAAGTTGCTCACGACTCTGAAAATAGGAAACTTCAGCGATAGATGAGAGGCTACTTTTTGTGAGTGATCTCTGACACTGATATTGCTCTGTCACGGTTGTGGTCATGGCTTCTGACAAAGATGTTCACCAATCGCTGAGGTAGGGCTGAAGCAAGTTCTTCTCGTTGCAGTAATCCATCTTTGTTTTTATCGAGCCGCAAAATCTTGGCCTTCTTCGAAAAGGGGCTCGTCCTATTCTTATGTTCTCCTAGACTGACCTTTTTATCACCATTCTTGTCTAGTAGAAGCAAGATCGAACTTGCACCTTCTCTACCTGATTTTGCTATCAATTCAGACCTCGATAGGTAACCATCTTTATTCGTATCAAATGCTGAAAAGATACGCTGAATGCTCGTTCCTGTAGGTTTAGCACCAAGAAAGTGAGCCTCTCTTGCATGCAAAACGCCGTCGCCATCAGCGTCGCTCCAAGCCAGTATTTCTTGTGCATTTTTTCCAAGTTCCTTTGCTGTCAGCTTCTTGTTTCCATCAATGTCGTGCTTTCGATAGACAGCCAGATTGTTGGCAAATGCGCTTAGATTGGAAATGAAACGACGGGCTGTCTCTTCATCACCAACCGCCTCTGTTACCTCATCTACAGTGAGTTTGCCATCTTTATCACCATCCAATGCAACGAGAGGCTGAATGGTCGGTCTGAGAGTCTCAAAGGGAACGGTTTTTAGTTCACTGCCAGTGAGCTTGAGATCACTATTTTTGTCAGCGGACAAAAACAATCGTTGAAGAATCTTCGGCTGAACTATGGCTGACAGCTCCTTTAGAGTAACGAAACCGTCACCATCTCTATCGGACAAAAAGAGCAGTTGTTTGGAAGCAATAGAATGTTTTGAGCCAATCTCTCTGAGCAGTTTTTCGCGTCTTTTTTCCAGCTGTTTTTTCATAACGTTCTGCAATGAGTTCTTCGCTCGCTTTAGCTTTTGCAGATACCATCTCGATTCTAAAAACCCTGTATCACCCTTTTTTACACGTTTCCACTGAAAGATGGCACGTGCCTGGTCACCGCTATTATAGAGTGCTAATCCCAAGAGCACCCGAGCGCGTGTGTCTTTGGGAACCAATATGAGTCGCGACTGCAGCAGTTTTATGGCTTCTTCATACTTGCGCTCTTCCAAGAGCCTTCTTACAACAACTTCTCCTGGTAGAGCCAAGGCCAATTGAGACGAAAACACCATCAAAGAAATGAGCAGAATTAGACTACTTTTG
>CAZXTJ010000408.1:0-7498 GCA_964643655.1 uncultured bacterium
CGTGTATATTGCTTCTCGTGACGATGATGCCACGTCCTGTATACACACCACCTATGTGCATCGGTTTTTGACTGAGGAAGATACCGTTCAATTCAATGGGTCGGTCTCTTGTGCCAACTAGATTACGGAGTTTCGTCGTTTTCCACTGCGCATATTCTTTCACATTGGTTTTTAGACGCTGCAGCAGGGTAGGCACTTTTGTCTTGGGGCGCATACGTGGATAGTTCATTTTTGTATTGATGGTATAACGCTGAGGAGGAACTTGCTGTGGTTCCGAACTCGGTCCCAAAGCGATGGGACGTAGACGTCTGAATACCTTATATACACGGCCCTCGAAGAGGGTATAGATACTGAGGAAGGGATCGTGAAGTCGGTTTTCGCAGCCTAGAAAACCTACCTCTGGTCGGCGTCTGCTCATTGGTGACGCGTCTACGAAGTAGTTGATGATGTCGTCTGTGGCGAAAAATGGCAGGTGGACAAAGAGGGCACCGTTGGTACGCACACGTCCCCAATCACGTGGGTCGAGGCTGAGGACCAATCTATCTAGGGTGTCTTTGACTTTGCGGTCACTGGCTGATTTGGAAAGTGTGTGGACTAGTTTGAGTGCTTCTTCCACATTGTCTTTCTGCATCAGTTTGTCCATCTTCTGGTTCAGTCTTTTTACTGATGCGAGAGAGTTTTCGGACTCACCTTCTTTTTCTATGTCTAGGCGCAGGACTTCGTTCACCGAACGAGCGAGGTTGAGTATTTGTGTACGCACGGGACCAGGCACGCTCAGGTTGGAAAGAACGAAACGACCCTCTTTGAGATATTCCCTATCTTCACTCTCGATGAACAATGTGTAATCAGCACCTGGAGGTGTTACATCGACGATGTGGAATGAACGCCAAGTTTCTATGGTGCGGCTCGTGCGGCGGTAATTGCCTGTTACGACGATACGCAACTTGCCTCGCCAGCCGCCAAGAGGAGTGAGACCGAGCTGGCGATCTTGCTCCATGTTTCTCTTTAAATGGTATGGCTCGAGGTAAGGAGGTACCTTGTCCAGGGGATCGAGGAAGCTCGAGAAGGGAGTCGATGCTACGTCGAGAAGTTCCATGTATATAGAAAAGGATCCACCTTTGACTATTTTGTCGTCTTCTATCGTATAAGAACGATTCCAGCGACGGGCTCTTTCGATGTCGAGTAGTTCTAGCAGCTCTTTGTTGACCTTCTGTGGATAACCTTCCACTGGACGGCGAGGTGCTACTAGAGGTTTGGAGAGAATGTTTTTTACATCGTGCAGGGCTTTGTGCATACCAGCTTCAGCCAAATAATAAGCAGCCATGCTTTCAGCATGTTTGGCTGTAACGGAAGTAACATCAGAAATTAGCTGGAAAATGGACATGGCCAAGATGGAGACCACGGTGATAACGATAAAAAGAAGGAAAATTGTATAACCAGAACGATTCGATGTAACGATCTTGCGAGGGTAATGTATCGATTTGTTACATGGCATAGCGCCGCCCGTTTCGTTCTTCCATCTAAATATTCTAGCATGATTGCTTCCACTGGGCGTTACAAGGATTTTGCGCAGATTGGCTCAAGATGGATTTTATATGGCACTCCCTTTGCATAGTAGCCAGCAATAATAAGAATTGAAGGCATGGAGCGAGCTCGCGCTCGCTGGCTGCGGAAGGAGTCCGTTAATGTATTTCGGTGAGTCCTCAAGAGTCGGTGCCATTTTGCTTCGTTATGGCAAAATCGAAGAAAGCACATTGACTTGGGCCCTCGATGAATGTGAACGAACGGGACAACCAATTCTCGAAGTCTTACGCAAAGCTGGCTTGATCAGTGTTTTTGATGCTGTTTTTGCTTTGATGGAGCAAACGACGGCCAGTTTGTCTGCACAGTCGACAGTAGCCCGGGCATTCCAAAACTTGCCCACTCACGTTTGAGGCTTTCATCGTTCAGTGACATCATGCTACTGTTTTGGGGCCCCTTGTGGGGCCCCTCTGTATGAACGAGATTGAAAAGAAGACAACTAAAGATAGCAAAAAGACGCGCTTTGGATTGCGCGCCAAATTCTTCTTGATTAGTGCAGCTACAGTTCTCACCCTAGGCATTATTTTTGGTGTCTTTTTCTATATTTCCTCGAGAAGAGAACTCAAGGTAGAGTTTTTGCAGCGAGGTCTCACCCTCTGCCGAAATCTTGCTTACAACGCCAAATACGGCACTATGATTGGTGACCGAGAGATTTTGACTCAACTCATTGGTGGTGTCATGGCAGAGCCAATCGTTGCTTTTGTGTTCATTGAAGATGAAAATGGCGCTATTTTGGCAAAAGCAGCAAGAAATGAATCTGCCTACCAGAAAGTGAAACCACATATCACCAATGAGAAGTCATTCGTTCACGATATTCCCATTAATTTGATGGAGCTTATTCCATACATAATCATTAGCAGGCCCATTCGCTCAGAACGTTATAGCGACGAACTTCCTTCTGAATTGATTGCTATTGGTAGTGACAGTGGAAC
This sequence comes from uncultured bacterium, assembly GCA_964643655.1. Classification (GTDB taxonomy): domain Bacteria; phylum Muiribacteriota; class UBA6191; order CAZXTJ01; family CAZXTJ01; genus CAZXTJ01. The sequence continues at coordinate 2,514 of CAZXTJ010000408.1, forward strand.
CATTCCCAAAGAAAGAGTTGTTGGCCGTGCAGTTGTTGCAGTTTCTTTGCAACAGGCAAAGGAGCGCTCTGAGCAACATGTCACTCGTCTCATTCAGCTGCTTCTAGTCATTCTTGCCTGTGGACTCATGGCTTCGTATTTATTGGCTGCGACTATTGCTGCACCATTGATGACGGTGGCTTCAGCTGCTCTCGACATTGCAGGCGGAAACATGTCTCGCCAAGTCGAAGTCTCTGGCAATGATGAGCTAAGCGACTTGGCTCAGTGTTTCAATCAGATGTCAGCAGCCTTGGCAGAGCGCGACAGAGAGCTTTCGACGACCAACCAAAGACTAGAAGAGATGGTCAAAAAGCGTACTAATCAGTTGCGCAACAAAGCGGAAGAGTTGGAACAGCGCAACGTTTTGCTCATTGAACAAAACGAAAAAATCCGTGAAGCCGACCGCTTGAAGTCAGAGTTCATGGCCACTGTGTCTCATGAGTTGCGTACGCCATTGAACTCCATCATTGGTTTTTCCAAACTCCTTCTTCGCTCTAGTGAAAGCAAATTGACTGAAGATGAAATAAGGGATCTCTCTTCCATATCCAATAACGGAGAAAGGCTGCTGGCCATTATCTCCCAGATCCTAGATATCTCACGCATTGAAGCCAATAGGCTCGAGCTGCAAAGAAAGATGGTCTCTGTTGGTTCTATTGCCAATGATGTTGTGCAGTCTTTGCAGCCGCAAGCTTCCGCGAAAGGTCTCAATCTAGTTTTGGAATTGGCCAAAGGACTTCCTGAAGTTTGGGCCGATGAAACTAGAATTTGGCAAGTCGTGCAGAACCTGACGAGCAATGCCATCAAGTTTTCTAGCCAAGGTACCATTATTGTAGGAGCTGAAGTGGTCAAGGGTTCGGAAGAACACGGAGAAGTGGAGAACTTGGACTACGTCCGCTGTTTTGTCCAAGATGAAGGCATTGGTATCGCCAAAAAAGATCAAGCTCTTATATTCCAAAGTTTCCGTCAAGTCGATGGATCAACTAGTAGGCGACAAGAGGGTGTTGGTTTGGGCCTTGCCATTGCTCGCCGATTAGTCGAGTTACATGGTGGTCATTTGGACATCGATAGTACACTCGGAGTTGGTACTTGTTTCAGGTTTACTCTTCCTGTTCGTGGCAGCAGTGAAGTGGTGGATCCTAGTACCTCCTGAGCGGTACGATAACTAAACATGTCTATAGAAAAAACACTGCAGGATCTCAAACATCCAGAAGAGCAGGTTCGTAAACGAGCCGTGCTCCAATTGGCGCAAAACGTAGATATGCGCGCCATTCCTGCATTGATGGCCGTCTGTAAATCCGATGAGAGCCTAGAGATTAGGTTCTATGCTAAAAAGACTCTCTTTTTGTATCGCCAGCGACTCGTTGAAGAGAAGAAACGACGCTCTAAAGCCATAGAAGTACCACCTGATTTTTTTGCTCAAGCCAAAGAGTCCAATATTCAGGTTTCTGCTCCAACACCTGAACCAGCTCCTCCTGCAGCCCATGCAGCTGCCCCTGGACCAGCCACGGGAAGTCAAGCTGGTGTCATGCCAGTTCAGTCGGCTGAGTTGAAAAAGCTCTATGCTGAGCTCGAAAGTGATGATCCCAAAGCGAGAATCAAAGCAATCATGGCTTTGGTGCAGGTGAAAGACAGTGAGCTACTGCCCAAGTTGCGCCGTATGGACAAGACGGAAGATGACCAAAAAGTTCGGGCAGCACTGGTCTTGGCTTTTGGTTTGTTGGGTCAGGACAAAGAGATTGATATTATTGTTCCTTATCTCAGCGAGCCAGACAAACGCATCCGGGGCAACGCTTTAGAGGCATTAAAAAGGCTTGGTGCTGTGAGGGCTACGGCCGACATTGCCAAGTTGTTGAAAGACAACGATCGCAAAGTCAAAATGGCTGCACTCGATACTCTGCGTGAGTTTCCTGAAGAGAAGTTGTTCGATGAGATAAGAGCCATGTTGTCAACGAATGACAGCAAAACTCGCGACGCAGCAGCTTATTCATTGTTGAAGCTAGAGAAACCTGCTTCACTGCCTTTGATTGTATCCATCCTTTCTGACACAGAGATGTCCATTCGACTCAAAGCGCGCAATGCACTCGTCGTTCTGGCGAAGAATGGATGTCAGGAAGCATATAGCGCTCTCTCTCGTCATGCTGGTGAAAGAAACTCGCCTGAGTCTTTCATGACCATGAGTGTCATTGAAAAACGGCCAAAGTTAGATAAACTAGCTGATCCTCGTCCCCGCGAAAGAATGAAAGCAGTGCAAGATATTGTTGATAAAAATCAACGAGAACGCACTCCTGAATTGTTACAAGCCTTGTTGCGGGAAAAAGATTTGTATGTGCGAGCCACTATTGTTGTTGCCCTTGGCCGGCTAAGAGCCGAAGACGCAGTCGGTTCCTTGAAAGTTTTTCTCGAAGACGATGATGATCGTATTCGCGCAAATGCAGTAGAAGCTCTTGGTGCAATCGGTGGGAACGATATTTATCCACTCCTCATTCCCTTTTTGGAAGATGCAAACAACCGAGTGCGAGCCAACGCCATCGTCGGTTTGGGCAAGTGTCCCTACATTCAGTTGGATATGCCCATCAAGAAGATGATTGCTTGCCCAGAGGTACTAATGCGGCGCTCGGCCATTTATGCCATTGTCGAATTGCGCCGACCTGATTTTGTTCCTTTCCTCAGTCAACTACTCGATGATAGCGAACCCATTGTGCGCGACAAAGCAGGCGACGCATTGCGATTGTTGGCGGCAGAAGGTATAGACACAGCCCAAAGGGTCGTTAGCGACAGACGCTTAGATCAGTAAGAGAACAACGAACAAAACGAGCAGGCCTACTGTTGTTCCTGCTGCAGCACGACCGATAACACCTGGCTTTGATGGATCAGTGTCAAAATAATCGAGTGCTTCTTCAGAAGAGAGCGTCTTTTTCGTAGTTGTACCAATGCCTGGCACAGGCAATAACGTTGCTGTAACGAGAGTGAATTGACGCGCCCATTCTTTGCCAGATTGCAAACAGAGAGCTGTCCAAACATATGCCAAGGGAATTCCCAGAGCGATGACCAACATTACACCGAACTTGGGTCCGTCTACTGCTGCCAATGAGATTGAACCAAAGAGTGCGATTGCCAAAGAGGAAGCTATGGCATAGTCGAAATAACAGGCCGTCAGAAGTGACTCTGGTGCTAGTTCGTTTTGCATATAATCGGCTCTGTCCAAGTCCACCCTTGAAGGCAATTGGCTCTTGTTCAAAGAAGATTGTTTTGCTGCCGCTGCTGCCTTTTTCTTTTTCGCTCTAGCAGCCCGTTTTTTCTCTTTGGCCTCTGCGCCCGCTTTTTCTGTCGTTGCAGGTTTAATGCCTTTGGCTTGCAGAAGTTGTAAGACTTCTTTGGCTCTGTCTGCAACTTCGTCGTTTTCATCTTTGCTCAATTTGCTGAGGAATACTGCTGCTTCAGCGTCTTCCAACTGCAAGATGGCATAGATGGCACTCTTGCGAAAGTTGACCTTTTTGGATTTGACCAATCTTTCGATGGAGGGCAAGAGGTTCACCTCTGAACAATCACCAAGAGCTACGATGGCATTTGCTGAAGTGCGATTGTCTTCATCTTCGAGGAAAGGTTTCAGCAACTGCACCATGGTGTCAGGAGCCAGCTTGCCAATGTTTTCTACAGCTGTGGCCCTGATACGAGCATCTGGATGTTCTAGGTAGAGTTTGATGTGATCGACTTCTTCGTCTCCGCCGAGTTGCCCCAAGGCAGCCAAGAGGGCAGCTTTGACTTTGAGATTCTTCTCTATCCGCAAACGAGTGAGTACCTCGGGGATACGGGCAGGATCACCTTCATCGACGATTTCTTGGAGGGCGTTCATCCTGTCGGCTGGACTATCAGCATTGAGGGGCAAATCCTTCTGCCCAGCAGGAATGATGAAACCCGCTGAACGCGTGGCAATGATATGACCTTCGCTTTTGCTGCTGTCTCCTCTAGGAGTGGAAACGGAGAGTTTGTCAGCTTGTGCACTTTGGGCAATCTGATCGGCAACGCCCTTCATTGTACCCAAGACTGCTTGCGCTTGTTTGTTACCCAACTCAGTGAGGGTCTTCAAGCTCTTGATTGCGTAAGTTTTGATGTCGCCCTTTTCGCGGCTAGACAATTCACGCAAAATGGGAATGACTTCAGGTGTATTGAGACGTCCGCAGGCTTTGGCCACAGCTTTTCTCATCCAGCGGTGACGAGCTTGGGCCATCGTTTTCAGGAGGGCGATTATGTTGTCTTTCCCCAGTTTGCGCAAAAATCCATAAGCACGACTGGCTACTTGGGAGGTAGTATCGTTGAGCGCTACGACAAAAAGAGGATAAGTAATGGCCTCATCCAAATAGGTGAGAGCTTTGACGCAGTTCAGCCTTACGTTTGGATCGGGATCGCGGACGTGTTTGGAAAAGACTGCTATCTGTTTGGCACCACCCAACAATCCTACAGCTAAAAGAGCTGTCCCCCGCACGCGGCCAGACTCTTCTGTTTCGATGAGTTTGAGCAACCGGGCCAGTGTCTCGGGCGATTTCTGGGCAGCAGCCAGTTTGATGGCTTTGATTTTTGAATCTTCGTCGCCAGTGAAGAAGGGGTCGCCTCCGCCCTTTGTTTCTGGCGCAGCAGACGAGGCAAGAGCTTGCTGCAGGGAAGCCAGGGCTTTTTTGGCCAGAAAGCGCAACTCTAGACTGGTGTCTTCGTTGGCAGTCTTTTCTAAGGCCTGCAAGGCTTCCAAGCTGTGGTCTTCAGCCAAAGCAAGAATGGCCCGTTTACGCTTTTCCGGGTCCAGACTCTGCAGATTTCGTAAGTTTTGTTTTAATGAGCTCATATTTTCTCTGTCGCCTGCATGATACGCGCGACCTATCATATAGTAAATCGGAAGATTGGACATTTACCATAAGAGCCGTATTCTTGCGAGATCATGACCAACATGTATA
>CAZXTJ010000409.1:0-7483 GCA_964643655.1 uncultured bacterium
CGAAGAGACCTACCATACTAAAAGTCTCCAAGATGCCTATGACAAAAATGACAGCCGAACTTATCAGAAGCCCAGTGACACCAAGAAAAATAATGAGGCGAAAATTCCACAAGAAGTTTTCGACGATGACTTCAACCCAATCGCGAAAGGTTTTAGCTTCAGAAGCAGTTGTCATTATGTATCTCCGTTCTACGTTCATATTCGACGTAAAGAGAGCTTTCGTTGAGGATTGAAGGATAGTTCTGCAGGATTTGGCCTGATGTGGTAAATAATGACGGCATATAATATAGAGGGAAGGAGCGCCCAACGTGCGCCTTTTGATAACGATAATCTTGTTTGTTGCCTTGACCTCCAGCCTTTGTGCTGGCAAGACAGGAAAAAAACCAGTCCCGCAAATCAAAAAAATCACTGTTGAAGCCGATGACACAAGGGCCGTCGTCTCCATCGAAATGGATAGACCTGTTCCCGTCACCACTTCTCGCACACGCCGAGGTGCCTCCATCTTTGACTTCAAAGGACTTCGTTACGGAAAACCTGGTTTCAAAGAAAGACCAGAGAGTCTCCTCGTTTATTCCATTCGCATAGCCCCTAGGCGACAAGGGCTCAGAGTCGTCATGAACTCCAAACATTTCTTACCCACTGAAGCCGTCAAGATAGATGCAGACTACATACAAGCCAAACCACCCATCTACCGCATTCTCTTCCTCAATAGACTGAAACACATCGTACCCAAAGTAAAAAAGAACGAACTGACAGTTGTCATCGATCCCGGCCACGGTGGCATTGATCCTGGAAACTTGGGTCGTACGGTTCACGAAAAAGTGATTACCACTTCAGTCTCAAAGAAGTTGAAAGCCCTGATTGATAAAAAGGCTGGCATTAGAGCTTTCCTCACACGTTCCAATGACTCTTATGTTCCCCTCGAAGACAGACCACGTGTGGCTTCCATCTATGGTGCAGATTTGATGATCTCCATCCATGCCAATGCTTTCAAAGGCAAACAACGAGTGCACGGTTTCGAAATCTTCCAACTATCTGCCAAAGGCGAAAAGCAGATTAGGAAATACCTGACCAAATCAGAGAGCAAAATATTCTCTCAGACCATGCTCGACAACTTCCGCCTCTCCCAATCCATACGCGACAAAATGCACGAAGGGACGGATTTGCGGGATCGTGGTGTAAAACCAGATGAACTCATCGTCACGCGAACAGTAGATTTCCCCTCCATCCTTGTCGAGTTGGGGTTCCTCACTGATCCTTCTGATGAGAAAAAATTAAAAGATCTCAAATATCAGGACAAAATAGCTCAAGCCCTGCTCGATGGAATAGTTCTTTATCAGCAACGCAAAAAAGCCAAGTGGCGAGGTCCTGCGAGACCCAATCGCAAAAGACGAAAGAGACGCCGAGGAAAACCACAACCCATCCCCAAAGATGGTTATGTTGTCAAAAGTGGTGATTCAGTCTCCAAGATTGCCATACGTTTTGGCGTCACCGCAGAAGCCATTGCCAAGAAAAACAAACTGAGGAATATCAATAGGCTCAAGGTTGGTCAAGTCCTGCGCATCCCCAAACCTGCGCCCAAACCCAAGGTCAAACAAGCGCCCAAACCGCTCTTGGCCAAAGGCACACTCTACAAAGTGAAAAATGGTGATTCTGTCAGCAAATTGGCCATCAAATTTGGAATAACGACAGAAGCCATCGTCAAGGCAAACAAGATCAAAAACGCCAATGCCATAAAAATAGGACAGACACTGCAGATCCCCCCTAGGCCCAAGCCTGAGCCTGAACCTTTCGCAGTGCCTGAACCATTAAAAACGAATTGATTTAAGACAGACCGAGAGCTTCTAAAAGAACCGTCTCGGTTTGAACACCCATGAACCTTTTCACTTCCTTGCCATCGCGGAAAACTATCAATGTAGGCACACTCATGACACCAAAATCGCTTGCTTTGGTGGGCGCGTCATCAACGTTGAGCTTGGCAATTTTTGCTTTGTCACCACTTTGTTCCGCAACTTTTTCCAAAATGGGAAGCTGAGATTTGCAGGGACCACACCACGTTGCCCAAAAGTCAACGAGGGTCACTCCACTGCCCACTGTCTCGTCAAAACTTTCCGCATTTAGCTCGAGAACGTTGCCAGCCATGATGTCTCTCCATTCATTTTTATTGTCTGCCTACACACCTGTGAGCCAGCTTTCACTTCTTTGGTCGCTCAAGTTGGTCTAGCCTTACACACTCTTCATGCACTAGCAAAATCAGCCTTTTTATAGCTAAACGCCACAATCGTGGGAAAGCCAATGTCGAGCAAAAGTGCCTCAATAAAGGAAAGCTCCTTTGGGCTCAATAATTGCTTAATGACTAAATGGCCTTCTTATGCCTGTGTGAAGTGGTGGGAAATCGTGACGATGTTACATCTCATTGTTGGAACTGCTTATGCCCTTTTTGCCATTGGCTTTTTATTGGGCAGTCTCTGGGGGAGATGGTCAGTCGCTGAAAAGATGGCGGAAGACATATCATTGGCCGAAGAGGAACTCCTTTCTTTTGCCCAGCCTAAATCAGAGACTGCAAAGAGCACAACTGTGGCCAAAAAGGAAAAGCCCATAGAACCACTTCACATCCTCTTGGCATCTCCAAATGACCAAGAAATGATGGAAGCATTCAATGCCCTCGGTAACCTTGGTCACGAAGTTACACTGGTCCAAAATGGCAAAGATGTGACTGATTGTTACCACCGTAAAGCCATTGATCTCGTTGTCCTCACCTTGGCCATGCCTTTGGTCAATGGTATTCAGGCAACGATGAAAATCCGTGACTTCGAAGCCATGATGGACAAACACACGCCCATCATAGGCATGGGGTCAAAGATGGATGATGAGCTTCGTCAGCGTTGTTTTGATGCAGGCATGGATGGATTGTGGGAGAGACCCTTACCCATAAAAGAGCTCTTAGAGCTCATCAATGGTGAAGATGAAAAGCCTCAAGAAGAAGAGACTCCTACAGCATCAGAACAGGGCCTACTGACCTTCAATCCCAAAGAAGCGCTCTCTCATCTCAATGGGAACGAAACTCTGCTCAAACAAATAGCAGAGGCCTTTTTGCGGGAAATGCCCACTCGCCTAGAAAACATCAAAACAGCCATAAACTCGCAAAATCGAATAACTCTGCACGAAGCTGCCCACTCACTCAAAGGTGCAGCAAGCTGTCTGGCCGCAGGCAGAGTCTTCTGTTCAGCCCATCGTCTCTCTGAACTAGTGGATCACTCCAAGGTCAATGAGGCAAAAACAGTCTTGCCCAACTTGGAGGCCGAGATGACGAGATTACGCCTACGCCTTTCCAAATACCTCGATCAAGGATTGGCTGCGTAAACCTTCACTTCCGGAATTAGGGGGAGGAGATTTTTTGCCATTTTCTTGGTCCTTTCCTTGTGTTTTTTTGACATGGAGAAAAGGACGAGGAGGAACAACTTTTCTTCCTTCTCTTTCTTTCGCTGAAGGGCTTTTTTCAAAACCTTCCTGAACTCCTCTTTGCTACCAAACAAAGCAGAACCATCCAAAGGAGTAGCTGCTAGAACAGGATTTAATCTGAGAGCAGAACGAATGATGATGCCAGCTCTATAACTCTGCCCTTTGGCACCAATGGCCACTCCCCAGTAAAACATGGCAATGGGACAATCACTCTTTTCTCTCATAGCCTGGCGAAAGGCATTGGCTGCTTCGCCATAACGATTGCTTCTCAATTGGGCTAATCCCAGACTCATCCACTTCACATAAAGCTCGTCCACCCCCTTTGGTGGAGGCACATACTTTTTCTCTCTTTCAGGCTTCCGTCGTGGACCATCTTCGTAAGCAGGAATGCCCACGAGCAACATTGCCGAACAAATGCGGCAGCGACGAAAACGAAAAGAGAGATAACAGCGGGGACAATAAGGTCTTTCATTCCTAATGAAAAGAGAGATACCGCAGCGAGGACAAATGTCCTGCCACCTGCCACGACGGCCCATCAAACAATGGAGGCACCAGCTATAATAAAGAGAACTGCGACCATGCCGATATCGTTTTGCGTAACTTGGTGGAATGACTGAACGACAGTGATTGCAGTGTCTGTAGCGGCCATAAGAGGACTTACCAAAAGAAAAGCAAAAATGGTGGCGGCGATGTCTCCGTCGGCCATGAGCCTCTGCCGAGAAGAGCAAGAACAAAGTAAGCGAGAGAAGGGTCAACCTTACCATCTAACCCCTCCATCTATGGTAGGTTTACCAATACATATATAGATTCTACACAATTGGACATCCAATAAACCAAAGGAGCTTCACAGTGGCTAGCAAAGTTTATTTCGTCCCTACTAAAGACGGTGTTTCCAAAGACGAGAGAGCCCAAGCTGCTCTCAAAATATTCCAAGCAGCCTCTGTGAGTGACAAAATCGAAGAGGGCGAATATGTGGCCGTCAAACTGCACGTTGGTGATCAAAACAATGTGACAGCCATTCCACCTGAAACAATCCGACCTCTCGTCGATGAAATCAAAAAGAAAAAAGGACTACCCTTTCTCACAGAAACATCTACCCTCTACAAAGGCGTGAGAATGAATGCCGTTACCCACATCATGCACGCTGTCTCTCGCGGGTTCACCATTGAAAATACAGGTGCGCCCTTTATCATGGCTGACGGATTGGCTGGAGACAGTGAAAAAGCCGTTGCCATTGACGGTGTCCTCTTCAAAGAAGTCTCTGTGGCCAAAGAAGCTCGCATGAGTGACTTCCTCCTCGTCATCTCCCACATGACAGGTCATATGGTTGCCGGATTTGGCGCAACTATCAAAAACCTCGGCATGGGATTGGCCAGCCGCAAAGGAAAACTGCGCCAACACTCTTCAATGTCACCTGAAATCATTCCCGCCAGCTGTGTAATGTGCGGCAAATGTCTTCAGTGGTGCCCTGTCGACGCCATCTCGAAAGCCAATGACAAAGCCCTCATCGACAAAGACACATGCATTGGTTGTGGTGAATGTTTGGCAGTCTGTCGTTTTGGTGCCATCAAATATGACTGGGGTGCAGACTCCAAATGGATGCAAGAAGCCATGGCAGAACATGCATTGGGCGTAGTGAAAGACAAAAAAGCTTTCTACATCAATGATTGCTGCACAATGACTCAAGAATGTGACTGTATGCCCACAAAACAAGAAGTTTTCATTCCTGATGTTGGTGTCCTCGGTTCTTGGGATCCCGTGGCCCTAGACCAAGCTTCCATCGACCTGACCAAACACGATGGAGACATCAACTTGAGTGAAAAATCCTATCCAAATCTAGATGGTAATGCTCAACTCATTCACGCAGAAAAAATCAAAATGGGAACTCGCCAATACGAGTTAATCACTTTGGAGTAGCAAAACATGTCCAAGAGCCAAAACTGTGGGCGCGCAACTTGGCGCCAACGACTGAGATACCGCTTCGACAACTATATGGCCCGCGGAGCTGTGGGCCAAATCCTGCTACTAGGTGGAGCCTCAGCCTTCTTCTTCATCATCATCGTCTCAACATCAGTATTGCTCCACCAGATGGTGTTTGGGCGCCCAGAATCAAAAACATTGGCTGAAATCGTAGCCAGGACTTTCATGCTCATCTTAGTGCCCGATCCCGTTGACCTCGGTGATGGCACCTTGACCTACTTTTCGGCACTGCTAGCCATTGTTGCTGGTCTATTCGTCGGTGGTACCCTCATAGGTATTCTCTCTTCTGCCATTGATGACAGAATGGATCAACTGAGACGGGGACGTTCATTTGTAGCCGAAGAGAACCACACAGTCATTTTAGGTTGGTCCTCAAAAATCTTTCGCATAGTCTCAGAGATAGTCATAGCCAATGAAAACCATCCAGGACTTTGTATTGCCATCTTGGCTGACCACGATCCCGTAGACATGGAACAGCAACTGCGCGAACGAGTAGGTGATTATCGGGGTACGAACGTCGTCTGCCGCCGAGGCAAACCCATCGCCACCCAAGATATGGAACTGGTCAATCTCAATGCTGCTAGGGCTGTCATCGTTCTCTCACCAGAAGAGCGAAAAGACCCAGATAGTCACATCATCAAAATACTGCTCACATCAGCCAAAATCGTCAGTGAAAGAGAAGAGCCACTGCCTTTTGTCGTTGAACTAATGGACAGAAGGAACCAGGAAATCTGCAAAATCGCCGTGCGGGGAAAACAAATCAACGTAGTCACAATCTTGCCCGAAGTACTCATCCCTCGCCTACTCGTTCAGTCCTGCCGCAAAAGAGGACTTTCCAATGTATATCTCGAGCTCTTCGACTTTGATGGAGACGAAATATACTTCCACTCCCTCAAAGAATTCCCCTCCCTTATCGGCAAGACTTTCTCTGAGGCCGTCTACTCTTTCGACACATCATCAATCATCGGTGTAGTGAACAGAGAAGGCCAAGTTGACATCAATCCAGACTTTGATTTGGTTCTCAATGAAGATGACGAAATCCTCTCTATTTCTGAAGATGACGACACGACTATCATTTCCAACATTTCCGACTACAAAGTGCGAGAAGAGTTCATTGTCGCACCAGCTGATGCCAAAGAACCCCAAGCAGAAAAGAACCTAATCCTAGGCTGCAACCGCTTTTTGGCACCAGTCATTCGAGAACTAGACGACTACGTACATCCAGGTTCCAAACTAACCATTGCCGCCCAAGTGGGCGACGATATCGATGAGATGAAAAAAGCTTGGGCTCACATAAAAAACCACGATGTGGATATCATCCAAGGTGCCACAGGAGACAGACGTTTCTTGGAAACCATCGCTTTTGACAAATTCGACAACATCCTCATTCTGCCCCACAATCCAGAACGTTCTGATGAACATGAAGACATTGACGCAACTACTATCAAAACGCTCGTCTATGTGCGCGACATAGCTTTCCGAAACGACTTCGACCTCTCCATCACAACAGAGATGTTGTTGGAAGAGAGCCGTGCCGTAGCAGATTTGGGAGAACTGGGAGACTTTGTCGTTGGTGATGAAATCATTGGCCGCATAATCGCCCAACTGGCTGAAGAGTTCCGCCTCAAAGAAGTCTTCCGCATCTTGCTCACAGTAGAAGGGTCAGAAATATATTTGCGACCAGCAAGTAACTATGTACATATGGACAAAGAAATCAACGGCTACACACTTCTGGAATCAGCCAAGAGGCGCAAAGAGATCTGCATAGGTTATATCAAAGACAATGAGATCAGAGTGAATGCTCAGAAATCCAAAACTGTGAGCCTCTCAGAAAATGACAAAATCATTGTCGTTGCTGAACACTAAAAATGGAGCAATCGAGCCAATTTCAACCCAAAGAGGCCATATGCCGTGTCTGTGGAACAGCCATTGGCGACAAAGCACGCATCTGTGATGATTGCCTCACACCACACCACCACGACTGTTGGGAATACAATGGCGGTTGTGCCACCTATGCCTGCCCTTCCGGTCACCACAAACC
>CAZXTJ010000410.1:0-7478 GCA_964643655.1 uncultured bacterium
CCTCTTTGACTGTCCACATCCACCCGCACTTCAACAGTTTGTGGAGCAGCTCCTGATTTGATGACCGCCTGGCGAGCTTCTTGGCGAATGGCTGCAATGTCTTGCGTGGAGGGATCAATGAGTGTTCTCTCCACCGTTTCCTGCAGAAGGGCCAAAGCTGCACCAATGGCTGAAATTACATGTGCATGTTCCACGACGGAAGCTGGCCTGCCCAATCTTTCACCTACGGCAGGTAACCAGACACCAGCACCACCGCCACCACCAAAGAGTCTCAATCTTTCGAGGGAGAGGCCATATTCCTCGACGAGTTCTTCGATTACTTTCGCCATTGGTGTTACGCCAACATCGACTATATGTCTGGCTGCTTCTTTTGCATCACAGTCCAAATAGTTGGCCAGGGCTGCAAAGGCTCGTTCTACAGAAGGCGAATGACCTTTGGCGTAATCACCCTCTGCAACTGTTCCCAGATAGTTGGCAGCACAGGTGGGAGTGATGGCTACAGTTGCTTCTTCATCAGCAGCCAATGCCACATATTCTTTGGGATCAGCAGCCAAAGGTTTGAATGGGAGAACTCTCAAAGGTCTCTCTTCATCTGTGAAAGAGGCGTAGGATAGGTTGGCAATGTGAGCACTTCTTGGCCCAACACCAACTATTGCTCCTTGACGTACACGAGGCAAAGAGCCTCCGGCTACACCAACAGTGCGCACGTCGAGAGTGTTGAGATAAAGTCTGTGGCCACCCACTCTGGCAGGTTTCACTTCAGGCCTGCCATCTCTGACGCAAGATATGTCAGTAGAAGTGCCGCCTACCTCCAAAAAGACTCCATCATCAACTCCTGCTGCCATGAGCAATGCAGCTACTCCAGCCGCCGGACCTGACAACATGGTCAATACGGGCCTAGCTTTCATGGCTTTGATGTCCATGGCTCCGCCATCAGAACGCATTACAACGAGCGGAGCTTCTATTCCCAGAGCACGAACAGCCTCTTCTGTTCTTTCAGCTGTTTCCATCATCTTGGGTAAGATGGCGGCATTGATGGCCGCTGTCCTCGTACGAACGGCCAATCCGTATAAGCTCGTCAAATCACAAGTGGCAGTGGCAAGTAGGCCTTCATCATTGGCTATTGAGCAAATTGTCCGCTCCACTGAAGGATCGTCCACACTAAAGGCCGTGGCAGCAACGATAGCTTTGGCTCCTTGGGTCATCAGTTCTTGGCAGGCTTTCCTCACCTCTATCTCAGGAAGTGAATGCTCTTCGAGCTCAACAAATTGGTGCAGTGGGGCAAATGAACGGCCTGGTGCAAGTTCGACTGGTGTTACTGCAGTCTGAGTCTTTACCTGCATACCTTCGAGACCACTGCCTGCAGCAATCACACCTACAATGGCAACGTCACCTTCGAGCAATGCATTGGTTGCTTGTGTCGTCGAATGGGCTACGCGGGATATCTCTTGGGGGCTTATCTCTCCTGCTGCAAGAAGACTTTCCAGTGCATCGATAATGCCGCCTGCTACACCAGATTCTCCGCCATGAGTCGTTGGGACACGAACTCGGGCCACACATTCGCTAGAACCTTCAGCTACGGCAACGGCATGAGTGAATGTGCCACCTACGTCGATACCAATGCGTACCCTAGTTGACATAGATTCCCAACAAGAGCCCCATAAAAGCCAAAGTCCACAGATATGGCAGCGTTCTCTTCAGGATATCGCTAGTCTCAACTTTGAGTTGATTGGCTACCCACACATTGTGAGTGTTCGTTGGATCACATACTCCTTGAATTTGGCCTGTAGACATAAATGCAGACATGATTTGACCTGTTGAGATTATCTTGGCTGCCTGAACCAACTTGAGGAGACCTGAACCCATACCCCAAATGTTCAACGGACCTCGATAGAGTGCCATTGGTGCAAGGAGACCGAAGAAGAGCACATAACCGGCATTTGAGGTGGGCAGAACAAAACGAATGATGGGTGTCAAACTTTTAGATACGGGTTGTTGCCAAACGGCTACGACGACCATACCAATGCCAACCATTACTGCAATGGCCGGAGCGACTGATTGTATGCCTTCAATGGCAGATTGGATCAGTAGACGTGAATGGTTTTGTGCTCCTGAAAAACGTAGTAGGAACAAAATTCCAACTACAAAAGCTGCATTGATATCTACTCCCACTAGAACGACCAACAAGATGGGAACTGCTGGTGAGATGAGTGCCATTATGGAAGGTGATTTTTCTGAGCCTTTGATGGGAAAGAAAAAGGAGAGAAGCAGAATGAAAACAAAGGCATCACGTAGGGGTGATAGAACACCCTTGGCATATGTAGGATTGGTGCTGAAAAGGAAGAGTAGACCGGCAATGACTATGCCTATGGCTACTACGACTTGGATGGCTCGTGAAGAAACGGGCAATCTGGCTCTTTTGCACTCCACATAGGTGAAAATGGTCATGATGATGAGGTAACAAAAACCAAAAGGTACGGCAAAAGCAGCCACATCAGCCACTTCCATCTCCAATACCTTTAAGTAGAGTTGCCAGTTCACCAAGTTGAAGACTCCACCAAAACACATTGCCACGAGGAATTGGCAGCCAACGACTAGGGGAGGCATGCCAAGCGACAGAAGGACTGGGAAAGTGATGTTGGCCACCATAATGACTGAACCAAGACCACCCAAAGTAGTAAAGAGAAAAGCAACGGCTAGGGAGAGCACATAAGAGACGGCAAAGGTGTTGTCTCCAGCTAGTTCGGCAACGCGCCTAACGAGAGTGTCTGCCACTCCTGCTCTTCTCAACAACTGACCAAAAAGCCCACCCAACATGACGGTCATTATGGCAGCTGCCAATTTGGTGACACCGTTTTTCATGACAACTGATACGGCTAAATAGAGCGTATTGGCAAAAGCATATTTTATTTTGGCCAATAGAGTGAGGTCGGCAGCAGCTTTCCCGTAATAGAAAGGTAAACCAGCAATGGTCGTTACGATGAGAGCAAGCAAAGGCAATGCGACCATAGCAGCCAAGCGCCCAGAAAACATGAGGTAGGCGAGGACCAAGAAAGCAATCAGAAGTAATAAACCGACCATTTAATTCACCTCTATTAACCTATCGGTCGTTCCCCACCCTGGAGGAAACTTTCGTATATGGGCGGCACTGCAAAGAGGGCATGATAGGTTTCAGCTGTTATAAGAGAGAGATTACCTTGGAGTTTTCGTTCTGCCAACCGTTTGTTAATGGTTTCGAGAGCAGGTAGTTCTTGTTTTTCTTTTGTGCAGAGAACAAATCCCATTATGCAGCCATAGTCAGGTACATGGTGTAAATAAGGCTTTGCTGTGGCAAAGACATTTTGCAGTGCTTGGAAAGCAGCAGGTGTGTAGTCGTAAAACTGTGAGATGGCACCTATGTGTGTTGCCAATACTGCATTTTCTGTCATCGCACGGCTTATAGATAGGTAAAAAGGTTCTTTATAAAGGGCTTCAGCAGGTCCAACAGGATCGGTCAGATCGAGAATGACTGCGTCGAAAGGTTCTTCTACTTCGTCGAAATAACCCAAGCCATCACGAATCAAAACTTCCACCCGTTCGCTGTCCAAAGCACCTTGATGGATGAAAGGCATCTCTTTCCGTGACACATCGACGACAGCCTCATCGAGCTCAATAATCACGCATTTTTCCACAGATGGATGGCTAATGACCTGATGAGCAGTACCGCCATCTCCGCCGCCCACAATGGCTACTCTTACAGGATTGGGGTGAGCAAGCAGAGCTGGATGGACGAGAGGTTCGTGGTACCAGAGGTTGGCTCTTTCCGTTGTTTGGATGGCGTGGTCCAAAGCGAAGACTCGTCCGAAGTCAGTCGTATCTGCAACAACGAGATATTGGAAGCGACTTTGCGTTGAGTGCACGAGGGCTTCAACGTTCATATAAGAGCCGTGATTGCAGTCATGAGGATCGGCGAAACGAGGTCGCATGTCGCATTCTTCGAAAATAGTGGCCCTAGGTCTAAGGGATTTTGCGAGCTCTTCTGCCAACTTGACGGCAGTTTCACGATCTTGTGCCAAATCTACACTGAGAGAAACTTCAGCTAGAACTGTGTTGTCCTCTTTGGGCCAACTTCTCAAAGAAACTATTGAACCAGGAAGGGTAAAGGTGAGTGCACAACCAGGAGTATGCTCACTGCTAGCCTGGCCTGTCACCGCCAAATTGTTGGCAGCAAAGACTTTTTTGCATAACTCGGCCAGCTCATTGGTCGAATTTCCGCTGACAGCTTTCTCAGCACAGCCCACCATTGCCATTCTGATAGTCGTTCCTTTTGGTAGTTTTGTTGCACTCATCTATCTTCCTCCGAAATAAACAGAGTTACGAAGTTTTGCAATGTGACGATGGTTTTCAAGATACCGCAGCTGATGAATGATTTCCATATATGGCTATTCATGAGAGTCTGTTGTAATCTGAGGCTGTATGTCTTCAGACCGAAAGATATGGGAAAATAAGGATCTTGCTGCTAGTGGGGCCCATCTAGTGCGTCACTACGGACTATTGGATGTCTTTTCAATAGCCGTCGGTGTAATGATCTCCTCTGGTCTTTTTGTCTTGCCTGGTATTGCTTACCCAAAATCTGGACCAGCAATGATAGTGGCTTATGGTGTGGCTGCCATTCTCGTTTTGCCCAGTCTTCTGTCCCTGGCTGAACTTGCATCTGCTATGCCACGTTCCGGTGGAGTCTACTTTTTTGTGGAACGCTCAGTTGGACCTCTGGCTGGTACGGTAACAGGTTTCGCCAACTGGTTTGCTCATGTATTCAAGTCCACCTTTGCCCTCGTTGGTATTGGTGCTTTGATAACGCTCATAACTCCTGGTGCAAGTGAGTGGTTGGTTCGAGGAATTGCCATTGTCGTCCTTCTGCTACTTTCTCTGATCAACTTGATAAGTGCCCATCATGCTGGTCGGTTTCAGAACGTCATGGTTTTGCTTGTGTTGGCCTTGCTCATTGTTTTTGCTATCGCTGGTGTATCCAAGATTGACCATAACAACTATGAACCTTTCATGCCCTTTGGTCCTTGGTCCATTTTTTCTGCTGCTGGACTCGTATTCGTAGCTTTTGGTGGTCTGGGTAAGGTGGCTGACATTTCAGGTGAAGTAATTTCACCAGGCAAGAATATTCCACGCGGTATGTTTTTGGCTTATGGTGTTGTCACCGTTCTTTATGTGGTCGTCGTTTTCGTCACAATCGGAGTGCTCAATCCAACCACTTTCCAGAAAGCTCCTTTATTGCCTTTGTCTCTCGCTGCAATGTCTACGATGGGACTTCCGGGAAAGGTAATACTTTCAGTCGGCGCTCTGCTGGCATTCCTCACGGCTGCCAATGCTGGCATCTTGGCAGCTTCCCGCTCACCTTTGGCTATGAGCCGCGACGGTCTTCTTCCTGCCATCTTCTCCAAAACGAGTAAAAAATATGGCACGCCCCACATCTCAATAGGTGTAACCACCGTCTTGATGATAGTCATATTGCTCACATTGTCCATCGAGGATTTGGTCAAGATGGCCTC
The DNA here is from genome assembly GCA_964643655.1 of uncultured bacterium. Taxonomy (GTDB): domain Bacteria; phylum Muiribacteriota; class UBA6191; order CAZXTJ01; family CAZXTJ01; genus CAZXTJ01. The sequence continues at coordinate 5,544 of CAZXTJ010000410.1, forward strand.
AACGATGATTATTGTGATGTTCTCGCTTGTCAATCTCGCGCTCATCATAATGCGCAAGAGCAAAATTCAAAACTATAGACCAAAGTTTAGGGCCCCACTTTATCCTTGGTTACAAGCAGGCGCTATTATCGTTTATGCCTTCCTCATTGCAGGTATGGGTTCTAAACCTCTCGTCTTGACTGAAACTTTTGCGCTCTTGGCGGGTGTTTGGTACATCGGTTACGTAGAAAATCGCATTGATCGCGAATCTGCTTTCGTTTATCTGGTCAAACAAATTACGGATAGTCACCTTGGGACAAGGGCTGGTTTGGAAGACGAGTTGCGCCACATTGCGCTAGAACGTGATGGTGTTGCTTTGGATAGGTTTGATCATCTAGTCAAAGAGGCTGAGATTTTGGATATCAAAGAGTCCATCTCCTATAAGGAACTCTTTGAGCGTGCCTCTGCTGTTCTATCCAAACGTTTCAATGTGCCAGCTGACCATTTGTACGAACATTTCATTCAGCGAGAAAAAGAGTCATCGACAGTCATCCATACAGGTCTGGCCATTCCCCATGTAGTTATTGATGATGGCAAAGAACTCTTTGATCTAGTCTTGGTGCGCTGCATTGACGGTATCATTTTTGACGAAATTCATCATCCTGTGCAGACCTGTTTTGTTCTGATAGGATCACCAGATGAGCGCAACTATCACCTAAAAGCGTTAATGAACGTTGCCCATATCGTACAAGAACCTGGTTTCCTCGAACGTTGGTTGGCAGCACCAGATGTAGAACATCTTCGTGACGTTGTCTTGCTCTCTGGCCGCAAGAGGGACGTTCCCCACTAAGATTTGGATATACCGTATTTTTTCATTTTCGCATAAAGAGTTGCTCGCTCTATGCCAAGAATTTGAGCAGCCTTTTTTTTGTTGCCCTCTGCTTTCTGCAGAACCTTTCTGATGTGCAAGGCTTCGAGCTCGCGAAGAGTGAGAGGTTCTTCACCTTGCTCTTCTTCCTCAGGGCTTCGTTCTTCTGCCAAGCGCAATCGTGCAGGTAAATCAGCCATTCTGATTTCATTGTCCTCACAGAGGACTACACATTGTTCTATCACATTGCGCAACTCACGCACATTGCCCGGCCAAGAGTATTGGCAAAGATGTTCTGCTGCCTCGTTGCTCAAGTCGGGCCGTTGACCAAGACCCGCTTCTCTCGCTGTTAGTGTAAGAAAGTGATCGATGAGCAGCGGAATGTCTCCAGGTCTATCTCGCAGTGAAGGCAGCTCTACAGGGATTACCTTCAGACGGAAGAGTAGGTCTTTGCGGAAGTGTCCCTTGCGAACTTCATCTTCCAAGTTTCTATTGGTTGCAGCTACTACGCGCACGTTGACTTTGATTGGTTTTTCGCCACCAAGGCGTTCGAACTGGCTGCTTTCCAATACGCGCAGTAGTTTGGCCTGTAAGTCTAGAGTCAGTTCTCCCACTTCATCTAAAAAGAGAGTGCCACCTGAGGCTAATTCGAAGCGACCTCTCCTTCTCGTCGTTGCACCTGTGAAGGCACCTTTTTCGTGACCAAAGAGTTCACTCTCAGCTATGTCAGGGGCCAAAGCCGCACAATTGACTGAGACGAGTGGCCCGCCAGCTCTCGTGCCACCATAATGTAATGCCCTGGCGACCAACTCTTTGCCAGAGCCCGTTTCTCCGAGGACGAGTACAGGTGAGTCTGTGTTGGCAAGTTTTCCTACGAGCTCCACCACATTTTGCATGGCTTCGCTTTCACCAATGATGCCAGCAGTCTCACGTAAAGTTCGTTTGAGGCGACCCCGCTCGGAGTCTAGTCTTAGACGAGCCAGAAGATTGGCAACAGCAGGGCCGGCAATCTCACCAAGGGCTACTCCAAGGCAGAGATCTCTATCGTCCCATAAACTCTGATCTCGTGTTGCAAGCCAAGCTATGGC
>CAZXTJ010000411.1:0-7469 GCA_964643655.1 uncultured bacterium
AGCCTAGACTCAGGACAGTTGGTCTACATCCCTGATACAAAAGTCGACTTGCTCTGCCAAGACGCACTCAGTATCAAGATGTATGACAAAGGCCATTGGGTCATCTGTGCTCCGCTGAGCTTTGGTAACCATTGTTTTGGCGTCATCTATCTCGATGGCGAAAACATGAACAACTCTGTTAGCCAAGAACAACTCGATTTTTTCCTCAACGTGACAGGTTTGTCAGCTGGGCTGATAGCAGGGCAAGAAACACGAAAACAGCTTCTTCGCGCGAAAGGTAAGATAAGAAATCTGACCATATTGTCAAAGACTGCTGACGACCTGGTCTTTGGCGATGGTCAGGCAACAAAAGACTTGCAAGACTTGATTGGTTCAGCAGCCCCTGTTGATGTCTCTGTTCTCATCACCGGTGAAACAGGCACCGGAAAAGAGATGGTGGCACGAAAGCTACACGAAGAATCCGCTAGAAGGAACAGTCCATTTGTTCCTGTCAATTGTGGAGCCTTAAATCCCGACTTAGTCGAGGCAGAGTTTTTCGGTGCTGAAAAAGGTGCATACACTGGTGCAACTGAAAGACGAATAGGAAAGTTCGAGCTAGCTAATGGCGGGACATTGTTTCTTGATGAAGTGGGCGAGTTGCCATTGCCTGCGCAAACAGCTCTTCTTCGGGTGCTACAGGAACGCACAATGACGCGAGTTGGTGGAAACGAAAAGGTTGATTTAGATTTTCGTTTGATTTGCGCAACCAATAGAGATCTCGAAGAAGAGGTCAAGGCTAGTACTTTCAGACAAGATCTATATTTTCGCATCAATGTCTTTCGCATAACTCTGCTTCCTCTGCGTAATCGCAAAGAAGACATCATGCCTTTGGCAAATCACTTCTTGGAGAGTTTTGGTGCCCGCTTTTCACGCAAGATAGCAAAGTTCAATCAGCAAGCTGAAGAGTTACTGCTTTCATATGAATGGCCTGGGAACATCAGAGAACTGAAGAATGCAATAGAAAGAGCGGTCGTCGTTGCCAAAGGTCGTGAAATAGAGAAGCACGATTTGCCCATAGCCACTTCAAACTCGAATGCCAATATTGGAGATAGCCACGAGGCCGTTGAGTTTCTCTTGGACACATTGCCTAATGAGTATGAAAAGGCACGTGACTTTTTTGATACTGCCTTTCTCCAACGTTGTTTGAATGAATGTGACAACAACGTTGCTAAAATGGCACGGCGGACAGGGATGTCTCGTCAGGCCATATATCGCAGGCTGACTGCCCTTGGTTTGGTCAAAGACGAATGATGCACAAAAAGGCATAATCGACCATATCAAGTCCTTCTATAAACGCTCTTTGACGAACTCAACTCTCAGAATCGTGATGATGGTGCATTCAAGATAAGCAGGTTTTTGGCCTGGTCAGCAAAGTCCACCAAGACAACACAAGGATGATAATGTTTGATAAGGAAAGAGAGTTTCTTTTTCCCGTCATCGTCCCACAAAGGTCTCGTGTTTTTCTCTATGTTCGTGGTAAATGGTTTGCTCTTGAGAGGATTGTAAGTTGATGTCCAATAGAGCTGCATCATTTCTCCGCCAAAAGCTGGATTAACGTGTACTTTGTCCCACTTGGCGAGCAGTGCCGTTTGTTTTTTCACAATGTCAGAAAGTGATCGGCGATTGGCATATTTGCCTCTGAGAATGAGCATTCCATGTTTGTCGCCAATGATATCCCAAGCGTGATCATCCTTGGGATTTTCGTAGGTGATGACTGTGTCTGCTCTTGGGCCTGAAGCGTGAAAGTTCTTGTCGTAGATGGCGATTACCTTTCCTCGGACAGCCATTAGAGGAATGTTACCAATTGTGAAGTTGCCATAAGCTCCACGTTTGCGGAAGAGGGTCGTGCCCAACTGATCGAAGACCTCTTGCATGACGGCCCCTGTGTTGGAAGCGTGGATATGAGAGAACTTGATAATAACCGTCTCTTGGTTTGACGCAGGTGTCTTTATGAATGTGTAAATCTGTTTCAACACGTCTTGAAGGCTAGGTCCATAAGCACCAAGATCTGCCTTGCCCTTTGCGCAAAGTTTTTCGGCAAAATGTCCTGCATGCAGTTTCCCAGCTTTGTTTTTGTAGATACGAATGTCAAAGAATCTCGTGCCACAGGCCAATTGCTCTGCAATTGTCTTGTTTTGAGTAATGACACTGGACTTGTTGGCTTTTGGTCCACCACGATTATTGGTCAGCATATACATACACGCGTCGTGGCTGCCTGGTATGAGCAGGTCACAAAGTCTCGTATTCCCCGGTTTGGTTGACATCCAGTCGTGCATGACGTCCCCCTTTACGCCATTGAGGCTGATTGTAGAAAAAGTGCACAGCCTCTTTGCACAAATCCTATGGATTGGTCGTGAAGTGGTGGGCCGTTCTTTCATTTCTTTCAACATTTATGCTTCAATTGCGTCACCATTTAGAAGACAGTAAACTCAAGATATGGCTGTTCACGACCTGCTCGAGTACAAAAAAGTCGATTATCTCGAAAAGCTCTTTGCCAGAGTCAAACGAGAGAAACTCTTTGCCAAGGTATCCAAGTTCATCGTTGATACCTTTGAAGCTGATGTGGGTTATGTCGGACTTCATCGTCTCGACTTCTGGCGATTCAAAGAATATGGAAGATGGGCTAAAGAAGGCGTTGATTTACAGGTGAAAGAAGAAGAAGCTCATCTGCCGGCTTGGGCGCTAATTATCGTCCGTTATGCCTTTGAGAGGAAGAAGTCCATTTACAGCGATTGTCCTCAGTGGGACCACAGAATATCTCCTGGCGGCGCTTTCGATTTGGCAGCGACCGGGTTCTTTGAGGCTATGGCCAGTCCCATTATCGTTCATGGCAAGAGTGAGGGCGTCGTCTATGCGCAATATCAGAAACGACAGGATTATTCCATCGACAAGAATGATAGACTCGATTTTCTCGACACGATGGCAAAAGCTCTAGGTAATATTCTGTCTGATGAGAGAGGCACTTGCAGTAGACAGTAAACTCAGAATATGGCTGGAATTGCTTCCTCATGTGGCAAAACTGAAAGTGAAATAACTGGAGAGTCAGGTTGCTATTGAGCCGTCTTGAGCGCGAGGCGCAAACCATTGAAGCTATGATCAAACTCTTCTGTCGTTTGCACAATCACGTGCCGGACCAAAGCACCAGTGGTGACTCGAGCCCACAAACTGCCCTCTGTAGTGATTGTTACTCCTTGTTGACCTATGCATTGAAACGTCTTCAGTGCTGTCCCTTTGGTGAAGAGAAACCTGCCTGTTCAAAGTGTAAAGTGCACTGTTACAAACCAGAGATGAGAGAAGAGGTAAGAAAGGTAATGCGATGGTCAGGTCCCAGAATGCTTTTTCACCATCCCATAATGACCTTCTGGCATTTCGTTGACAAATTCCGTTCGCCCTCAAAGTCAAAGAAATCATGAGAATTCGTCGCTAAAAACGAGTGCATGTTATTCAACAATCTTCTGTGCGGTTTAGCACTTTGCCTAGCGCTTTTTCCTTCTCCCATAGGGCGTGGAACATGTAGAGTTCTGTCATTTTTCACAAGCCGAGTAAAGGCAGATAAAGCTGGTTTTTAACTGAAATTAGCTGACAATTCTTGGCCTTAATGGACCAAATCCTGGATCCGGATCCAGAGTTTTCCCAAAAAAGGCCAATAGTCAAATCGATCTCGATTCTCTATTAAAGGGCTTTTAGGTCCATTTTCTCCGACGTCGGCGAATTTTTCGGAAGGCCTGTTTTTGTGCAGTTGCACGATTTCCAGCGCTCGGGCAGCTTGAGAACGAAGACGAATGAAAAGGTGTTGGGTTAGGGTTGTCAACGTCCATAAGGTCGTGGAACATCCAGATTTATCTGCAGAAGTTAAGGTTTCCTGTCCTTTGTGCAAGAACGGTTTCTGACAGAGGAGTTTTTCCCCTTAACATTCCTTAATTCAAGGTTCCAACTTTTTTGGTTTACTCTACATTTTGGCAAAGGCAGAAGTGATGAACCTGCGTAAAGGAGGATCTTTGGCTCTCTTTATTTCTCTGTCTGGTACGAGGGATGAACCCACTTTTTCTGTCAGAGCTAGGGGGAAGAGACCCAACTCTCCTGAAGATGTGTTTCGAAGCAACAAACCACGTGCGTTACATGTCATTGGGCCATAACGCGATTTACCTTGTCTTTGCGACTCAGTAAGGTCGATTGTCTTGTCCACATCGAAATTGGCTATCACTATTCGCTCACGTAGTTGAACCCAAGCGATGTTTTGATAGGTACCAAGGCAGATTTTCTTGTTGTCAGGCGATACTGGTGAATGGATGTCATACAAGATGTTCTGAACATTGATTTCACCATTGTCAGAGAGCCATAAAGCGCTAAGCGTGTGTTTGATTTTTACAGCAGACCAAACTTCATTTTTTATACGCTCTCCGTTGTTCGCACGATGTAAAACCAAGATTTTTTTACCAACCTTGCCAACTGTGCCAACCATTTCTCGCCAAGGTCTTCCAAGTAGCTCTCCAATTCGTGAGGCCGCAAAAGAGTGCCCACGCTCTTTCATCCACTGAGGAGACCACCAGAAAATCTTGTCATGCGAACTGATGACAAAAAGCTCGTTCTGGCCATTCAACAGAGTCCAATTGTTTTCATCTACTGCTAAATACCGTAGGAGGCAAACTGGGTCTGCCTTGTTGTCCAAGGAGCATGATGTGAAGGCGTAATGTGATGGAAGACCTGTCTGTGTTATCTCTATGCAAGTGTATACTCGATTGCCGCTGACAATCATTGGGCCTACTTGGGCGATTTTCAGCTGTTCTCTTCTCGAATAGTCAAGACTGTCCAAGTCTTTGTTATCGAAGGGGGCTGAAGCAAGCTTGGTCAGCGTAAGAGGACGAGACCAGAGAATTGTGCGACTAGACAAATCAAAACAAACAAATGTAATGGGAGATTCTTTGCATGCGGCAACAAAAACGATTTGTTTGTTTTTATGCAACACTGCTGTTGTACCCACATTCGAGAGGCCTGGCAACTCCTTTAAGTACTCTCTTTTACCATCGAGGAAGTGGTAGTCGTCCTTTTCATAGTCAAGAAACTTTGGCCGAACTTGCTCCAAACTTGGCCCAAAACGTTTTCCCCAGAATGAGCGACGTTTCTCTAAACTCAGCTCGCCAATGAAGACCTTGGCAGTCTTCTGCTCTCGCTGTCCTTCTCCCAAACAGACGAGAATTTCATCTCTGCCAAATATGGGCTGAGCAAGTTTGTTCAAAGAGTTAAAACGATAGGTCCAAAGTCTTGCCACTCCGTGTCCCCTGGCAGTAAAGAGACTAAGCTCATTCCTTCTCTCGTCTGGAACGAAAGCAAAAGTGTTTTTTCCTGCTTGCCAACTAACTGGATATCTAGCCGTGTGTCTGCCGCTTTTGGCGAGCTGCAACCAGCGTTTGGATAGTTTTATACTTTTGGGAACCTTACCCTCAGCAATAGCCTCTTTTTGCCAAACAAGTTTCCAATGGCAAAACTGTTCATCAGCTGTAGGAAGACCTACGTGAATGACTTTTCGTAGGTCCTCATTGTCCAAAACCTTGGCGTAGACTGTTTTTTTGCCTTGCCAACCTGCCACGATTTCGACGGGAGAAACACCGGGGAGGGAATAGTCCACATAAAGATTGCCATCGTGAAGATAAACAAATGGTGACCTTTGAAAGATTATCTCTTTCGTTTCTACCTGAAATGTCTCCCGTAAATCGCCGGCCACCAAAACCAAGCGATACTGCTTCTTCGAAGTCAAAGCCCTGAAAAGGAAGTTATGCTTATTTTGAGGAGAAGTGTTTTCCTGAACTCCTATTCTTTTGTCTCCAATGTAGAGTTCACCACGACAAGGTAGGGGAGAGGACAAGTTCCATTTCACACCAATACTATTAGTGGACACAGTCAGCTCTGCCGGAGAAGCTGTTGGCCGCTGCCTCCACCAAGGTGAGAGGAGGAAGACCAAAAGAGAAACAAACAAGAGTACACCAATAACATAGGTTGAGCTTGTGGAATTTCCTGTCGCGTCTTCCTTCCTTTGGTCTCTAGCCTGGCCTAAGCGCTGTGTCGCAGCCAGTTTGTCCGCAGCTTGGACTGTGTTGTCAGCAGAGCTTTCAGAGGTGAGTGAGCAACTAGAAAGGGTAGCTGACACATCATCTATTGAGCGATAACGGTGGCTTCTCTCTTTGGCCGTTGCTTTGATGACGACTGCGCTCAAACCTTTGGGACAATTCAATCTGTATTTACGAGCATTGGCTGGAGGAGATTCTAGATGAGCCTTCAACAGCGATGGCAAATCATTGGCTTTGTATGGAGGTAAAGCAGTAATCAAAAAGTGTAGCAATGCACCGAAAGAATATATGTCTGTTTCCACGGAGGGGCGCTCGCCCATAATTTGCTCGGGAGCCATATATCTAGGCGTACCTTGGATGGCACCTGTTTTTGTCAACTGAGCCGTGCGATCGTCGCGCAGTGCCAAGCCAAAATCTGTCAGTTTAACGAGCCCATCATCAGTCAGCAGGATGTTGGCTGGTTTCAAATCACGATGAATTATTCCATTTTCGTGAGCACAACTCAGAGCCGAACAGAGCTGCGTGGCCAACTCCACAATCTCCCCGAAGGGGAGCGGATGCTTCTGCTCCACATATTCAGCTAAGGAACCACCACGTACATACTCCAAAACCAATAAGGTTTCCTTGCCTTCAACGTAATCAAGGAGGCCTGTAATGTGTGGATGGGAAAGGCGTCTAAGCACCTTCGCTTCTTCACGCAGGCGAGCGAGGGCTTCGTCTCCCCAACTTTCTGTCTTGAGGATTTTGATGGCAACGGGGCGGTCCAGGGTGAGGTCTTGGGCCATGTAGACTGAACCCATTGCTCCCTCACCCAGAACTTTTTCTAGGCGATAACGACCATCCCCCATGGTCTGTTTATCGTTGCCCACAGGCTTTACTCAGGCCACAGAGTTTCGTTGTCGCGACTATCGCGGATTTTCTGAATGGTCTCGATGATTGTGTCCACTTTTTTGGCACCGAGGTCGCGGTTGTCACGCAGACGAACAGCACAGGAATCCTCTTCGATTTCCCTGTCACCCACGACGAGCATGTAAGGGATTTTTTGCAGCTGAGCAGCGCGGATTTTTTTGTTCATTCTGTTCGAGCTGTCGTCAAATTCCACCAAGATACCAGCGGCTTTCAACTTCTCGTAGACTTTTTCGCAATATTCCAAGTGGCGATCGGCGATGGGGATGACCACGGCCTGAACGGGCGCGAGCCATACGGGGAAAGCGCCGCCATAGTGCTCTATCAAGACGCCGAAGAATCGTTCAATAGATCCAAAGAGGGCACGGTGGATCATGATAGGTCGTTCGTGATTTCCTTCTTTGTCCACATAGGTCATATCAAATCGTTCGGGCAGATTGAAGTCGAGCTGGATGGTGG
>CAZXTJ010000412.1:0-7468 GCA_964643655.1 uncultured bacterium
CTATCCTAGTGAACCAAAGCTTTGGTACAGATTGGCAGCTATTCGTTACGACCAAGAGAAGTACACTGAGGCACTCAAGGTAGCTCAAACGCTCAGTGAGAACGAAGGAGTAATGGCCCAAGCCCTCAGAGCCAATCTGGAAGCACTATGTCTGGCCGAGTTGGGGCAGGACCTTGATAGAGCCCTATTCTTAGCAAGGCAGTCACTGGATCTGACGGAACCAAACTCTCCCTTTTATCTTGCTGCTTTGGATACCCTTGGCTGGATTCACTATCATCGCAAAGATTATGTCAAAGCTCAGTATTATGTTCAACTCGCCAAAAGTAGAGTAGGTTGGCTACGGACTCCCCAAGTATCAGTTTTGGATTATCATCTCGCCATGATTTTGCTCGCTCGTGGCAAGGACAAAGAGGGGCTAGAACTGCTCAAAACGGTCCTGTCGGCACGACATGGACACAAACCGTCCATCAAAAGATCACAAACTGCCCTAGCAAAACTAGGTTTGAGCATTGCCACCAGTGGGCCAAGGTCCTAAACTGGCCCCATGGCCAAAAAAAAGAACAAATTTTATGCATATTGGATGACAGGTAGACAGGGCATTGTGAATAGCTGGCCCGAATGTGAGTCCATTGTCAAAGGGGCGAAAGCCCGCTATCGTGGCTTTCCTACCAAACAAGAAGCTCAAGATTGGCTCGATGGTGGTGCCAATTACGAAGTGGGTAAAAAAGCCGCAAAGAAAAGACAACTCAAGCAAGACTTACCCCGCGACGGAGTCTATTTTGACGCTGGCACTGGGCGAGGATATACAGAGGCTCGAGTTACAGATTTTGATGGAACACCTTTGACATTCATGGCTCTCGATGACGACGAAGTTACAGCTGAGGGCAACTTGAAATTGTTGGGCAAAACCAACAATTTTGGTGAATTGACAGCCTGCGGTCTTGCCATGAAAATTGCAATGATGACCCAAAAGAAGAAGGTACTTGGTGACTCTAAACTGGTCATCGAATATTGGTCTCTTGGAAAAATCCGCAAAGATACAGCAGCTGGCGATGATGAACTGCTCAAACTCGTACGAAAAGTACAGATGATCAGGCGCCAATTCGAAGCCAAGGGCGGTCAACTCATCCACATTAGTGGCGACGTAAACCCTGCTGATTTGGGTTTCCACAAATAGCGAGGACCAATGACTCTAAAAGCCTTGGGCTCTTATGACATAGTCGATGAGCTCGGTGCTGGAGGCATGGGTATTGTCTACAAAGCTCTTGATCAGACGCTCAAACGAACGGTTGCCATAAAAGTAATCCAAGCCGGAAAAAGCGCGAGGTCGAGTCATTTAGATAGATTCAAACGTGAAGCTGCTGTCATAGCCAGGTTGCGTCATCCAAACGTGATTACCCTATACGACTATGGTGAAGAAGAGGGCACCTTCTACTACACAATGGAGTATTTGAAGGCAGAGACTGTAGGTGAACTCATTGAAGATGCCGAAGGTCCCTTGTCCAAAAGACATCTCTCTGCAATTGGAGAAGGAGTCTTTTCAGCTCTTGAGTATATTCACTCTCAGGGTTTGGTCCATAGAGACGTGAAACCTGGCAATATCATGGTGGCTCCCAATGAGCGCGTCACCTTGATGGACTTCGGTCTCGTGAAAGCCCAGGACCTCGAGGCACTGACTAAAGCAGGAGCAATAGGTACTCCGAGGTATATGTCTCCTGAAATGCTCAAAGCCGAAAATGTGGATGGCCGAAGTGACATATTTCAAATGGGTTTGGTTTTGTATGAAATCGCAACGGGTAAACCTGCTTTCAAGGGGAGAGACGTCTATGTATTGGCCAGAAGTGTTCTCGCTGAAACGCCCAAAAATCCCTCCAAAGTTGGCAAAGGACTGAGCAACTATTTCGACGAGTTCATTGCCAACTGCCTTGCCAAAGATCCCAATGATCGTTATCAGACGGCAGAAGAAGCTCTCACTGACTTCCGGCGCGTATTAAAAAATGCACCACCACTGAAAAAACCCACCAATGCTCTCTCTCAGTCTTCAGATAGTAAAGAAAGCGAGCTTAAAAAAAGCTCGAACTTGTCTGTCTTGGCGACAAAACTATCAACATCCACAATAACGCGACCAATGTTCTTCTTCAGAGACACACCATGGCCCGTGAAGCTATTATTGTTGCTCCTGACAGCTGGACTAATCGTATTCATTGGTTCTTTCATGTCACCGCAAGCAGGTGGGTACCGTTCCTTTTCAATCAAAACCATACCTGACCTGGACGCAGTAAACATTCATTGGTCTAGCGAAACCCCCTATCGCAGTGCCATTTTCTGGAAAGAAGATGGTAAAAACGACAGTTCCTATGTCAAAGCCGTCGGCTCAAATAGAGCAACAACATCCCACAACATCCTTCTCGACGGCATAGAAAAAGGCATAGGATACAAGTTCAAGGTTGTTTACCCCGATGGCACAACATCCCTTCCCTACACAGTCAAACCAGTACTTGCGTCTGATTTGGAAGCGCGACGTCTACCTCCCCTTTGGTCCTCCTTGAACAACTTGAGCATCATCTGGGAAAGCAACCTCCCCTGCACGGCTTCTGTGACCTTCGATCTAAATGGAGAATTGATTGACAGGACACTTTCTCGCAAACTGACTCGACGACACACACTCAAGCTAGAGAATTTGACTTTCCACTCTGTTTTGAAAAATTTGCGCTTAACCATTGCAACCAAACGACATCGTCGTGTCATTACAGGTAAAGACATCGATGGTCCGTCACGGGCTCTCAACAAGTTTTTAGCTATCGTTGACCAATTCAAGGCTGGTCCACTCGTGGCACGAACCAAACGGAAAATGGCCTCTTTAGGTGAAAAAGGAGATAGCGAAAAACTCATTCGCTCAACAGTAGATAGACTGAAACCCTTTCGATATTTGAAGAGTTTCAGTCCTGCCATCAAAGGTGTGTTTCAGATGACAGACGAATCGTCTGTAGACTACAAAGCGCCCTTGTTTATTGCTTTACGTAAGCTCTCAGCTTTTGATTCACTTCTTGATAGATTTAACAAACCTCGAGTGCACAAACTGCCCGGCTTGTACAAAAACTTCATTGAAGTTAGTTATGAGAAAGTCCTACCTCCCAATCCAGCAGTCAAAATTTTTGAGTTGGGAGAAATGGATTCGAGTTTTTTGCCTACATTGAAAGAGCAGCGACCGAAAAACATCATGACATCAACGGCTTTCACCGTAATGCAGGCCAAACACTCTTTCAAAGTTCATTACCAACTCAAAAAAGGGAGCAATCTTTCTCACTTCTTTCAAAGTGCCTCTGATAGACCAAAGATGGTTTTGCGCAGTCGAAATCTCACTCCAGAGTATTTTGTCAGAGTCACCTTTGGTCGTGGTTTCTCCCTTGATTTCTGGAACAACCAGGAAAGCCTGCCACCGACAATGTGGGGAAGTCTCCATGGCGAAAACTACGAACAAACCAAGCTATTCGAGAAATCTATCAACTCCATTTGTGTGAGCTTTCCAAAGTCAATGCTGACCCAAGGACAGAACACATTCAAAGTAGAGCTTTATATGCTGCCTGGTCTCGAGGCATTACATTACACACAAATCTTTGGGCTCTACCTTTACGAGAATTAGTTTTCGTTTTCCTTGGACTTCTTCAACATTAAACTCTTCATCCTGTATCTCTTGAATGTATCGCGGAAGTCCCTTTTGTATGGATCGTCACCGAGTATCTCTCCCACTCGACGAGCATACTCATCAATCTGCTCATCTGTGAGTTGGCTCGTTTCAGTTTCTCGAAGAACACTTGTGATGATGTTACCTATTCGTCGGGCAACATTGGAGTTTCTGATTATTGGTTGTAGACGCTTTTTATAGGAGCTATCTATTTGTACAGCCCGTTGGGCGTGCTCCACAGTTTTGTTTGGTTTATCAATCTTGTCATAAGCAACAGCCAATTGAAGATGAAGCTCAGGATCATTGGGCGTTAAATCAATCAGTCGCTCGAAAACATTTACCTGTTTGTCATAGTGTTTCTGAGCAGCGTGGCTATTGGCCAAGAGCCACAATACTTCAGCTGTAGCTTTGTATCGAGAGAGGAAAGCTCTTCCCCAAGATATTGTACGTTTATGGTCACCTCTCTTGTGGTGACACTTTGCCACATAAGAATGAGCCTCTTTGGCTTTTGCTAATCCACTCTGTGCAATACGTCCAAAAACCAGGGCAGCTCTGTCATGTTTCCCTTTGTCAAAAAGCTCTTTCCCTTCAGAGAAAAGCTTTTTGCTCTCACTCTCACCCAACACACTGAACCAACTCACCCAGCTCCTGTCCTCTGTTGGAGGTTCTGGAAACTCCTCATTGTTGGCACGAACTGAGCAGACAGCGAGTAGGCTGAGAAGAAAAATTAAAGAAGTCGTAATAATCTTTGCCATTAAATCGACCTTTCCAATACATTCCATTTCTGCCCATAGTTTACGCCTAAATGACCTCTCAGCGTTGTAGACTTGGCAAACAATGGCAAAAAAGATATTGAAGGAGGCTGACCAATGGCCACTGATAAAAACGAACTCAGCCGAGTTGTCACGGTAAATCAAGTTCAGATTCCAACTTTCATCTATGGCACAGCCTGGAAGGAAAACAACACTGAGGAATATACCTACAATGCCATCAAATCAGGTTTTCGAGCAGTAGACACTGCCAATCAAAGAAAACACTATTTCGAGGCAGGAGTAGGTGCCGCCATAAAAAAAGCTTTTGCAGAAAAACTCATCAGCAGAGAAGAGCTTTTCCTGCAAAGTAAATTCACCTTTCTCAATGGCCAAGATGAGCGCCTGCCCTATGACAAAGATGCCTCTTGTACGGACCAAGTCAAACAATCTGTAGATAGTTCACTAAATCATCTGCATGTGGACTATCTGGATTCTTATGTTCTCCACGGCCCTTCCACTTGGGAAGGTCTTGCCGACGTGGACTACGAAGCTTGGGCCGCCATGGAGGCTGTGCAGCGTGGGGGAAAGGTCAAGTTGCTAGGAGTCAGCAATGTAAACCTTTCACAGCTGCAAATGCTCTACGAAAAAGCTGAAATCAAACCTTCGGTAGTTCAAATCCGAACCTACGCAAGAAGTACCTGGGAAAAGGACATTCGCCTCTTCTGTCAAGAGAAGGGCATCGTTTATGAAGGTTTCTCCATCCTGACGGCCAATAGAAATGAACTGGCCCATCCAGCCATCAAGGCTATTTTGGACAAAACTGGTTTCACATTGCCACAGTTAGTCTTCCGATTTGCCTTGCAGACTGGTATCGTTCCACTGACAGGCACAACAAACGTTGAACACATGAATTCCGATCTCCAAGTGTATGACCTCTCTTTGAGTTCTGAAGATGTCAAAACCATTGAAGAGATTGCAAACAAATAGCTGAAAGGTACTGAAACTGCATGAAGTGCCCTCATTGCCAATGGCCATTGGAAAAAAAGGTCGCACCTGACATTACTATTGATGAGTGCCCCAAATGCCAAGGTATTTACTTGGATAAGGGCGAGCTCAATGTGTTGGCAACCGGAATGGCCGGAGATATTGAGTTTTGCTCCGTAGATGACGATGAACACAAGGACAAACATGCCAAAAGACAGTGTCCTGCCTGTTCTGACACTGACATGCGCAAAGTCAACTTGCTAGAGTTTTCCCAACTCATTTTTGACTATTGCCCTGAATGTGAAGGCTTTTTTCTCGACAGAGGCGAAGTAGAACAAATGAACGCAGAGTTGGCCAAACTTGCCGGTGCGTCAGTGGGAAAAGAACTTCGCGAAGAGATAGATGGTCATTTGGTGACTCTTGAGCGCATATTTGCCCTCGACACAGGTTATGTCACCAAAGAAGCATTAAACTTGGCCAGCGGAAAGAAAGAGAAATATCCCATTCCTGAGTTGGTCTACTTGCGTTTGTCTCTATACAGCGAAAAGCCGCTTGCACTTGGTCTTTATCTATACGAGGAGAGGTGGACGACCAAACTCGCCAAACTCTTGAGACTAACAAAACAGGAAGACATACAACTTGGCGATGTGAACTTTGATAAGAAGTTTTTCATAGCAGGTGAGAGTGAAGAACAAATCAAAGATTTTTTCACAGAGGAAAGAAGAGAAGCCTTATTGAAGCTGGCCTCCACCAAGCCACTCCTGTTGGAAAAACCGACCAAAATCTACCTTCTGGACAACCGGCTCGTTCTGACGGCAGGACCTTACACTGGTGAACTACCAACAGATTTGAAGGATAGCTGCGCTGATCTCATCAGCAAAATGGCTGAAACAGCCAAAGTCCTCTTTAGTTAGACTTCTCATGGTGACCCGAGTCCACAGAATGTGGTATCAACTCGGGTTGCCGTTTTTTATATGAAGTAGAGATGGACGTCTGCCATGCCTATCCGATCATTTTTTGTGCTCAGTTTGTTGGCCTTTTTCCTAGTTTGCAGTGGTTGCACCAAACGCCAAGAACCAGTGGTCCAGGATTGTCCGCTACTATATGGAGTAGCCAAAATACCAACTCCACTGCTGAATTCACCTAACTTCCCTGCAGTTTTTGGTGGCAGGAACGGAAAAACGGTCAAAGTAGACAAAGTGGGCCTCTGTCGTGAAGTAGAAGTGGTCATTCTTCCAGGTGGCCCATTCACCATTGATGGCACTTGCGAGGTAAAAGGTCGCACTGTTTATAGAGTCACAACGCCAGACTATCCATATCCCAACAAAAAGGGGTATTACGTTGACGGTGAATGTTTGACCATAGTTGAAACAGAACCGCCTGCCCGTGCCAAAAGGCTTCGCCATCCAACTTTCATTCGCTACAAGTTAAAGTCCTCTCTTGATTCCGTCTATCTTTGGGGAGGGAATTGGACCTCGGGAATTCCCGAATTCACGCATTTCTATCCGCCCAAAGGACCTATTTACGGGCATAATCGCAAGAGCTGGATTTTGCGAGGCGTTGATTGTTCTGGTCTAATCTACGAGGCTACAGATGGTTGGACTCCGCGCAATGCAAGTTCATTGATTCGCTATGGCAAGGCCGTCCCCATTACGGGTAAAACAGCCGAGGAGATTTGCGCTTCCGTCAAACCTCTCGATATCCTAGGCTGGCGGACTCATGTCATGATTTTCTTGGATCAAGAAAACATCATCCAAAGCAGAGTCGACTATGACTACGACACACCTGGTAACCAGGGTGGTGTTCGCATTCAGAAGGCCGTGGACTATGTAAAGCGACTTCTCAAATCTTATGATCCTGTTGACGATTACGACGATGAAGTGCCAGAAGGCCGTAACAAGTTCGTTATTCGTCGTTGGTACGAAAATGAGGCCAACAAATGATCACAGATGGAACAACATACATAGCCGTTCTTATCTTTGTCTGTGGTTTGGTCGTTGGTGTAGAGAAAAAAACTAAAGCGAAACTATTCGACACCATTCCAGCC
>CAZXTJ010000413.1:0-7468 GCA_964643655.1 uncultured bacterium
CCCCAAGACAGAGAAGAGTTGATAGGCAATCTAGAAGAGGATGGTCTTTTGCTTCGAGCTCACAGTGAGACGAAACAGTGGTTTGCTGCACGGCGAAACCCCCACCGTTTCGTAGACTTGCGTGATGTTGGTGAAGGTTTCACCATCATGCTCGACTCTGCTCCTTTTGATGTGAAAACAGGCAAAAGAGTGCCCAAAAAGGCGCGGACCATTGGTTCCATTAGTTTTGGGCGAGCTCTGAAAGAGTGCCATCAGGGGGCCATGTACCTTCATCGAGGACAACAATATGTGGTCAAGAGATTGGATTTGGAAAAACACAATATCTTTGTGGCCAATAGTCGAGCTCGTTATTACACGCAGGTGAAAAGCGAAAAAGAGACGACCATTCTCGAACGTACGCGCACACGTCCTTTGGGCAATGTGATATTACGCCTTGGTGATGTAGAGGTGGAAGAGACTGTCGTTGGTTTTGAAAAACGCAGGATTCGTTCTGGCGAAAAAATGAGTCTCCATCCTCTGGATTTGCCGCCTCAGTATTTTGAAACAGAAGGATTGTGGTTCGAGATAGACAACCACATCCTTGCTTTCCTCAAAAAGAATGGCCATACGAAAATGGGCTCAATGCATGCTCTAGAGCACGCTGCCATTGCCCTCTTTCCACTTTTTGTTTATTGCGATCGTTTTGACATTGGCGGCATTTGTTATCCCGCCCACCCTCAATTGGGTAAAGGTGGCATTTTTATCTATGACGGTTATCCCGGTGGTGTTGGTCTCAGCGCCAAATGTTTCAATGTCATGGAAGAGTTGTTACAAGCCGTTGTTGACCTACTAGAAGAGTGCACCTGCGAAAATGGTTGTCCTTCGTGCATTCATTCGCCCAAATGTGGTGCTGGCAACAAACCTCTCGATAAAGCAGGCTGCCTCTTGTTGACCAAGATAATGCTCGGCCAAGTAGATCCTGTTATGGATGTTGTTGCTGCTGCACCTGAGGAAGATTTCGAGGATTTGGACGAAGAGCTCGACGAAGAGTTTTCTGATCATCGAGTCTTAGTTTTCGATTTGGAAACACAACGTTCCGCCGACGATGTTGGTGGTTGGCGTAACTGCCATCTCATGCGTTTGGCTGTGGCCTGTGTGTGGGATAGCCAAACAAAAGAAATGAAGGACTATTACGAAAGGGATGCAGAAAAGCTCATAGATGACCTTGCTGCAGCAGATCTCGTCGTTGGTTTTAATATCAAACGTTTCGATTATCGTGTTCTCTCTGGTTATTCAGGAAGGAATTTTGCCTCTATTTCCACTTTTGACATGTTGGAAGCTGTCAAAAATGTGATTGGTTATCGTCTCTCTCTGGGCCACCTTGGCGAGACGACCCTCAAAAAACCCAAAACAGCTGATGGTTTGCAGTCTTTGGCTTGGTGGAAAGCTGGCAAACATGATTTGGTAACGGAGTATTGCCGTGCTGACGTTGAGTTGACACGTGATCTCTTTTTCCATGGAATTGATGAGGGTTATCTTCTTTATGAGAGAAAGGCAGCAGGCGTCGTTCGACTACCTGTCAAATGGGAGCTCGATAAAATTGTGGAAGACGGACAGAAAAAACGGCTGAAGCAGGCAGCGCCTAGCCGCATGCGTCGAAGGAGAAGGCGATGAGAGGGACATTTCTCTCCATTTTTTTGTTTTTTCTCTTGGCCCAGAGTTCCTTGTTAGCTCTTCCCAAAGACAGGCCTTCTCTCGAGCGTTATCTCTATAATCATCCCAAGGATTACAAAGCCATCTATCGTTTGGCACAAGTCCTCATCAAAGAAAAGAGATACGATAGCGCCGTCATAAGGCTCAAAACCCTAATAGAGAAATATCCAACGCGCGAGAAGCTGCATTTCAATCTTGGTCTCGTTTATTACAAAAAGGGTGATTTACACCAGTCGCGAATGTCTTTTCGTAAAGTTCTAAAACTCAAAAAAACGCATGAGAGAGCAAAAAAACTCTTACCAATCGTCGAAACGAAGTTGCGTCAAAAAGTGAAAGCTTGGGAAGAGCGGGCGCTGAAAGAATATGACGCCAACGAACCATATAGAGCAAGAAGGCTCAGCGCAAAAATACTGGCCATAGATCCTCTCTCTGAGAAGGCTTTATTGGTTGACGCAATGCTCGATGATGACATTCATCGACAGGAAAAAGCCCTCGAGGGTTATGAGCGAGTCCTGGCCTTGAATGGGCGCAATGGTCGTGCTGCAGCTCGTTTGGCCACCTATGTCCTTCGCCAAGGTGAAGTGGACAGGGCTCGTCAGTTGGTAAACATTGCCCAAATAGAATGCCCACATTTGGCTGCAACCAATGAAGCCAGAGCAGACTTGCTGGCTATGGACAATCGTTATGTGGAAGCAGTTGCAGCCTTGAATTTGGCCCTGACCAAAACTCCAAGACGTGTTGAATTGCTCATGAAGCGCTTCAACTATCTTCTGAGCTTGAAGGATTATGCTGGCGCTGACCAAACGCTTACAGACGTGCAGAAGATTGATGCCAAAATTTCAGCCTTAACATTTTTACGTGGCCGACTATTTTATGCCAAAGGCGAATATGCGTTATCTTTGCAAGAGATGAACAACTATCTTGCTTTGGGGATTCCGGCAAATGTTCTCACAGTCCTTGCTCTGGGAAGCATCTCGTCCATTTATGAACGAAGAGGAGAATATAAAAAATCCGTTGAGTATGTAAATAAAGCTCTTCGCATTTCCCCCCATGACGACAAGCTGTTGGCCCAAAAATCAACAGTTCGTGAAAAATGGCGATTGGCAACTATGGGGGCCAAGACCGATCTTGGACTCTTCGTGTTTTTTCATATGAAAGATTTACCCAAGAGTGTATTCAATCGAATAAACAGACTCTTTAAAAAGGCATACGATACTGTGTGCCCTCACTATGGTATCTCTCCCCATCAGATAAAGGTCAAAATACTGGAAAACACTGCTCTCAAATTGCCAGCTTTTTATGACACCGTTGCAGATGAAATAGTCATCTCTCGTGAATATTTCTCTAGTGGCAGCGGCCATGTAAATAGAGGGGTGGCAGAACATATCGTCATCCATGAGTTTTCCCACTATGTGTTGCGCCATGCTGCAGGAAAAGAAGTATATCAATTGAACAACCTGTGGATGATAGAAGGTTTGGCTGAGTTCCATTCGCAGGCCCACATCAGAGAGAGAAAGACGGCTAAGAAGATATTCAGGGATGGCATTTTATCCTTCCCTCAGCTGGGGAACTATTTGGCTGTCGCTTCAGTGGGTGCGGGAAACAAACGCTTGAAGGCCTATATGCAGGCTTGTTTGCTCGTTTCGCTCATCGTAGGCCGTTATCCAAAAGATGGTGTCAAAAGACTCGTCAAGATAATGATGGCTCTTTCCCAGCAAAAACCAATGGAAAGTTCTCTGCAGAAACATTTGGGTATGTCGAGCAGTGAGCTGAGCTCATCATTGCGAGCTCATTTGAAGAGAACTAGTGGTTCGTGAAAATCCGAACTATTCGTGTTTTGCCATTGATGATGTGCAGGGAAAAGGCTACCAGTCCATCACTGGCTCGTAAAAAACGACCATAAGAGCGGTAAGAAAACTTCTTTGTTCGTTCTTTGACCAATTTGTCTATCTCAGCTGGTGAGGCTGCGTCAGCATCAACCGCTGCTGCTAGTTTTTGTATGTTTCCCAAGGTGCGGCTGACGAGAAAACGACGATAATCATCTGAAGTATTGCGATAGAGCAAACCATGGTCGCCGCTTATGTCCTTGAGATTGTGAAAATCGAGACAGTGCAAGGTGAGTTTGTCTGTGTGGCCGTAATAGAGGTATTCGAAGAATTTGGCGAGGAACTTCTTGGCACCCTTCTCAGTGGGGCATATTGTTGAAGGCATGGGTAACTCTTTGAACAGTTTCTCGCTTACATCAGCTTTGGGTGCTTTTTTCTTGGGGGCCAACTTTAGGCCAATGCCATCGACTATTCGTAGTAGAACACCTGAACGTTTGTCGAAGTTTTCTTGGCAAATGTTATGGACAAAACTGACGAGCCTTCCGCTTTTTAAATGAAGGCCCACCTCAATTCCATCTTTTACTTTCAGGTTGTTTCCCATTGCCAGATTCTCGAGGAAGAGGTGTTCACATTTGCCTTTGATGACAGCAACACCATCTTTGATGGCAGTCAACTCGTAAGTCCAGCGCATTTCAACGGTGCCCAAATTGGAATGGAGGTAAAAAGAAGTAGAGCTAGTCATGTATTGCCAGCTTTGTCCTACAGAAACTTCCTCTTTTGGAAGGACAAAATAGGGCATCTCGTACAAAGGTAAGTCGCGCTTTTCAACTCCACCAACAGAGTGGATGAGGCCCCGTTCATCTATCACTCTCGTTTGGATGGTTTTCGCTCGCGGAAAACCAAAGACTGATGGTTGAGGCAGAAACATGCCCTTTGGCATCTTTCCTTTTTTGATTATTGTCTGCAGTGCTAGTTGCGTTTTCTCTTTTGTCTCCTTACCCAAGGTCCAGCAGAGGAGAAAACCCTCGAGAGATGAGTTGGCCTTGAGGATGTTCTTTTCCTGGCGAAAAGCTTCTTCCTGATGGGCCATCTCCATGTCGTAATGGTCAGCATGGCTCTTTTGGGACCACTTGAGTCTTAACCTGTATTTTTCAACAGCGGGCACTCCTGCCTTTTTCAGGTATTTGAGTGCCAGTTTGTTGCCTGGCTGGTGAAGGACAACTTGTCGCCACTCCTTGACGGCTGCTTTCCGTGCCCCTCTGCGCCAAAGGAGTACTCCAAGTTTGCAGCGCAATTTGTGGGCGTAAGGACGCAAATCCAGTATTTTTGCCAATTCCTGTTCGGCTTCTTTCTTTTTACCAGCTTTCAGAAGAGCCGAAGCCAGCTGTTTTCTACGACGCCAATCATCAGGTTTGTTATTGAGGTGGCGACGCAGTTTTCTTACCTCATTTGCTGACAAAAAAGGGCAAAAGAGCAGCTGAAGCGAAAAAAATAGAAGAAAAATTCGCACAACCACTTTGAATTCACCCATTCTTTTGTTCTATTTAATGCCTCGAAAGTCCCTCTGAAGCGGCATTCCAGCCTTTGCCTTTCTGGACCAGACTTCCTTGCGTAAAAGCCCTACCATTCAATATACTGGGCTCGTGGACCAAGAACAATTAGCAACGCAAATACAGGTACACAAGCAGACGACGAAGCAACTTGGTTGTCTGCTGATGGGTCTATTGCTGATGTTTTTGGCTCTCTGCGGTGGTGGTGGCTTCTTAATCTATACGCAAGTTCTCAACAAACAACAGGTGGCCACTGGCGATGATGGTCAGCCGACAATAGCTCCCACACCGACTCCTGATCCGGGCAATGGCGACATGCTAGGTGACGATGATGATGACTCTGGTAAGCCTGAACCTGGTATGGGCGATGACGATGATGATGACGCACCTGCGCCAACAGATACTCCTCCTCCTGCTGGTGATGATGACGACGACTCCATGAATATGGGCGACGATGATGACGACAGCGCTCCCATGCCAACAGGTGACGACGATGATGATGACGATGACTTCAATGATATCGACACACCAACTACACCAACACCTGAACCAACTCCTGAACCAACTCCAACCCACAAATTGACCTTTAAGATTGTGACCAAACCCACAGGCGTTAAGGTTTTCTTGGGTGAAAAAGGTAAATATATTGGAAAGACTCCTTTGACCGTTAAGTTGCCAGCTGGAAAGCAGAAGCTCACTTACGTGAAAGCTGGTCATAAAAAAGTGAGTCAAAGGGTCATCGTTGGCAAACAAAAGAAGACTTGGGCCATGTTGCCTCCAGTGAAAAAGCCGACTCCTCGTCGACCAACGCGACGGGTGAAAAAACCAACGAGTAAAATTCCTTCAGGTCCACCTACAGGTATGTCTGTTCCTCAGGGTATGGTTTATGTTCCTGGTGGATATTTTCTCCGTGGTGCTGGTTCTGGGCCTGATGACGTGAAACCCAAAGCCAAGGTAAAGCTAAGCCCATTCTTCATCGATGCCCACGAAGTCACTGTGGAAGAGTACAATCGGTTCCTCATTGCCATGCGTGTGCAAAAGAAACGTTTCCGCGAAGACGAGGGTGGCAAGACTGATTATAAATACCGTGAACCTTATGGCAGTCTTCCCAAGGATTATTTCAATAATCCCAAGTATCAGAAGTATCCAGTCGTCAACGTGGACTGGTTCGATGCATATGCCTACTGCCGCTGGAAAGAAAAACGACTTCCCACAGAAGCCGAGTGGGAAAAGGCTGCTCGTGGTTTACGATCTTCAGCTTTCCCTTGGGGGATGCGTGCTTCAGGCAAAGAGGCAAATTGGAAGGGCACGAAAGACGGCGCAGCCATCGCTACGCAAGTCAATCGATATAGCAAAGACAAATCTGATTATGGTTGTTCCGATATGGCAGGCAATGTGCGTGAGTGGGTCTACGATTGGTATGGCAAAAATTATTACGCCAATTCACCTTCCACCAATCCCAAAGGCCCCAAAACTGGAACCTTTAAGGTCATCAAAGGTGGCAGTTGGAACACTGAACCCAAGCAGCCACTCTTTTATCGCAATTTTTCACCTCGAAGAGGTAAGTTCACAGACGTTGGTTTCCGCTGTGCAATTTATGCAAAATAGAGGGAAAAAAAGAACCCGCTCCAATGGAGCGGGCTTTTTTTATAGCTGTTTACTGAGCTCTGAACTCATCTATCCAAGCAAGAAGTTCTTTGATGTCTTCTAGTTTACAGTCAGCCATGTGGGCAATACGGAAGGTTTTGTTCTTCAGATCGCCATAACCGTTGGCAATGACAGCACCCTTTGTGGCCAAGAATTCGTTCAATTTACCAATGTCCATCTCTTTTGTGTTTTTGATGGTAGAGAGTGTGACTGAAGCGTAACCCTCTTTGGGGAACATTTCGAAGCCATTCTCTTTTACCCAGTTGCGCACGTAGTTGGCCATTTCGAGGTGGCGTGCGTAGCGTTTTTCCAAGCTCTCTTCAAAGAAGGAGTCGAGTTTCTGAGCGAGGGCGTATACGTGGGAGATGGCTGGGGTGGAAGGTGTCTGGTCTTTCTTGTCGTACTTTTCGTACTGTACGAAGTCGAAATAGAAACCTTTGTTCGTGGCATTGCGTGAACGTTCCATGGCTTTGTCGGAAACGGCACAAACGGCCAAACCTGCAGGAAGACCAAAGGCTTTCTGCACACCAGCGAGGAGACAGTCAATACCGAGCTCTTTGAAGTCGATGTCTACGCCAGCCATTGAGCTAACAGAGTCAACGAGGAAAGCAACATCAGGGTATTTTTTCACAACGGCGGCGATTGCATTGATGTCGCTCATGACGCCTGTGGATGTTTCGTTGTGGACGAGAGTCATAGCGTCATATTTGCCTGTGGAGAGAGCTTCTTCTACCATTTCGGGAGTGATGGGGT
>CAZXTJ010000414.1:0-7467 GCA_964643655.1 uncultured bacterium
GTCCTGCCCGGCTCCAGAAATTCTAATCGACACGTCTAAGTTGAGTAGTGCAGAGCTAATGTGGTTAACAGATCTCGTCTGGTCCAAGAAGCTGGAATGTGAACATGCCAAGGCAAATTTTGCTGCTTTGTATAACAAGTATGAACTACTGGAAGTAGAAAACGAACACCTACGACGTAACAATCAATCACTCGAGCAAAACCTCCTTGATAACCTGTTGACCGTAAATGATGCACAGAGCTCAAATAGCCCTAGGAAAACAGAGAGTCTTCAAAGCCGCGACTCTGAAATTTCAGCACAAACACAGGAGACCTTTGCAGCAATCCACAATTTGTTGATCCAACAAGGGCAACAAAAGCAAACCAACAATCGTCCTCAGGCTGCTGGAACTACAGATAGCGCAGTGAACGATGCGAGCTGGTAAAAGTGAGGCCTTTGTCAGAATTGAACCTGAGAGAAAGCATGACAAAAGCCGACCAGACAAGCTGGCCGGCTAGCTGAACTTTATTTAGACCAACTTCCCTTCGGCCCTTCCAGTTGCACGAAACTAATAGTAGGCCGAATTTTTGCCGGTTTGTTCTCTTTCCAGGACATGGAGAGCAGTATGGTGCCTTTGATTTTTAATGGACCGTGAACACCAAAACCTGCAGCTTTACGATGATTGGCCAAACATTGACGGGCAGCAGCCAAAGCAGCATCATCGCCACCAACATTTGGATTTGCATCAGCTGACAACTTGTTTTTCTTCTTTTCCATATAACCTACACAAAAGGGAGGAATTGGCTCAGAGCTACAGGCCTCATATGAATCCACTCTAATTGTCAAACCATCGATGACAAATTTGAAATGGTGTTGCCCCTCGCGATAGAGGGAGATGCCCATGTCCGTATCCAACACTTCGCCTTCGAAGTCGAGATAGATGTGTTGAGTAGTCGTTTCTCCGGCAGAGACAAGACATGCTCCACAGAAGAAGAGGGCAGCAACGACGAGCGTTTTCCAGTGTTTGTACATTTGTATCCTTCCCGTAATGAAATGAAGTGAATTGTTTACAGTTTTATCTGCTGCCCCTTGTGCAACTGCTTTGCCAAAATAAATTCATCGGAGTTGTGTTTACTGCGAAGGCTATGTTTCCTTCTTAGCGCAGGTTTTCAGCGACCCCATTGATTTTGTGAAAAAAGTGTTTTAGCGACAGCATGTTCCACCACATGGCAGACGTTCATTAGTTGAACGAATAAGATGAAAAAAGCGAGGCAGCAGTCGCGGCCAACAAGCACTGTGCTGCACAACAACTGAGCTCAACAACAACTGTGCAGCGATTGGGCAACGATTAGGCCGCGACTTGGGAAGGGTTTAGCGGTAGTTCAACAGATACTTTCGTACCCGTTCCCTCTTCGCTTTCAATGGAAATCTGTCCACCATGCTCGAGGATGGTTTTCCGACACATACACAAACCCAAACCGCAGCCATGTTGTTTCCAAGTGGAAAAGAAAGGCTCGAAGATACGGTTTAAAGTCTGTCGAGACATCCCTACCCCATTGTCCATGCAGTGGAACCATATTGAGTTTTTATGGAAGCTCAGCAACAGTTTGATTGTATCGCCTCTATTTGAGGCGATGACTGCATTTCTGATTATGTTCTCAAATGCGCGAACGATTGCGAGTTTATCATATAATATATTGGGCATGTCCTCATGGCAGGACAACTCGAAAGTTAGCTCTGGATTGGCTGCTGAGAACTCATCGACGATGCCTTTGAGTACGCGGCTCAGATGAACGGCCTGGTGCACTGGCTGAGCATTTTCACCAATTTGATATATAGAGTTCAAGGTCGTATCAAACCTGTCTACTTCGCAGATCAATCGCTCAGCCAAACTGATTACGTTGCAAGCTTTTGAGCGCATGGACATCAACTCAGCCAGACCTCGCATTGCTCCCAAAGAATTTTTCATTTCATGTACTGCGCCAAAAGTTATGTCACCGAGTTGGGCCATTTTGTTGCGTCCGCAGGTGCATGTCATGTTTTCGATTAGCTGCTGCCTGCGTTGGCAAGCTTTCTTGATTGACAAAGAGAGTTCGGCAAGATTGATTGGTGAAAAGAAATAGTCAAAAGCACCTGCCTTCAATCCTGCAATTGCCTGGTCAATTCCCGTGCTTTCGGCAATGAATATGACCTCAGAGCCCGGTAATCGTGAATGAGCAGCTTGGATTACGTCCAGTCCAGCACTTGTTGACAGTCTGGTATCTGCTACGACGACATCATAATCTTTGCCTTTGAGTTCAGTGACAATCGCTTCAGCGCTAATGACATCATTTACTTCAAATCCCTGCTGATCGAGCTCTGCTGAAAGGACTATGCTCAACTTGGGATCGAGGCTTGCAATGAGAACACTGTTTGGCAAAAAGAGACTCGCTTCCTACCCCAGTTTCGAATGTGCAAAATTCTGGCCAGGAAGTGTGGCAAACGTAAAGCTCTCCTAGCGCGGATTTGGTCGAGTCAGTTGAATGATGGAATGTTGATTGCAGTCCCTTTTGGGTGTCTTCACCATGGTATTGGTTCCACATACAGATAAATCATCGGCAACTTTCGGACTCGCTAGTGTTTGATGAAGTGCATAAAAAACGAGGCCGCCGCAGCGACCTCGTTCCCCAACTGCCTTGCGGGTCAGTCTATATCGTGAAGCTGGATTTCTCCATTTTCGTTTTTACTGAAGTTCATTTCTAGTGGTAGTGATTTGCCATTTTCGAGAATGTAGGTAAAGACGCTTATGAAATAGTCATCTGGTTTCGGATCGTATTTACGAGTACGGAATTTGTATTCACCCATAGATGACAGTGCAGCCTGTATTCGGTTCAATGTTTTGCTGTCATCAATCTCGTCACTAATGGCCATTGCGCTCTGGAAGTCTCCTGATTTAATGGCATCGAGGTATTTGCTTGCCAGTTCTTTTACTTCTGTGGGGACAAAAACTCTGTCTGCACCTTCACGATAGAGGTATCCCTCTACAGCTATACCTCCATGATCTCCGCCCAACATGAATGAACCATCTACTGATGAGATAATGGATTGAAATTCGAGATCACCTACTTCGAGATTAGAGTCTTTGACCTGACCTGCAATGAAGGTTATGGAATATGGACTCGATGGTTTGTGCCTGTATAGAGCCAGATGAGCATAGCTGTCGAAGAAATCTACTGCTGATTCGACGGCAAACACAGTTCCCTCTATGCGTGAATCGTCAGTTTTTAAAGAAGTAGCAGTAAGTTTTACTTGATAGTCTTCACTTTCACCAGAGCGGCTGTCCAAGATTTCGAAGGTATAGACCCCCTCCTTCAGTTCTGGACGGTTAGCTGTTACGCTGGCTTTCCAATAGAGCATTTCAAAGTTTGCCTCGAATGGCCTCACATATCTTCTGGCGAATGAGCGAGACAAAGGGCCAGCCTCGAGTGTGTTTTGTCCTATGAGTGCTGCCACCAGCATTAATCCGAAAATGCCCTGTTTTTTCATCAAACTACCTTCTCTCAAGATAAAAACAATGGTTGAAACTTTCTGTATTTTGTCGCCCTTTACGCAACTCTTCTGCCAAGTGAGAATCTGCTGGGGGCATAGCTTTCATAAGGCTCACCAATGGCCTTTAAAAAGGGCTCTGCATAAACAGTTTGCCCGATCTGCTCAACATTTGAGCCAGTGTGGTGACAATTGTTGAGCCAGCAATTGAGCCCGCGTGGTCTCAATGTTTGAGCCAGCAGTTAATGTTCCACCATGGGGCAATTGTTCAGATGATGAACGAATGACCTACTGCTTTGGGAGTTCATAAACATAGGTGATGTTTTCTGAGACTATTCATCAATGTAGTGCAGTTTCAGCTGACCTTCTTCGTCTTTGTGGAAATCGATTATGAGAGGTATCTGGATGGGCACTCTTCTTCCACCTTCATCGATATAGCAGAAAATGCTGATGAAGTAGTCTTCTGGATTTGGTGCAAATTTTCGGATTTTGATTTCATAGTGGTCATTGTTTCTCAAAAGTTTGCTCAGATGTTTGAATGTTGTGGCGTCATCTACACTTGCACTTATCTCCTGAGCGCGCTGGAAATCTTCTTCCATAATCGCTGCGAGGTATTTTCTAGTCAATCCTTTTACATCTTCAGGGACAAAGACATCAACTGCCTCTTCACCATAGAGATAACCTTCTACGGTACTTCCGCCATGGTCACCAGCCAACATGAAGGAACCATTCACTGAGCTCAAAATGGACTGAAACTCGAGATCTTCTACTTCGATAGTGGAACCTTTCACAGCTCCCGCAATGAAAGTTATCGAATATGGACTCAATGGATTATGGCGGTAGAGCGCTAAATGCTTATACTCTGCGAAAAACTCAGCCGTCGATTCGATGGCGAAAATAGTACCTTCGATACGAGTCTCTGCAGCATGCAAAGAAGTTGCTGTGAGATTCACTTTGAAGACTTCGTCTCTGCCCGAGACTATGTCTAGCAATTCGAATGTGAAGTTACCTTCTTTTATCTCAGGTCGAAGCACTGTTTCACTAGCTTTGCCGTGCAGTAAGTGGAAATGAGTTCTAACGGGCCGTTCTTGTCGTCTCGCAAAAGAGCGAGCCAATGGACCGGCATAAAGTGACTTGTGACTGATAATCACCACAAGCAGTAACAAGGCAACTAATTCTTGTCGCGACATTCAAAACCTACTCTCAATATGTAAACAATCCGTAAATGACTTTGGAACGAAGCTTTCTCTTGCTGGCCAGAATGCAAAGGCATTGCCAATCAATTTCATTATGATGTTGCAATGTCTTCAAAGGAACACTAGAAGCGGAAACAGGAGTGATTATGGGTGGGTGGTCAAAGGTGAATGAGCTCCATCATCCCTACCCTTCAATGGCATAGTGGTGTCACTCTGACACAACTGTTTCAAACTGAGGCAATTGGTTCAATGAGCATGTTCTTTTATTGGTGTGCTCATTCTTCATTATTGGTAAAAATTTCTCGCCATGGCGATGGTTGTTTTTATGTACAATGAGTTGCAGGGGGCAATATTGGAGGGGTGATAAATGTACCGTTTCAAAAGAGCTCTCGCTGTCCTCGTCATTGGCCTCATAATCTCAGGCTGTTCTCCTCGCAGGGTTATCCGCACTGACCACCGTGTGTTTACTGGATATGCAGCCAAAGTGGTTGGTTCTGCTGTCTTCGTCGGAGATAGACCCAAAGAGGATGCCGAACGTACCGACATGTTTTTGGGTAACACTCTACACAGATACATAAAAATGGATTACGACCCTGAACCAGAAGAGCAACCAGCTCAGTCGGAAATCACTGCCACTATGAAAATCTTTGGCAAGAAGGTAGTCAGAAAGGCCATCTACAGAAAAGATGCTGGAGTAGTATTGCTTCCAGAAAACTATGAGGGTTCCCCTCCTCTTCCACCTGTTCCTGTTTTGCCTCCCAAGCCAGATCCTGAACCTTTTCAGTTCGCACATCTCAATCCTGAAGAGAGAGAAGCCATAGACAAGGTTGTGGACTCCGCTTTCAAAAACACCCTCAATCTAAAACGTACAAGGGCTGTCCTCATTCTCCAAGATGGGAAAATCGTCGCAGAGCGATACGCCCCTACTTATGACAAAGACAGCAAATTACTGAGCTGGTCCATGGCCAAGAGTTTCCTCAACGCCATTGTTGGCATTTTGATTTATCAAGGTAAATTAAACCTTCACGACAGAATGGTCATTCCTCAGTGGGCAGGGCAGCCCCAAAAGGAAGAGATTACAATTGATCAAATGCTTCATATGCTCTCAGGTCTGAAATTTGAAGACAAGTTTCTAATCAAAGACGATCAGGCCGAGATGTTGATGCTTCACGGTAATATGGCCAAGTATGCTGCTGGCAAAGAGTTGAAGTATGAACCTGGCACTCATTGGAAATATTCCAGCGGCACTTCTCTCATATTGTCACGCCATCTGAAGAGCATCATTGGCAAGGATGATTATCTACCCTTCATCTATCGTGAATTGCTCTACAAGATTGGCATGAATAGTGCGTTAGTCGAGACGGATCTCGATGGCACCTTCGTTGCCTCTTCATATATCTACGCTACGACACGTGACTATGCGCGATTTGGTCAGCTGTTTCTCAATGATGGTGTCGTTGACGGAGAGAGGATATTGCCCACCTGGTGGCGTCATTATTCAACTGAGACGGTACCTCAGTCTGGTAAAGATTGTTTTGCTGCTCACTTTTATTCCAATGACCATGGTCAGTGGAAGGGTGTGCCTACTGACGCATTCATGGCTCAAGGATTCCTTGGGCAGATGATTGCAATCGTTCCCTCTAGGGGACTCGTTGTCATTCGCCTCGGTCATTCTACCTTTGGCTGGCCTTGGGATTCACAGGACTTTTTGGCTGATGTCATAGCGGCTCTTCCCTGTCGAACAGTGAGAGCAATAGATTTCAATGAGCGCTTGGCAAGACTGAAGGAACGTTATCGCTCGAGAGTGCGAAACACCTTGGCCAATTGATTTCTTGCCTAGATGTAGGAGCTACCTTGTGAGAGCTAAAAGCCTGCTTTTTGCTTTCTTTGCTTTCTTTGCTTTTTCGTTTCTGACCATGCAGTTGTGCTTTGCCTATGACTTCGGCCCTTACGTCACCTGTCATTTCAATCCTGCCATCTGGGAAAAAGAGGATTTTGCAGACAGCCACATCCCTTATGTTGGCCTAACGGGTAAACAACTTAGTTTTGTCGTCGGTCAGGTTAAAAGTGGGACCTATCCCCTCACCCCTCCACCTGAGAAGTGTTCCGATGAAAGTGTTACGGTCCAGGTCTTTAAAAGAGCCTCCAGAAGGATAAATGTCTATTTAGTGGCAGCTCGAATGAAGTCCAACGTGCCCCCCAAGACTTTGCGACGACGACTCTTTCGCCGTCTCGATTTTTTGCTTCCTAACAAGGTAGACATAACTAAAAGGGCCCTCCGTATAGCTGATGAAGCAGAATCCGGCCTGTCGCTGACAACTCCAAATGCTGCCTTCAAGTCGACCATCCATTCGAGCCGGGCTGCCCATAAACCCTGTTGGTCTAGTTGGTTCTTCTACACCAATCCAGGAGCAAAAGCAGCTTTTAAACCTCGTAAGGGCGAGTTTACAGTCCTTTGGGCCGTGGCTCCTACGACCCTCGTCTATCACACATTCCTAGAGCGCTGGACAGAGGTAAACACTGAGATAGACTTTTCAGATTCACAACACGATATCTTTGAAAAGGGAGAATACCTACCCTTTTCCTCTTTGTTGGCTGGACGTGAAGATGGCGACTGGACAAGCTTTCGCGCGGCATCGAGTTCATACTTGCTAACTATGGGCATTACTTTTGGTATTAAATATACAGTACGAGCAGAGCGTCCAAATGGCCATGGCAATGTCTCTTTCCCTTCTGCTCATACGTCTTCGGCCTTTTCAGCTGTAGG
>CAZXTJ010000415.1:0-7434 GCA_964643655.1 uncultured bacterium
TCACTATAGGCTGTGGGAGAGTACCATGGCTGCGCAAGGTCATCAAGTAGGTGTAAAGAGTTCAGTTCGAATATCATTTTACCTACTGGAGGAAGTTCTACAGAAGCGATGAAATGCCTGGCGCGGGCAATCTTACACCTTTGGTCGAGAGGTGTTGCCAGCTACTTGGCTGTTGCGCTAAAGACAGCAAAGAAAGCTCTTGGGGGCAAGTTTCCTTGTTGCGGTTGTATGTTTTTACGAAAAAGCCATCACGTTGTGTAACGCACCATCGTTCTCTGCCGTAACGTCACCGGGTGTTTCGTCAATGGAGAGGCAATGCAAAAAGAGCTAGTGGCTCTAATGTGGCGAAAAGTACTTGTCCATTGTGGTATTGGATGCCAAAGGAGCAACTGATCTTCCAATGACTGCCCTGAAAGGAACTCTTGAATGAGAATGAACAAATCGCCATCAACCAAACATTCGTAAATTGGAACGACATTGGGATGGCTCAAAGCTGCCAAGTACTTTGCTTCACGTTTGAAGCGAGCAGCAATGTTGTTTACGTCAGCAATTTGATTCTGTGAACATTTGATAGCGGCCAAACGATTCAAATCACGATGTCGCCCCTTGAAGACCACTCCCATAGCACCTTCGCCAAGCTTCTCGATTATCTCGTAGCTGTCGAGAAAGGTTTTGCTGAATGGTAGTTTGGATGGATTCATGCCTAGTCTTTGTCACTATTGACCTTCACTCCATTGACGGATTTGAGATCAATGAGCAGGTGATGTCCATCAGCAGGGGCTATGATGGCATGTTTTCGTGATACCTCTTCCTCTTCTATCACTAGATCGCAATTCAAGTCGCGACCAATAACCAAAGTGTTGCAACCTAGCTCGATTGTCTGACTGTCAAAGGATAAGCTGGCCATTGGGAGAGGGAGCCAATTCGGGCAGAGACTCTCTTTGTATCTGAAAACAAAGCTTTGCTCACCTATTTCGAGCAAATCGCCATGTTTTAGATGAGCAAAATCAATACGGTTACTGTTGACCATGACTCCGTTGGAGGACATCAAATCGACGACCAAGAACCTGCCGTTGCAAGGAACAATGACCATATGCATTCGTGACAACAATGTGTCTTGGAAATCGATATTGCAGTTCAGGTCTCGGCCAATGACCAGGAATTCTTTGTCGAGGCTGTATTCAGTCTTACCAGCTATCAACAATGCTTCAGACAATGTGAAGACCTCAGTTCATTTGCACGTGCTCTGACAAGATCTAGATTACAGTAGACAAGAGTGGTCGAGCAAAAAACGGACAATCCAAAAGAGTTCTAACATTGGGAATATCTGCCTTGTCCAATTATTATGTAGATGAGTGACAGTCAAAAAGGGGTAGAAAATGCATTTTCTAAAAATCTGTCTCGTTCTCAATTTATTAATGGTCTTGATGGTCTTCTCTGTAGGATGTGGAGCAGGTACCGGAACTACTGGCACTACGGGTAACTCTAGTGTTGGATCGAATGTAACCGTGCCCCCAGCGTCGGCCGGATTGGAAACTCCAGAGTTCAAAATGGAGGGGGCAACTCCCAACTTGGCTGCGAACCCCCAAGAGGTGAACACGATAGACCTAGATACGCAGGCTGGTTACAACCCATACACAGTTGACCCCACCGTGGATAATCCCGTTTCACCATCTAGTTCTGGACAAGCCATGCCCGTCGGCGGGAGTCATACAGAAGACATAGTACAAGAGCCGGACTTCTTGACGGGCCAGAAAAATGATAAATTTGCCCTAAGTGGTACAAGCACTGGCTCTCCGCCAGAACCCGAGTACATTGATAGCTGGCAAAAGAATCCAAGCTTGGCAGGTGGAGGAACACCACCTGTAAAACCTGCTGTGGAGACGAAAACCAACTTGGCTGGTGGAGGGACACCACCCGCTGAGCCTGAATACATTGACAGTTGGCGAAAGAATCCTAACTTAGCAGGTGGCTCATCTACTCATATCAAGCCTGTAGCACCGGAATATATTGATAGTTGGCGAAAAAACGCTAGTCTTGTTGGCAACACGAATTCGCCTGCTCCTGGCCAGCAAAGTGCCATCGTCAAAAACACGCAGAGTGCTGCCAGTGAGCAACCCATTAATTATGCAGAGGGTGGCATAATCAACAACTCACTAAACTTTTGGGAAAACTATCAGGAAAAGCTCGGGCAGGAAGTTGAAGATGGTAAAAGAGGATATGTATCAGCAGCTTTGTTAGGCACTGGTGCCGAGATTATGGGTGGACTGCTGAAATTCTCAAATCTTGGCAATGTGGAAGAAGCTGCAGGTGAATTGGGCCACAAGGTAGGTTCTGGCGCAGAGACCAAAGAAGTTCTTGCGAGTGGTGGAAAACTGGCAGCTCACTCTGGCCTGGCCGCTTTGAATTTTCTACCGGCAACACAGATTGGTAAAGCTGGTGGATTGTTACGTATGAAGAACGCTAACAAAGTAGATGAAGTGTACATTTACCTCAAGCCAGAACAGTACAACCTAGTTCGCAATGGTGCTACAGAAATCACGGGTGCCAAAGCTGCTGAGCTGCGAAAGCTCTACGGTCTCTCTGATGACATAGTCATTAAGGAAGGCGGAGGTCTCATTCCTACTGCTGAAGGGCGTGTTTTTGGTACTACATTCGAAACCCTCAAAACCCAAAACGGTACTGTCAATGTTTGGCGTAAGTTCGGTTCAGGACTTGACGATGTTTCGTCCAGAGTTGACAGAGTAGTCCTCAAAGGTGAAGCAGCCAGACATTTTGAAAAAATATCTGCTACAGGCGTTATTGGTGCCTCCAAACGTTTTGGTGGACAAGTGGTCTCCAAGAATGTTGGTCACAATGTCAAATTCACCCATATGATGGAGCTTCCAAATGCTAGTGGTGGAAGAGAGCTCGTGGTTTTTGCTAGTGAAACTGAAAAGGCTGCTTTTAAGCAGTATCTCAAGGCTCAAGCTCGTCAAGGAGGGACAATTGTCAAAGAGGGTTTGTTGACCATTCCTCCAACAGCCATGGCTACTGACCAACTCATTGAAGCAAGAACAGGTCAAGAACACGTCATAATGACGCCTGTATATGACGCAGCTGGCAACATAATCGATTACATTCTCCAGCCAGTTCAAAAGCAGAATAATGCCAATATGGGCGAGATTTTTAGTGGGGAGATACTGGGACCATGAAAAGTACATTTGCATGTCTAGTATTGATTCCAGTGCTGCTGTACCTCTTCTTCGGCTCGACTGTCAGAGCTGAAGAGCCAGCCACACGTCAGCCCAATGTTGATCCTCAAGCTCGCATCATTGCCTTACAGTCACTCACCAGGCACCACGACAGAACTCGCTCACGCATCAAAGCCTTGGACTACATGGTGAAAACAGCGCCTGGAGTCGTAGGCTCACCAGAGTTTGGGAAACTCTTTATCAAAGCAGCAAAGGGGCACAAAAAATCCATCAAGAAGATTCTGGGTACTGAGATGAGACCTTTGATTAAGGACAAAAAATTCTTGGCTGCTGCACTCAAGGTCTTTGGCGATGGCAAGTTGGAAAGAGCTTTGCAGAGACACACAGAGCAAGCCAAACCCTATTTTAAATTGAGAATAAATGCTCTGCAAAGAGCCATGAATTCAGGCAAATTGACTGTTCCGCCAGTGTTCACCGAAAAACAAGAGATAGCTTGGCGAAAGAAAAATGCAGTAGTTTTTGCCGCTGCATTGATCAGTCTAAAAGCCACAGAAGTGACCTGCCACGAAAACCAGGCTCGTTTGCAGATAGCCATGCGGGTTTATCGAAAATTGACGGGGAAAGTGCTAAAGGGCAAACCCGAGATCATTGCTCAAGTGCTTTTGGACAGAGGTCTGTACACAAAAAACAGGTGGCCCATTTGTCCACATGATGGTAGACCACTCATTATCAAAGGTGAAAAGGTTTACTGCACCAACCACGTTAGGTGATCCAAAAGACATCGCATTTCAAACTGTCATGCTACGATACAATCCTATTTCGTGAACTGACAACTCAGTGAACAATTAAAATCCACCATCTTCTAAATTGGCGCCCAGACCGGGTTTGGGTTTTGGCACGACAACTGCTTCCTCATTTGACAACAAGAAAAGAAACCGTGAGGGAGTTGGCAGATGAATAAACTGAACAAATTGGCAGTGACAGTGGCTGCCTGTGGTCTAGTTCTCAGCTCGAACGTAAGAGCACTCGATTTAGTTGGCGTCAATGATGACAGAGCTGTTGAAGTCAGTTCAGCCCCTCAGACGCCTTCAAGTACACCTTCAGCCTCTGAGCTATTGAGAAAAAACCCCAATCGCAAACTCACAGTTTCTCAGTTCCTCGACTACGTAAAAGAGGTTCAGGCACTAAATCCCCAAGCTACGGCACAGCAAATAATCACTCAATTTCATCACGGTCAATATGCAAAAGACGAAGGTGTTTACATCCCTCTTTTTGCTGAAGGTGAAGAAAACTCAGGATGGCAGGGAGTAAAACTTCCAGCTGGCACAATGCCCCCAAAATTCATCACGGACAAAGACGGAAACCTGGTGGACATCGCCCATTCTTATGCTGGTGTTCGCGGAGGACTCAACCGCTCGGGTATACATCGCTGGGCCATGAAAAACGTTAACACCAATTGGGGCGACAGCTTGCAAATTGTGAACAGCTACATTCTTAGCGCTCGAAGTTATCTGTCTGGTGATTTTGACAATGGTAAAAAACACTTCAGCCGAGCTCCCTCCTACAAACCAGAAGACCAAATCAGAGGAAACAACCTCGGAATTCAGCTCGAGTCTCACCTTCGTGACAATCCCCAAACAAAACTCTCGCAAGCATATGAAACCTGCTTGGCAGGTTCCACTAAAGGCAGTGACTTACACGACGACGTTCTTTATGCAGCAGCTGTTTCACCTTTGGGTGCAGTCATCAAACGAACAAACGCAAGCGGTTCCATCGTCAAAGCTTTCACAGGCAAGCAAGAAGTCACTAGCCCAAGTAACGAGAGAAGCAATCAAATCTTACGCAACATCGGCTCATCAGCTATCAGGGGTACATTCACTACACCACTCATTCAGAGAAGTGTTCTCAGTGGGCGCTAGGTGTTAGCAAGCGATATTCTCATCGTCGTCATAAAGGTCTTGGAGTCATTCCAGAACTGTTTGAGAAAGACGAGTTGACCCATAGACCAAAAGAACAGAAAGCTAGATAGAAGAAATCTTCCGTGACCGAAGATAACCAGCAAAATGAGATAGGGCAAGATGACGAGATAGCTGAATATTGCTGATTTGATTGAGCACACTGCCCCGAAACCAAAAGCGGGCACGAAATAGAAATAAAACCGATCTTTCAATAATGCAAACAAAGATGACATACCCATTATCTTCAAGAGGAAGGGGCACAAGGTCGTACAGCACAGAGCATGAACAATCACCATTTGCTGTAAGAACCAAATGCTCGTAGCTGATGGAAAGCACCACGACCAAATAGCGGCGCTTAACAGTAAAGGCATGAACACGACAAAAATTGAGCAAACCAGCATTGAAAAAGATGTCATTGGTAATTGAAGGAATAAGAAGTTTACCAGGCTGATAAATTGTTCTCTTCTTTCGAGGGTTCTTTCATTCTCTTGTTCTTTGAGGAGCTCGCTATATACCTTATCAAGATTGTCCTGAGCCTTTGTGTTGCCTTGCAGCTCATTTTTCAGAATGGCGATGTTTTCTGCCTGCTTCTCTTGCCAGTCAGCATGCGGTTTTTCTCTGCTGAACTCATAACCTCGAGGTAGTTTGGGGCATTTTCCAAACTCCTGCAGGATGTTGGCAAACTCGAACAGACCCTCATTCGCCCATAACATGAAACGATTGGTCCATAATTTATGAAGCAGAAGGATGTAAAAAGTCTGTGCAACTGTGTCATTTGCCAGGAAGTCTTCACCAAAAAAATAGATCTCTCGCCTTACGATGTCATTAAAGATACATAGAGCGCCGCCTGAGATATCTTTTAGCTCACTCCAGTCATCGCAACTGACAGGTTTTAAGCTGCGGAAATATGTGACTGCATCGTCCTTGGCTCTCTCAAAGAGTCTGTTGGCAAGAGTCTTTGAGTCGCCTTTCTCGACGAAACATTCAACCTTTTCCTTCTCTATGATGACGTACAACAGCATTCGCACATTATAAAGCCTGTGGTAAAAAAATGTAGCTGATGATACTCAGCTTTTGGCAGCCAATGATCTTTGGGCTTCTCTCAATTCGCTGTTGAGTTGTTTATATCTTTGTAGAAGCAGACCAGCGGCGGGATCTCCTGACTCTGAAGCCGAAATGAATGCCTCGTATGACTCTTTGACTTCTTCAGTCAATTGGGTCAAATCGAGGTACTCTGAATTTCCAAAGGAATTGCATTCAGGAACGTATGTAACCTGAGCAATAGAAGCTTTCTCTGCAGGCTTGTTTATCTGGCCACTCTCTTCTCGTGGGAAGATTGTCTGCATGATTTTCATACCTAGGTATCCACCTGCCATACCACCAATGACTGCTCCCAAGGCTCCAGGAAGGATTGCAGCTGATGCGGCAAAACCTAGGGCTGCGCCTACTGTCTGGCCAAACAAGGAAGGAATGTCAATGGCCTCAAAAAGATTGCCCAGCGAAAAGCGCCCTTCTTTCATGAGGGAAATGGCAGTACTGCCTAATTGTGCAGAAACCATAGCCAGACCTATGGTAGGCATGGCACCAAGTGCACGGCCCAGGAGGCCAACAGGCATGACAGACAAAGGTAGAGGTATCATCGAACCAGCAACGGCACCAACAGTGCCGCAAAGGATGTCACCAACCAAAAATTCGGCCCTCGTCAAATCTGAAAATGTGCCACTCATGGCTTCTGTGATTGAGTCGGAGTTTTTGGCTCGTGAAACGAGGCTACTAGTCGCAGTGATACCAACATTCACGAGTACACTGCTTCTGATGACACCATTGGATTTGGGCCTATAACTCACTTTACCTCGAGACATCGGTTTTCTCACTACATTGGATGGAGGAGAAGAGGGATGCCTTTTGGCAGCAACTTTAGTTTTCTTTACTTTTGGGGAAGCGGATTTAGCTTGGCTTCTACGATGAATCCATCGCTCCCTTTTTGCCTGCGGACTATTGAAGGATTCATTGATCTTCTCAGCATTGAACAAGTCTGCGTTTCCCAGTCCTTGGGCATCCGCATAACTTGCTGACAGCAAAAACACCAAAAACACGCCGATGATTAGATGTGCCAAATTTTTTATGTGGGCCATATGACGAGCCAACCTTATCGTAAGAATTATGGGACACATACTTGGGAACGCAAAATGTTGGCCAAACAGTGAGATGCTCTATAACAGCCAAAACCCTGGCAGCCTAGGTGAGAATCCATGTCTCGAATCGAACAGGTTGTATTGTGT
>CAZXTJ010000416.1:0-7420 GCA_964643655.1 uncultured bacterium
CGTGCCATGGAAATCACCAGCTTGGAAGAGGTTGCCGAGTCTCTCGAACAAGTGCACGACGAGGGTAAAGACGTTCTCGAGAAGGTCTGTGAGTCGGCTGCAAATCATGGCCTCACACCATTGGCCATACCTTATGTGGTAGTCGGTATCTTAATCCTCTATGCTTGTAAGAAGAGGCTGACGAAAAAGCTACTGAGAGAGCTCATTGCCAAGAGCCCGCTCATCAAACCCATTGAAGAGGTTCTCTTTCCGAACAAGAGTTGAGGGGAGGCATAGGCGTGAAAATCAAATACAATTCGCCAGTGATTTTGACCTTTGCCATAGCTGCTACTGTTGTGACAGCCCTAAGTGAGAGTGTATATCCTCGTTTGGCTTCCACCTATTTTGCTGTTGGCCACCCATTCAACTGGGCTTCCATTCTATCGTGGTTCCGCCTTGTCTCCCATATCATTGGCCATGCTGGTTGGCCACATCTCTTTGGCAACTTCACAATGATTTTGCTCATCGGTCCCATCCTCGAAGAGAAGTATGGTTCTGATGATTTGCTTCTCATGGTTGTTTTTACTGCTTTGACCACTGGCATTCTGAATATGATTTTGTTTCCCAAGACTTTGCTCCTCGGCGCTAGTGGCATTGTTTTTATGTTAATCATTCTGGCTTCAATGGCTAATTTCCACCAGGGTGAGATTCCACTGACTTTTGTCCTCGTGGCGGTTTTGTTCGGTGGTGGCGAAATACTCCAAGCCCTCAAGCCAGACAAAATTTCCCAGTTTGCCCACATCCTAGGTGGAATAACTGGAGCAGGTTTTGGCTTTTTACTCGTGCGGCGCAAAGGATCTGCCAAATAAGTGAACCTTACGAGAGCTTTCACTATTTTCCCAAGTCCCATAGGTTTTTGTGGCATTGGTTGGACAGACCAAGGCATCTCAACTGTGAGTTGGCCAAAGTCTTGGGAAAACCTGGAGGAGCTCAAGCCGTTGGTAGAGTGATGGCTACAAATCAGTTACCCATCATCGTTCCTTGTCACCGTGTATTGGGTAAGGGAGTTTCTTTGGGAGGATTTTCCGCCTTTGGAGGTAATGAGACAAAGGTACGCATGTTGGCCATCGAGGGAGTGCAGTTGCCAGCTGAAAAGTTGGCTTTGGCTTATGAACCAGCCATTTTGCAATCCCGCCTTGATGTAATCACAGCCAAAGAAGCTATCACAGAGGCTGATGAGTGGAAGCCCTTCCGTTCTGTGGTCAGTTGGTACCTATGGCGATTGGCTGAAAACAAAGAACTTTTGGCGTGATGTAAACAGGCTCAAAGTCTTGCTAGTAAAGCAATGTAAAGCATTGTTAAACAAAAATTACCTTTCTTAACCAAAATTTGTCTTGTAATGCCAAGAATGTCAGGCTAGCATGCCCATGCTTGCATGCAAGGTCTGCATGCAGGAAGGGGAGGGAAAGGTCTGGAGAGGCAGGCTAATGGACGTGTTAGTCACACCAGGAACCTTCATGCAATCGGGGGCACAACTGAACGATGGTGCATGTGACGCCCTTGACGTAGAAGAGTTGACTGCTCATTTAGCGGCAATTGGACGCGTGACTGGTGAATATGGTGAAGACGAGGCCATGATTTTGGCTGGTCGTGTTGTTGTCATCCTCTCTTACAGACAGTTCTTGAGAGCTTATCCCATTATCGAGTTTTCTGCTGTTGTACATCAGGTCCTGGTTTTGGCTGATTATCCGGCCGCAGCCCAAACATATGTTCATTTGGAAAGTGGCGACAGGAAAAAGAAAGCAACTCAAGTCGATGGCGACGAAGTGCCAATGGTCGTTCATCGCAGTGGTCGCTGCACTCTTTTTGAACCCAATGTTTTGGCATCATCTCTCTGTGCTGCAAGCCATGCTTTTTCTGAATATGATGATGACGAAGCTTTGGTCTTGGCAGGCGACATCACCAAAGTGTTGGGACTGCGTTTGGAACCCTGTGCTCCTATAACAACAGCTGAGTTAGAAGAAATGGTCGAAAACCTTCTAATCGATAAAGGCCACATAATGACGGCCCGAGGTATATTCTGCAAGATGCAGAACAAGGGAAATCCCGAACCAATCGAAGAAGCTGTTGGTTCTTTCTTGTCCCTATTAGAAAAAGCAGCCTAAGTCTTTTTTCACCCCCCATTAGTGCCGATACTTAATTAATTGAAGGCACGCGCAAAGGGGGCCCTCTTGGACGAGAGACATTTCACCACTATAGTTCCGCTTCTATATAACTCTGATCCTGTTATCCGAAGGTCAGGCAT
Source organism: uncultured bacterium (assembly GCA_964643655.1). GTDB lineage: Bacteria > Muiribacteriota > UBA6191 > CAZXTJ01 > CAZXTJ01 > CAZXTJ01. The sequence goes on from CAZXTJ010000416.1 coordinate 2,285, forward strand.
TGCGGAATTAACAAGACGCTTGGGTGACTTATGCCCTGAAGGTGTCGAGTATTTGATGTATCACGCCGTAGATGACACAGATGAAAAAACTGCGGCATGCGCTCGTGAAGGATTGGTGAATGTTCGTAACTGGCGTGCTAGAAATCGCACTACCCAGACTTCACAGCAAGAGTTGTTGCAAGGCATGGAGTTAGCCGAACTAAGGTTTGCTGCAGCCTCCTCCTTTGGCCCTGTTGTCGAAAAACTGCATGATATTGCACTAACGGCTACTAATGCAGAATTGGCCAACGGTGCTGTGACTGTCCTCGGCAAACTGGCCTTTGAAGGTTCTTTAGAGGTTCTTTTCAAAGCTGCTGAACGTAAACGTACATCACTGGCAGCAATTAGGGCCATTTCAAACTTTAGTGCTGAAGAGGTTTTTGGTCTCTTAAAAAGTTTCTTTGCTCATCTGGATTTGGGTGATGCTGGAAATGATGTCTTGGAATCGCTAGCCAAGGTTGGTTTCTCTGATGTCTTTGATTTTCTAAAAATACGCTCAGAAGATCCCAATCCAGCTGTAAGAGCTGCAGTGGCTCGTGGACTGGGACAACGTGACGAAAAAGAAACGGAAGAGCTGTTACTGAAGTTATTAAAAGACGGTGCCCAAGAAGTTGTTGCCGCTGCCATCGATGGGCTTGCGCTTTTGGGCAGGCCTTCAACGGCTGATGAGTTGAAAAGGCTCATAGAACCAGACCAACCCATATCTCTACGTGTGCAAGCTTTGCACGCTCTTGGCCATTTGCAATCCAAAGATGCTCAGCCATGGATTTATGCTCAACTAGGTGACTCATCACCAGAAATCGTTGCAGGTGCCATTGATGCATTGGGTCATTATTCATTGCCACTCGTTGAGCGCATGCAACATTTCAAACCTTTGGTAAACCATGAAAATGCCACTGTCAGAGGGCGTGCGTTAGTTCAGTTGGCAGCTGCCGATGATGGCATGGCTCTGTCTGCCTTGAAAAAAATGTTCTCCTCAACATTCCGTGAAATGAGACGAGAAGCTGCTCTGGCAACAGGTAAATTGGGAAATCCCGAGGCCATCAAATGGTTGGTTACTTTGCTCAATACGGAAAGTGACGAATTGGTCAAAGAGGCTGCATTGGAGGCTTTGGCGAAAATCGAGCAACCCAAAGCTGTCGATTCTTTGAAACACCTTCTGAAACATGCCAATGCCGAAGTTCGTGCCGAAGCATTGCGAACCTATTCTCGCCTGGCGTCGACCGAGGCTATGGCAGAGTTGGAAGCAATGTTCACCTTGGAGAAAGAAGAGACCGTAAGAGCGCGTCTCGTCAATGCCATGGGTAATTTGTGTGGACCCGACAATTATTTAGCAGTAACGCGTGTTTTGCAGGACAGAAGTCCTCTTGTGGTCACGAATGCAATTGAAGCTTTAGATAGAATGGGTATCTTGCAGGCCACTCCTTTCCTCACTCCTTTGCTCAATCATGTTGACCATAAAGTGCAGGCAGCAGCTGCCGTAGCTCTGTGGAAGCTGGGGAATCTCAATGTGGCAGAGAATTTGGAAACTCTTCTCTCATCAAGAGAAGAGGGACCTGAATACAGTGCGATTAGCGTAATGCGGCAAATGGCAGATTTCCTTCAGCCTGTCTTGTTGGCTGAGCGACCTCTTCTGTTGACAGCTCTCAAGGAAGAGTATGAACGGGCCAAAAACAAAGAGCGTGTCAATGTTGGAAAAGTCGCATTAGAGTTGGAGAAGTCACTTACAGGGATAGCAGCCTTTGATATGGCTTTTAATGCTTCTGCTGCTGGCTATGAAGCTGCCATGCAAGCACCTGAAGAGGTGGAAGAGTTAAAGGCCGGAGCCACAAAACCTGCCCCTCCCAAAGTCGTTGAAGAGTTGCCCAAAAACACACCTAGAAGAGAAGAGTATGTTCCTTCTTCAGCCCACGAAGCTCTCGTTGGCCAATTGTTGCGTGAACGTTCTTTGGGTAAAGATGAAAATATCAGCCCATTGCTCCTCAAGCTCCTTGCCCTCGAGCCAGGGCACCCCATTGGCCGATATTTGGCCTTGAAATACTCTTCTACAAATGATGTGGCAGCCAAAGTGGATGGCTCTACCTTACGCTCCGCTTGGGACAATTCGCGCTTTTTACCGGGTTTGGCTGTTTTGGTCAATCGTTCACAGCGAAAGAGCAACCAGAAAAATTTCCTCCACGAATATCTATCTTTGTTGGGCGTTGTTCACCGCATATATGGGGATTTACTCCATTTGGCAGTCAATCATTTGAAAAATGGTGACGAGTCTGGAACTCTGAAGATAATCAAGTTCCTTGTGCAGCGTATGCCTCTTAACACAGATCTACATGCCAAGATTGGTGATTTGACTCTCGAGCTCGGCGAGTTGGATTCATCGTTAGAACATGCACTTTCAGCATTTGCTGCCAATCAACGAGATTTTCGCTCAGCCATCTTGGCATGCTCCATCGCTGTCAGACAGGGAAAATTGGCCATGGCCGATTGTTTGGCAGACATTATTCTGGGGTCCACAAAAGTAGAGGCCAGGTATGTGCAAAAGGCCCGTCGCCTAAAAGGTGTCATTTCCGCCAAGAAGGCTGCAAGCTGAAAAGCAAACTTTTGTAAAGCTATCAACTGTCTTCTTTTATATATGGTATCATCCCCTTTTTGCTTTTAGTGAGAAGGGAAGGGGCTCATGCGCAAGGCCCTCGTTTTCTTTATATTGGTTGCTCTTTGTGGAACAGTTTATTTTCGAGCTCTTTCTTTGAAAAACCCAAAGAAGGGTAAAAAAAAGAGACGCAGTAAGGGCGGTGCCGTTCCTGTTGAAGTCGTCCAGGTCAGGCGAGGTCTCATAGAGGACAATATTGAATTGACTGCAGAAGTAGAAGCCTGGCGAGAGACAAAGGTCACTCCTCGTATTGGTGGTTTTCTCAACGAAGTTCTCGTTCGCGAAGGTGATGTCGTTTCTGCCAACAAAACACGAATAGCCACCATCGACGATGCTGAGCTCATTTTAGAGGAGCAACGCAGTTGGGCAGCTCTGCGCGTATCTGAAGCAACTTTCAAAGAGAAGTTGGCAGCTCATACGGAATCGCTTCGGAAGTTGGAACGAGAGCGGGCTCTTTATAAAGACAAGGTTACTTCACAAGAAAATTTGGATGCTGTCATCTTTCGAGAGAAGTCCGCCGCTGCTGCTTTGCAGCTGGCACAGGCACAAGTGGATAGAGCCAAAGCCGAACTTAGCTTGGCAAGGTTGAGACGAAGGCATTCCCGTGTTTTAGCACCAATTGATGGTGTCATTGCCGAACGGTATCTCGATGGTGGTGTGCAAGTGAGCATGTCCACGACACTCGTTCAGATTGTTGATTTGGATCGTGTACGTGTCATCGGTGAAGTTACGGAAGCCGACTATTGGCGACTTTTGCCAAAAATGAAAGTTGGCAAAGTTGTAGCAAGGGTGAAAGTGGCAAAATCAAATAAGGTGGCAAATGGACTAGTTCGTGCAATTTCGCCAGTTTTTTCACCAAATACTAGAACTGCCACTGTGGAAATCGAATTGGACAATCAAGATCACGAATTCTTGCCAGGTATGTTTGCTCGTGTAGTACTACTTCTGACAAAAGAAGAGAGTGCGATTTTATTACCAGTTGAAGCCATATGCGAGCGAAAAGACAAACGGGGTGTCTTCGTAGTCAAAGAGAACAAAGTGACCTTTGTATCGCCCAAGATGGGCATCACTACAAGAAAGAATATTCAAGTCCTCGATGGTTTGTCTGAAGGCGATTTATTGGTCACCTTGGGTAATCATCTGCTGGCAGACAACAGTCGTGTGAACGTCGTCACACCAGAGTTCGCAAAGGCCAAATGAAGTGAACCTGGCAAAGATTACAGTACCAAGACCTGTGGCTACGGCCATGTTCTTTCTGTGCATAATCTTGCTCGGTGTTGTCTCTTTTCGTAGGCTTCCAGTCGATTTAATGCCTGATGTTACCTATCCTCGTTTGACAATTTCAGCTGAATACGAAGGTGTTGGTCCAGAAGAGATTGAACATTTGATAACTAGGCCCATAGAGCGTGCAGTTGCATCGCTCGATGGTGTCGAAGAGATTACTTCTGTTTCTGGTGAGGAACGCAGCCAAGTGCGAGTGGCCTTTACTTGGGGCACTTCCTTGGATGTTGCTGCCCAGGATGTTCGTACTGCTCTCGACAGAATAAAAGATGTATTGCCTGATGAAGCAACGACTCCAAGGGTATTCAAATTTGATTTTTCTGCTTTTCCCATCGTTTTTCTCGGCGTTGCTTCTGATTTGGATTTGTCGGCTCTTTCCCAATTTTTGGAAGAACGAATTAAATATCGTATTGAAAGATTACCTGGCGTTGCAGCAACGGATGTACGTGGTGCCAGAAAGCGAGAAGTACAAGTCCGACTGAATTTGGACAGAATGCAGGCTCTTCGTGTTACGCCAGATCAGGTCATGTCAGCAATTGCTGGTGAAAACCTCAATGCGCCAGCAGGTGCAGTCAAAGAGGGCCAAAGAGAAATTCTCGTTCGTACAGAGGGCGAATACGCTAATTTGCGTGAAATTGCCGACACAGTCGTCGTTGAAAGGGCTGGAGCATCTGTAAGGGTCAGAGATATCGGTGCCGTTTCTGCCAGTCTAGAAGAAGAAAGATACATTGTTCGAATAAATGCCAAGCCTGGCGTGATAATGTTTGTTCGCAAACAATCTGGCGCTAATACTGTCGAAGTGGCGACAGCCGTCATGCGTGAGATAGCCAAAATCAATGATGAATATCCACAGATAAAAATCACGCCTATCGTAGACACCTCACGTTTCATTAAAAATTCAATTGAACATGTTGAAAAAGAAGCCCTCATTGGTGCTGTCTTGGCCACTGGTATTTTGCTCTTGTTCTTGAATAGTGTTGCCTCTGTTTTGGTCGTAGCTACAGCAATACCTCTGTCCATTATTGCGACTTTCGTCTTAATCTATTTCAGCGGCTTCACTTTGAATGTAATGACCTTTGGTGGCTTGGCTCTCGGTGTTGGTCTACTCGTTGATAACTCAATCGTCGTTTTGGAAAATATTTATCGGCGATTGGAGTTAGGAGATAGAC
>CAZXTJ010000417.1:0-7417 GCA_964643655.1 uncultured bacterium
TGCCAGGGCATAGCCCCCATGTCCTGAGCAACAGCAACATCACCAGGATCGGAGTGTTTCTCTAGATAACGGCCAATAGCTCCGTGAGCGCCATCGAGAGAAACTTGAACGCCACGGTATTCAGTGTGATTGGCCGAAGTTTGATACATGGAAACGACAGTTGGACCTATCAAATACAAAATGACAGCTGGCCAAACCAAACGTCGCCAGGGTTGGTACTCATCTTTGATGATTTTTGCCGACAGGTCTGTAAGTGCCTCTATTGCTCTAGCTGCCAACAACATCTGAGCGGGCAAGATGGTGAGATGAAGTCGGAACATGGGCAAGATGTCGCCACCAATTTTGACTTGGTATAGCAGGTAAAATCCCAGGAAAGTCAATAAAGTGGCTGTTGCTTCTCGTCCACGCCGAGGAATGAGAGCCAGGGGAGCAAGAGTGATGAAAAAACCGTTGGCATTAAAGGCCCACAACTTCTTGATGTTAAGCCAGCCAAATTTCACATTGGTCCATCCTCCGCCCCCTTTGACGTAATAGGTGTTTGGCAAATAGTCGCCAAAATACCAATACCTCCAACCGTGGTAAGCCAGGAACAGTCCACCTAGGCAAATGAATGGTTTGACGAAGGGTCTCCAGCAATCCCTCTTCCCGCCCAAGATAGACAAGAGAAGGTACAAAAGGGAGAATGCTGGGAAAAGTGCTCCTTCTGGTCTAGTTAGAACACAGAGCGCAAAAAAGGAGATGGCAGGCCAAGGTTTTTCAATGATGACAAAATAAAAACCAGCCCAGCCACAAAGAGCAAAAAAGGCCTGCTCGAGCCCTGATACACTCCACAAAGCCAAGGTGGTACTTCCAGCCAAAAAGAGGGCAGCCAAAGTGTCCCACAACATTCGCTGCTGGCCACGAATTGCAGCTGCAATCATAGGCACGAAGACTACCAAGGTCAGGCCACAAAGGGCTCCAAAAACTATTAATCCCTTGATGGGAGGAATTCCCAGTTGAATGAATAATGCGCCCAACAACATCCAGAGAAAGTTTGTGTAACCCTCTACCCGCTCGCCAGGATTAAAGACGATACCGTGGCCTTCAACGAGATTACGTGAATAACGAAGTGAAATGAAGGAGTCGTCTTGGACAAACCCCCAAAAACCACTTTGCGCCATTACAACAACGAAAAGGGCTGCTGCGAGCAGCAGATAACCTCCCCAGCGATGAATATCTTCATCGCCTGCCAATTTCAAACATTTGTCTGTGAGCTCTTTCATGAAGTCTTGATGATACTGGAGAGGAGTCAATGCTGCAACAGTATCCCTTATTGTCCTATGAGGTTCAAATCTTCAAAACCTCCAGAGTCTGGCAAACTTACGAATTCCTTGCTTGTTTCCGCTTGGACACACATCTCGTCACTTGTAAGCGCTTTCCTTATCAGGTGCTGAAGCAACTCATAGCGTGCTCGCCCTTGGGCCGTAGCCATCTGGCGATTATATTGGTTTGATTTAACTCTTATCTTACTTGGATAATTCATTTTTTCATTGTGAAAGGTTTCAAAGACCTGGAGAGCAAGACATGTTTCAGCGCTCATATCCTCATTATTCCAAATAGGCCGCAGTGCCTCTACCAGTGTCTTTCTGTCTTCACTGCACCAGTACCAGCCTTTAAATGAGACCATAAATGCTATTCCACTAACTTCACTTTCGACCAAAGCACCTTCCTGCGAATTTCTACTCAACAATTTTGTTATGTGTGAGTCAGCTACTTGAAGGCCTCTTTTTACTTGGGCTGTTTGGTAATCAGTACCTGTACACTCGCTGCTCTCACCGTAGGAAACACCTGTCAATTTCTTGACCAAGAACCAAACAGCGTCTAGCCTTGCCCTAGCATGTTTTATTGCTTGTTCATAGCCAACAGGATTTTTTGAAAAGGATTGATTGGTGCAGGATATCAACTCATATCTGAGGTAGATATAGCAATAATCAAACAAGAGTTTGTAAGTTTCAGTTTCTTTTGAAGGAAAATCATCACTTAAGATAGTGTAACTAATCTTTTCTCTTACATTCTTTGAAATGTACCATCCACCGTGATTACGAGTACGTAGGTATTCAACAATATCGTCGCCATATGAGGACCTGTGAAAAGCCACTCTCGAGTTATTTTGTGATGCTTTGCCAACGGATATTTCGCCTAAATACTTTTCGAGTTCATTGGCTTTCATTCCTTTACTTGCAATGACGCTTTGTCCACAGAAAAGTGCAATGCATATAGTAAGTATGATTGCTCCAATTTTTGTTGGTTTCATTCTTGGTCCCTCCCCATTTTGTTTTTGGTTTGCAAATGACGGAGCAATACCGAGGCCAACAACGGGAATACCTATCAACAGGACATTGGATGAGCAGCAGGTCTATTCGAGTGTCTAAAAACTGAAACAGTGTAATCTTTATGATGCTCCATTTTGCCTGAAATGAGAAGAAAGCTTATCACCTTAGTCGTCACATAAACTCTGTTCACGAAAAGGACCTGTATCAGAACAACAGTGCTTTGCAACTTGAATCGGGGCTACACCAATAATCTAACGAATGCTGCAGCGCTTGTTGTTTGTCATGAACTTGATTTTTCTATCTCCTTGAGCAGGCACCTTTTGGGGAGTGCACCGCAATAGCCTATCTTTGGGAATGTTGGGAGTATGATTTCCTGTCCGTTTTTTCTTGACCACAACAATCGTCCCAAAAGTGAGCCAGAGCTTCCCTTTGCTCAAACCCATAAGCCCCATCAAGACAGGATCTGTTTGTTGGCATAACTTATGCATTGACTCTGTTCGGCCTAGAAACAGAAAGAAACAAGCTGAATGGAAAGTAATATGAGAAGTCTACTTACCCTCTCACTCGTGATTACTCTGTCAATCTTTGCACCCTATGCCAATGCTGGTTTTTATGATGATCTATCTTGTACGAGTGACAACGAAAGCAGTTGGTTAAACAATACTGATTCTTGGGGAGATCAATCCAGCACAAGTGACTACGAAAGCAGTAGGGAAAACAATCCTTTTGTTGTTTGGATTCCTATTAAAGGTAGCACTTCCACAGGTTGGAATGACATAGACACATCTTCTGGTTGGAACGATAGCTTGTGCCAGTTTTCGGTGAAAACGCCAGCTCAACTTCAGATAACCTACACTCGCGCTTTGACAAACATATATTCTCGAATTGACATAGCAGCTTGTGGCTCAATGGCATCCAAGAAATTGAAAGAGCAGGCTCTTAGCTTGATGAAGAGGAATTTCAAGTTATTGGAAGAGCAACTAACCCAATACAATGAAGATTATGCAAAGGAAAACCTCCAAACAATTAACCACATAGAAGAACATTTCAATCAGTTACTAGATAACATTGAAATTCAATTACTCAATCATGAGCGTGACCAACTAGCCATCTGCGCTGAAAATCAGTGTTACTGTAGTTTACTCGAGCGTCATCTCTCTCTGAATGCACTACACTACGGATTTCATCGTGACCGCGAAGCGGTTTGGCATCATGGATTACTCAAACCATCATCGCTCCAAGCTATTTTCAGAAGGACTGAGGCTTTTGCACTAAGGCGTATTGCAGCCCCACTGTGTAACTCTCAAGAGGCAAAAAATAACTTAGCGAAGATAAAGATTACTGTAGAGGCTGCATTGATAGATTTGGCATTTTCGGCCACGGAATATGAGAGTAAACATAGAAAATCAACAGACAAGGATCTAAGAGCGATACAGGATAGTTTCTTAACTGCAAGGTACAGAATTGCTGAGAAACTTAAGCGATACGAAGAAGAGGCAATTGCTAGTAATCGCACAAACAGGAAATGAGTAACGTCATCGCATATTATCTCACCCACCTCGATGTTTATAACAAAAACATGAGGAGTTGCCCACCTTCACCACCAACATCTAAGCTGATGGAATAGAATTTGCGAATACACGGTAAGGAGAAGGTGTGAGTTCTGGTTCAAGCCCTTCAACAATTGGCCTCTATCAGCCTGGAGACACTTTTGGCCGTTTTTCCATGCGAGAAAAACTAGGCTCTGGTGGCTCAGCAGAGGTTTACAGAGCTTATGATGCTGAACGATCAGCCGAAGTTGTGCTCAAAGTTGTACCAGAAGACTTGGACGAAAAGTCTCTTCGCCGTTTTGTGGCTGAAACACGCATACTCTCTCGCCTCAATCATCCAAATGTAGTCAAAATTTATGAAGTTGGTGAAACAGACGGTCGTCACTACTACGTCATGGAGTACGTAGAAGCAGATTCACTGAAACAACTCATTGAACAGCGCTGTGATGAAGAGAAAGGTTTCTTCAGCCTCGAGGAAGTTCTTTCTCTCTCTGCCGATTTGACTTCAGCTCTTTGTTACACTCACACTCAGAACATCTTTCACCGCGATATCAAACCAGCCAACATCTTGGTGGACAAGAGCTTCAAGGCAATACTAATGGATTTTGGTGTGGCCAAGTCAGAAGTCGTATCGGTCCACACAGAAACTGGAAGCCTTCTGGGAACACCACTTTATATGTCTCCTGAGCAATTGCAGGGGAAAAAGGTCGATGCTCTATCAGACATCTATTCTCTCGGTTTGGTCATTTACCAAACGGCAACGGGTGCTCTTCCCTTTCAGTGTGACAATCCCTACACTTCGGCCACCCGTCGATTGACAGAGGACGTTCCTCCACCATCGACAATTAATCCCACGATTTCGCCTGTACTTGAAAAAATCATTCTCAAATGTCTTCACAGAGACAAAAGAAATCGCTTTCAATCAGCAGAAGCCATGTTGCGCTCTTTGCAATCTGTTCCAGGTTTTCCAGAAGAAAAACGTAGTCAACTAGCGGCTAGTTCAGAAGGAGCTTCAGAAGACGAACAGACTGTAGAAGTTCCCAAGAGTACACCCCACGTACCCAAAGTTGTACCAACAAAAGGTAAAGAAGAGCTAGCTGCTCAACAGACACTTTGGCTTGGTGTTTTGGCTGCTCTCATTTTGGGAATGTTGTTTTTGGGTAGCCAAATGGGCCCCAAACAAGTGGAATACGTTTATGGGTCACTCTCAATCACTCCAGGAACAGAGTCAGTGGAGATTAGTCTCAGGACAACTCCTTCTCTGCGCTGTGAGTTTCTCTATGGACCTGCTGGTGCAACAGCCAATGTTGCTGTCATCTCACCAACTAAACAAATACTTCACCAAGGAAAACTGACTGGTCTAAAAGCCGGCACTGTCTACAACTACAAACTCAGATTCATAGGTGATGAAGGCAGACTAGTCGAGACTGGTGAGAGAAGATTTAGGACTCTTCGCCATCACGACTAATGTCGTAAGCTTCCATTTTTCTGTAGATTGTTTTTCGTGGTAAACCTACTTCACGAGCAGTTTTGGCTATGTGCCCATTGTTTCGCTTGAGTGCTTCCACGAGGAATGTCTTTTCGAATATCTCTTTGGCTTTACGAAAGTCTCTTGGCAAACAAGCCAAATCGACAGCACCTGATGGTGGACTGACTGCACTATTCGTAAAGGGTAATGTTTCGGCAGCCACCTGCCCCTTGCGAGTCAACACGATTGCCCGCTCCATTACATTGCGCAGTTCACGTACATTACCGGGCCAATGATAGTCGAGCAACGCTTTGCGAGCATCGTCTGTGAGACCAGAAAACTGGCGCCCCATCTTGGCTGCAAAGGTAGCACCATAATGTTTGGCAATGCGAATAATGTCTTCACGTCGTTCACGCAAAGGTGGAATGACAAGGGTAAATGCATTGATGCGGTAAAAGAGATCTTCTCTGAAGGAACCTTCATTGACCCGCGTTTCTATGTCGCAATTGGTTGCGGCAATGACTCGTACATCAACCTTTAGAGTCTGCGATCCCCCTACCCGTTCAAAGGTCTGTTCCTGCAAAAAACGAAGGAGTTTGACTTGTATTTCAGGCGTCAATTCACCAATCTCATCGAGGAACAAAGTGCCACCATCAGCCAATTCACAACGGCCTTGGCGTTTTGTCGTAGCACCTGTGAATGCACCTTTTTCGTGACCAAAGAGTTCAGAAGCTATGACACCCGATGAAAAAGCCATGCAGTTCACGGCAACAAAAGGTTCATTCCTACGTGAAGACCTGTGATGTATTGCTCGCGCAATGAGCTCTTTGCCTGTACCACTCTCGCCCAAAATGAGGGTAGATATTTCACTATCAGCAATATCCGTTACTCTTTCGAGCAACTCTGTCATTTTTTCTGTCTCACCAATAATGTGATCATAGTCATGCTCTCGACGACAACCCTCTTCTTGTAATGTTTTTAGAGCTTGTACATTGCGAGATAACTTCGTTCGTGCTTTTGCAGATTGAATGGCCCTCGCACCAAAATCTGCATAAACATTCAACAGTTCCAGATCTTGAGCAGAGAAAGTTCTTGCTGAGACTCTGCTATCGAGATAAAGCACACCAACTGGGCCATCTGCGCCAGGCAGAGGTACACAAACGATGGATCTGATTTGACCACGTTCAATAGATTCGACTTGTTTGAAACGAACTTCAGCCAAAGCGTCAGTAATGAGCAAAGGGCGCTTTTCAGTGAAGACATCTCTGGCGATGGTTTTGCTTATCTCTGCCTCTTCAGTTTCAGGATCGATGTAGCGTGTAATTGCTGGCTCTAAAGTGCCATCATCCTTGGCCAGAAGAACAAATCCCCGTTCAGCTCGAAATATCTCTATGAGTCGTTCCACCATCTTTTCGAGAACTTCACGTGGTTCGAGCAATTCAAAAAACTGGGCTGACAAACCAATGAGCTCTTCTACGGTTTTTAAAGCAGCTCCTGGGCGGGTGGAACCCTCATCATCTGGTAAAAAATGAAGTGTATATTCGCCAGCTTTGACTCTATCGCCCCAGTGAAGAGCTTCTCGCTCGACTTGCTCGTCATTCAAATAAGTGCCATTCGTAGAGCCCAAATCTTCGACGAACCAACCAGCACCATCAAAGCCAACACGCACGTGAGCACGTGAAATGGAAGGGTGATCGATGACCAAATCGTTATATTCCAATCGGCCAACGGTAACGTTGGTACGCCCTATTGGGTGTACCCTTTCAATGACTCCTTCGCGCATGACGACTATCTGACCCATGACCCCTATCTTACAGCCTCTTGCCAACACACACAACAGCGGTAATTACTCACATTTGTAGGACAAAAGGCCGATATATTAAGCAGAATATGTCAATTGGTCCCTTTGGGTCCTCAATAATGGAGGTTTTCCATGTCTTACGAATATGCCAGTTTCTGGATTTGGGATAGAAGAAACGTTGCTGCAGACTGTTTTGACAGGCTGCGTACATTGACAGAACAAGGGTGGCAAGTCGTAGGTAAGTTTCTGGAAATGCCAGAAGTGACACCTCACGCCGGCCTATGGA
>CAZXTJ010000418.1:0-7366 GCA_964643655.1 uncultured bacterium
TTGTCAAAGTCCTCTTTCTAGTTCTCTTTCACCTCACTGCTTCTTAACCCTACCGTAGTTTTAACGGCAGAGGCTAGAGGCAGGTCCGTGTAGACCTGCAGCTTTTAGATTCCCCAGAAATAAAAATGTAATGAAAAAATATAGAAACAAGGGCCTGCTTTTCATCAGCGTTTGGCGGAACACTGACTTCTAGCTCAGCACCGCAGTCCCCGGACAGAGACTGTCGGATTTCAGAGGGATTATAAAAACCCCTCAAAAAAGTGTCAACCCATGCAATTGCAGGGATTAATAACCTTGTGCCTCTCGCACTGCACGCTCGTATTTGGCCTGTGTCTGGCGGACTCGACGCAGTAGCTGTTCACGTTCACGAGGAGTAGTATCAGGATCGATATTTCCCTCTTCGAACTCAGCGAGAGCTTCTTTCCAATTGGCCTGCAACTGCAGCAATCGTTCCGATTCGTTTTGATACTCTTGTTGACGACGTCCTGGACGCTGATGAGCTTTGTAATGTCCACCATCGTCAAAGTCGTTCTGGGAGTAGAAACAGTCTTCTACTTGGTCATAATAGTCGCTGTGGATACGGCGACGTTCTTCAAAACGATCACAACGGTTGTGATACCAATCTTCAATGTCATCACGATGGTCTGTATAACGTCTTTTGTCACGACGAGCACGCATGTTGATATTACGAATGTCCTCATCAGCAAAGAAACCATCATCGAGAACTGAGCCGAGAGCGTAACCTCCGGCGACACCTGCTACGGCACCGGGAATACCACCAGCAACTGCACCAATGGCACCACCAGCAGCGGCATAAAGATTACGAGGAGTCGCAACGTAATCGAGTTGTTTGTGGAGCAATCCAAAGAGAACTCCTCCTGCAAGGCCTCCAAGTAATCCTTTGGCGATGAGACCAACAGTTCCCACAAAAGGACCTACTGTTGGAATGAGAGCACAGGCTGCAACAGCACCCAAAGTGGCACCCAACATCATCCAGACAGCTTTGGGACCCGCTGCTCTATCGAGAGCCAATCCAAGCTTACTGAAGGCTTTGGCACCAGTCCACGCAGAGGCACCAACGATGGCCGTAGAGACCAAAAGCGGAACGATAGCTGGCATTGAGGCAATACCAGCGGCGCCTACAACAGCGCTCGAGATGGCAGCTCCTGCCATAGAGCCGGCAGCAAGACCTGCGGCTCCACCTAAAGTACGGCTAATATTCTCGGCTTTGGCGGGAGCCGGAATGGCCAAACAACCCAAAAAACAGATGGCTAGCATCAGGCTCGGTACCCTGAGTCCCATCATTTTGAACATTTTCTATTCCTCTCAACTCGAATTCAGCAAATTGTTATGCTTTTCACTTTTAACTACGTAAGTAAAGCTGTTCAGGTTGCATGCAATGCTATGATCGCCCTGTGAAGGTCCTGCAAGTTGCCTATAAATCGGACATCACGGGCGGTGAACGAGTCTTGTTACAGCTCTGCAGCGCCCTCGTCTCTGCTGGCCACAATGTTCTCTGCGCTTGCCCGGCCCAAGGCCCCTTGGCCAATGAGCTCGAGAAAATGGGTGTCACTATCCATATAGTGAGGATGAAAAAGACTTACGATTGGTCTGCAGTGACGAATTTGCGTGACCTAATCATGACCAACGGGATTGATCTGGTTCATACACATGGCATGCTCGTCAACATTCTGGGCCGTCTGGCTTGCTGGCGTGCAGGCAACATTCCTTGCGTTTCGACGACTCATCTCACTCGCGATTTGGGAGGCCCACCACGAGTTGGTGGTTTTCTGGCTGGGCTGAAGAACAGATGGTATTACCGCCTATTGGACAATTGGACTTCATCTTTTTGTTCTCGCGTCGTTGCAGTCTCACAAGCAGTAAGAGAAGACTTGATCAAACAAGGTTATGACAAAGACATCATTGAGGTAATTCCCAATGGTATGGATCCCACTCCTTTTGAGAAGATTTCTCAAGACGAGGTGAACTCTTTTCGCCAAGAGTTGGGTCTTTCAGCAGCTGATATCCTCTATGGAGTCGTTGCTCGACTCTCTCCCCAAAAAGATGTGGCCACTTTTTTACGTGCTTTTGCCGCGCAGCCCCAAAACTGTCACGCTTACATCGCTGGAACGGGACCACTAGATAGCGAGCTCAAGAAACTCTCCTCCTCTTTGGAAATTTCATCACGTTGTCATTTTCTTGGCTTTCGCAAAGATGTGCCCCTCCTCCTCAATGCCTGTGACGTCTTTGTCCTCTCATCTTTATGGGAAGGTCTTCCACTCACCGTCCTCGAAGCTATGGCCTGCAGTAAGGCAATTGTCGCCACTGCCGTCGACGGCAGCAAAGAAGCCATCATCGATGGCGAGACTGGTTTACTCACCCCCCCAGGCAATGCTGATGAGCTGGCAACCAAAATGAAACAGCTAGCCGAGGACAAGACCCTACGAGACAGAATGGGCAAAGAGGGATGTGAACGTCTCTTGGCTCATTTCCATCTAGACCGAGTGACAGAACTTCATCTCCGTTTGTATGAGGAGGTCAAGAAATGAGCCTCTCTCACACACTCTTCGATTGTGCCACAGCACTTCTGCACCCTTTATACAAACTGACTGGTGGTTATGAAGGGAAATACAACTCCCCTCCGAAAAAAATACTCATCGTCAAACCAGATCATTTGGGTGATGTCATCTTGACTACTCCGTCCTTGGCCGCTCTTCACGACCATTTTCCTGAAGCAGAAATCTGGTACTTGGTGAAGAATACTAGCCTCCCTGCACTGAAAAACAATCCTGCCCTAACAAGGCTCATTGAGTTCAACGCCCCTTGGTGCTGTCGCTCTCACGAAAAAGCACTCCCCTGGAACGAACTCTCCAAACTTGCACGACAACTGCGCCGCCAACGTTTTGATGTAGCCATTGCTATGCAAGACAACGCCCAGACACATCTCTTTTTGAGTCTCTGTGGTATTCCACGCCGAATTGGTTTTGCCCCACGGGGAGGGAAATATCTTCTCACCGATGCTCCCATTCCTCCCACGGAAGATGAACATGCCGTTCTTTCCCACAACCGTTTGGTTAAGCTATTGGGAGTCGAGGTTGGAGAAAGACCAACGCAGATATTCCTAACAAAAGAAGAGGAAGAAGAAGGAGCAGAACTTCTTGGCAGTTCTGCTCTGCTATTCCATGTTGGCGCAGCTCACAAAGGGAAAAGGGTCTCTGTGGAGCAAGGAGCTGCCATCTGCCAAGCCCTGAACGAGAAATGTGACCTACAAGTTTTCTTGGCCTCTGGCCCCGGAGAAAAGGAGCTGCTTGCTCAGTACAAAGCTGCCTGGCCCGAAGCAAAAACTCTTCCGCCTTTGACCATTAGGCAATTGGCGGCCGTCATTAAAAAGGCAAAGCTCTTCTTGGGACACGACTCAGGACCTGGCCATATCGCTAGTGCTGTTGGCACTCCAACCATCATTCTCTTTGGTCAAGGCAACCCGAAGAAGTGGAGACCTTGGGGCAAAAAGACAACAATCATCAGGAAAGAAGTGTGCGAGACACCATGTATAGGACAGCCTCAACACGACGACTGTAAAAACATTGGTGCCATCGAACCGAAAGAAGTCGCAGAGACAGCATATTCATTGTTAAGCGATGCAGATAAAGAATGAGGAGACAAAAGGTAATGACCAAAGCTGGCAAAATCGTCGTTCTCGGTGGTGGACCAACTGGTCTTGGAGCTTTACACCGACTCCACGAACTTGGCTATGACGATGTGGCTTTATATGAACGAGAAAAGACAGCAGGTGGTCTTGCGGCATCTTTTACCGATGAAAAGGGATTTACTTGGGACATTGGTGGTCACGTCCAGTTTTCCCACTACACCTATTTCGACGAGTTGATGGACGAGCTCTTGAAAGACGAGTGGCTCTATCACGAAAGAGAATCATGGGTTTGGTATAAAGACAGGTTTATTCCTTACCCATTCCAATACAATGTTCGTCATATGCCTGAAGAAGAGAAACGGGCTTGCCTTCGCGGTGTTTTGCAATTGGCGGCAAATCCTCCCAAAGAAAAGCCAAAGAACTTTCATGAGTGGATATTGGCCCAATTTGGCCAAGGTATAGCCGATGTTTTCATGTTCCCCTACAACTACAAAACTTGGGCTTATCCGCCTGCTGATTTGGATTGTGGGTGGATGGGTGAACGAGTAGCGCCTATCAACTTGGAACGTTTCGTCTTCAATATTCTCGATGGCAAAGATGACATTTCTTGGGGACCAAACAATACCTTCCACTTCCCCAAACATGGTGGAACAGGTGAGATATGGCGTCGTTTGGCCGAAAGACTGCCTAGCAAATGGTTACACTTCGAACACGAGTTGAATGAGATTCAACTCAAAGACAAAGTGCTGAAATTTCACAATGGAGAAGAGATCAGATACGATACGCTCATCTCCACAATCCCCCTCGATGTTCTTGTTAAAAACTCTGATGCTGAAAAAGCTGCCAAAGAAGAAGCAGCCAAGCTCATTTATTCGAATGTTCACGTTTTTGGTATTGGCCTAAAAGGCAAACCGCGCAAAGACGTTGAGAAAAAATGTTGGATGTATTTCCCTGAAGACACTTCTCCCTATTTCCGAGCCACAGTCTTTTCCAACTATTCACCAAACAATGTGCCTGACATCAATCAGTATTGGTCTTTGATGGTTGAAGTATCGGAATCACCTAAGAAAAAAGTCGATAGAGGCTCCATCAAAGAAGAGGTAATAAGAGGTCTTCTTGCGACACGCCTCATAGAAGAGCGAGAGCAGATAGTCGATTTTTGGCAATACACAACAGACCATGGTTACCCAACACCCTTCTTGGGGCGTGACAAGGTTTTAGATAATTTGCTACCTCTTCTCGAAGAAGATTCTATCTATAGTCGCGGCCGTTTTGGTGCTTGGAAATATGAAGTTTCCAATCAAGACCACTCCTTAATGCAAGGTGTTGAAGTGGTGGACAAAATCCTGAAAAACCTTGAAGAAGAGACTCTCATAAAACCAGATTTCGTAAATGGTCGTAAGAAACAGCCAGGAGTGCGTGAAAGGTAAACATGCTCGTTGAATTCCAATATCCTGTATTCTCACCTCCTCTAGGAGGAATAGAGAACTACATATTGGAAGCAGGCGCTGCATTCGAAGAGCTGGGTCACCAGTGGCAGGTTTTTTCGGGGCCAAAGCTAGATCCTAAAGTCGAGTTAGATGAACAATCGAAGATTGCTCTGTGGCGCCATCCTTTGACTCGTCCCAAAGGATTGAGTCTGCTCTGGCGGCCAATTGCCGAATATCGCACTCTTTGCCAATATCAAAAAGGGATAAAACGTCCCCAGGCAGACTTGGTAATTGCCCGCCATCCCATCTACGCCATTTCAGCGAAAGTTGCTCTAGGAACCAAGAGCCACATAGTCTATTTACCAGGCGTTGATATGACTCGACGTGCTCGTAGTGAAACAATTGGTTCACCGAGGTGGCGTGACAGACTTTTTGGCCGTCTGTTCACACCTCAGTGGGCTCGACTGGAAAGACGAGCAATAGGCTCAGCAAACACCTTCATGGTCCTGTCCAAAAATATGCAAAATCAGATGAGCTCTCACTCTTCACGGCTGGCTTTGGTCAACGGAGCAGGCGTAAATCTCTCGAAATTCTCTGCCAACAAAGAGACTCGTGAAAAGCTCCGCCAAGAGTTGGGCATCAAAGAGAATGAGGTCCTAATCGTCACAGCAGCTAGACTGAGTCCTGAAAAGAATGTGGCTTTTGGATTGCAGTTGTTGGCCAAACTAGAGAAGCACGTTAAATACCTGGTTTTGGGAACTGGCGATTTGAGGAGTTCACTGGAGAAGTTGGCCCAAGAGCTTTCAATCACAGAAAGGGTCACCTTTACAGGACTCGTTCCCAACCCCCAAGATTATTACGCTGCCTCAGATTTATATCTTCAGCCGGCAACAGAAGAACCATTTGGTCATGTCCTATTGGAAGCTATGGCTTCAGAATTACCTGTTGCGGCCACAGCAAATAAGGGCGGCAAATATCGTGTTGCCACTGAAGAGTTGGTGCCCCCAGATTGTGGAGTGCACATCGATGTCGATGACCCAGCAAAGGTTTGCAGGGAACTAGAAGGACTCCTCAGCTCAGCTGATGAACGGCAGCAAGTGGGACAAAGGGCTCGCAAACATATAAAACAGCATCATTCCTGGACCAAGCACGTGACGATGATAATAGACCAGAAGAGCCGATAATAATAAGAGAAGGGAAAACCATTGGTCGAATACGTGATAACACCTGAAAAAGGTTGGGGTTCACTCAGCTTGTCTGAGTTGAGCAGTTATCGCGATCTCTATTGGTATCTCTCTTGGCGTAATGTAGCCGTACGTTATAAACAGACACTCTTTGGTGTCGTCTGGGCACTCTTGCAACCACTGGCTGCTTCAGGCATTTTCACCATATTTTTGGGTATGTTTGCCAAAGTTCCCTCTGACGGTAGACCCTATTTTCTTTTTACTTTCTGCGCAATGTTGCCTTGGACTTTCTTCCGCAACACAGTCTCACAGGCTGCCCTCAGCCTCGTACAAAATGCACAATTGGTAACGAAGGTCTACTTTCCCAGGATATTCGTTCCAGCAGCCATAGCCCCTGTAGGTTTGATAGATTTGTGTGTGACTCTTGCTGCGCTCTTGCCCATTATGGTGTGGTTCGAAGTGCCATTCACTTCAAATCTGCTCCTAGCCCCACTCTTTTTATTAGGTGTCACAATTTGTGCTGTAGGAATAGGGACCGGTTTGGCTGCCATCAATGTACGTTTTCGTGACGTACGTTTCACCATCCCCTTTTTAATGCAGTGCTGGATGTTTGCCACACCAATCGTTTATCCCACCTCAGTCGTGCCTGTGAAATACCGCTGGCTTCTTGGTTTAAATCCAATGGCAGGAATGATTGAGGGATTTAGAGCTAGTTTGCTTGGGCTTCCCATCCCTTGGGAAATGGTCCTATATTCCACGCTAGTAACAATTTTGGCACTGATTTTTGGTTTGCTCATCTTCCGCCGTACGGAACGATATTTTGCGGACGTGATTTAAATGAGCGACAGTCAGCCCATCATCAAAGTCGATACATTAGGCAAGTGTTACCAAATTGGTACTCGGGGCTCTCGCTCGCCTCATCTACGTCACGCAATAGCAGACTTCATTACAGCCCCTTTTCGTAATGTACGAAATCTTTTCAGAGAACCATCTGAAGAAGAGCTCTTTTGGGCTCTTAGAGATGTTTCTTTCTCAGTGCAGCCAGGCGAAGTCGTTGGAGTCATTGGCAGAAATGGCGCAGGAAAGTCTACACTGCTCAAGCT
>CAZXTJ010000419.1:0-7361 GCA_964643655.1 uncultured bacterium
GTACGGTTTACACTCCCTCGTGGACAACCGTGTCATTACATGTGTGGCAACATCCATTGATGGTGACGAAAAAACTATCGAAATCAACATTGTCGATGAGTTGAAAAAAATCGCAAGAGAGGCAAAAGACGCCTTTTGGCAAAGTCGTCAATCTGCCACAGTGCTCAAATGTCTGAGCAGAGAATTCTTCAGACCATGGGAGAGAAAACTCTTTGCGCGCTCTGAGGCGAAAAAGCTCAAAATGCGTAAAGAAGCAGGTCCATTCTGGAAAATAATGAATGACCGCCTCGGTTTGTTGCCCTGGTTCAAGAAACTGGAACCCATAGTCAACGGCGCGGGTGCACTGCTTGCGAGCCCTCTGTTAGATGAAGAGCTTCGCCAACTGATGGCTCAAGCTCTGTTACCACTCGAACTGACAGCCAGGACAGTTCGATATCGTAACCTGCCTGTACCACCACAGTGGGAAAGGGCTGTATCGGCCACTCGGCGCCCCTACCCCCTACGCTTTAATCGTTCTTGGCTAAGAAACAAATTCGAAGAACTGAAATGCACAGATACTGGACTCATACCGTCACCCTTTTATTGTCTAATGGATGGCAAACATCACGTCCTACCCCAACTCTATCCAGATCCTGATTTAGGAGCAGAGGTAACGAGACGAAGACTCACCGTCAATCTCACAGCTGATCAACTGAATAAATGTAGGGAAGCTGAACTGTCCCTATCTTTCAGACTGGTCAGAATACAGATAATGGTCATTGTGGAATTGAATGGTCGTTCCTTCGTTGCTTCTTTTGCTGCTCGCAACCAAGAGCTTCGCGAGTACCGCAAGATTGCCATCGAGCTCAATACTGACTATCGAATATCAGAGATGTTATTGGCAGCTGGTAAACCAACTGATGTCGAAAGTGCAGAAAAATCCATAGATCCTCTTGATGAGGTGTTACCTCCAGCCAATTGGACAATGTATCACCAGCTACCAAAAGAGTATCTGCGTGAGGGCAAGAACGAGATATTGCTCTACCCCATGCAGAGTCGTATCGAAGGTCTCGAGACCGTTGCAGTCTCTGTCCTGAATTTGAGCTTAGGTCTCTGAGTTTCTCATCTCTTGCGAGGGACTAAAACTACGCGAAACCCAAGGTAGGGAAGTTTAGCTCTGTATTGGTGAAAGAAGCGGCGAAAATAGGCAGAGCAGAAATGCCCATTGGCGTCGTAATGCCCTCCCCTAGTTATATAGTCACCAGGAACCATACCTTTGGTCCAAGTGCTTCCATCTTTGGGAGCTCCTTGGTAACTTCGATGGAAACCATCAGCACACCACTCACCAACATTTCCCAACATGTCATAAAGTCCAAATGAGTTGGCATTTTTCTGAGCAACAGGATGATGAGTTTTGCTAGCATTGCCCTCATGCCACGCAATGTCATCTACAGGTTCGGCATACCTCACAGTCTCTGTGCCTGCTCGCGCACAATATTCCCACTGAGCCTCTGATGGTAGTTTGTAGACATGTGTTCTTGGAACGAGTCTTTGGCGAAACTCGAGCACTTGGAGTTTTGAGCAAAAACGGCCAGCCGTTGGCCAATCAACTGATTCTACAGGGTGGTTCTTGCCTTGGATTTTGGCTGGATTGGAGCCCATCACCTTTTTGTACTGCTCTTGTGTCGTTTCTGTAGAGCTCATCCAGAAACCATAGGATAACTTCACAGAGTGAATGGGTCTTTCTGCGTCGTGGTCTGTGCCTTGCCCCATTTTGAAAGATCCTGCAGGGATCCACACCATTTTCATTCCCTGACCATTAACAAAGGGCTGGCCTTCCACAGGTTCTCGGGAGGTCGTCCTTTTCGCTTTGGGAGCAACACTAGTGGTCTTCGTTATCTTGATGGTCTTTGTTGGTTTGGGAGAAGTTCTTTTGACTACAGGTTTAGGTTTGTTTTCCTGCTCTAAACAACCACCCAATAAAAAAATGGACAAGAGCAGAAAAGCTCTTGTCAGCCTCTTGTCCCCCATCATTTTCTCCTATCTAAGAGGAGAGGAAAAGTGCGCTAGCCAATTCTGGGCATACCTTCTGCGCTTCATATTCCCCCATAGTTACCAAACAGTCTTTAGCTAATTCCTTGGCCAACTCTTCATCATCAACAAGGCGCTTCATTGCATCTTTCAGGCTGTCAACAGAACGAGGTTCCACTAACAAGCCATTCTTGCCATCGACAATGAGTGAAGGAATGGCTTTCCACCTCGTGGTGATGATAGGCAAAGCTGCCAAACCTGCCTCGAGTAAAACTCCAGGAATTCCCTCACGCTCCCAATAAGTTGGATAAACAAAAACATCACTCTCTTGCAGCTGCTTCAATACTTCCTCTTGGCTGAGCTCACCATGGAGCTCAATTCCCTCTGCTGACAGAGTTACATCTGATAATTCATCTAAAAAAAGAGGTCCCAGCAAGTTCAGTTTTATATCCATTCCTTCTTCACGCAGTTCATTGAAGGCAGTTATCAACTCGTTAATACCTTTTTGTGGTCGAACAAAGCCTGCATAGGTGAAACAGACGCTTCCTTCCCTTGGTGAGGTTACAGAGTCTCCTCTTTCGCGATAATTGGGCACTACTCTTATCTCTGTTGCTATCTTCTCTTGGAGAGTAGTTTGAAGCTCTTTCGTTTGGAAAACAATGGACTTTGTCAGACCAAGACAGAAGCAGACCATGGAAGAGAGAAAAGATGGAAAAGCAGCCAAATAACCATCGTAGCCCCCTCCAAATACTCTAATACTGACAGTCACGCCAAAAGGGTATAAGAGTAGTGTGAGAGGGGCAGCAAACCACGTGACAAAACGCTGAGAACCAAAGAGAACCAAATGATCATTCACCAAGGCCGTGAAAAAACAGCGACTGAATAGGAGTAAGTTTCTGAAGATGGCCCAAAAAGCTGCCAAAGGTTCTTGAGAAGAACTTCGCCAGCGTAAGTCAAAGAAGGAGCAGCGAAAATTGGCCAAGGAGTTCTCCTGGCAATATCGGCAAAAAATATCGAATGATACTGCCGCCCCACCCCAGGGAGGAGGTTTGGGACCAGCAATCAAAACACGCCTGACAGGTGACTTGGAAGCCATGTTATTCTCTTTCTGTCATATCCATGCTACTGACTACCAAGTGTCAACGTCCATCTGAAGATGAAAATTACATGTTGCATAGACCATTTGGGACCAGGTGGCGCACAACGTCAAATATCGTTGTTGGCCAATCTGTTGGTACAACGCGACCATAAAGTCACATTGCTGACTTACCACGATAATTCCCATTTTGCATCCCAGCTACACAACAGGGTGGAAGTTCGTTCAATCCAAACAAATACATGGATAGAACGAATGTTAAGATTTCGCAGCTTCCTCCGAAAGAGCAAAAGTGATGTGGTAATCACATTCTTGCGTACTCCCTCCCTCTTGGCGGAACTTGCAGCTTGGCCCAATCCCCCATTCAAACTCATAGTCTCAGAACGTAATCTCTATCCAAACGAGTTTTTCCTCTGGCGAAAACTTCGCCTCTTCCTTCACCGTTTAGCCAATGCAGTCGTAACTAACAGCCCAATAGTCTTGGAACAGCTGATAAAGGAAGCTCCTGCGCTGGCAGGCAAATCTTCCTGCATAAAAAACGGTGTCGATCTGGAAGAGTTCGAAGCTGCACCTTTGAAAGAAACTGAAACCATAACCCTCTTGTTTCTTGGTAAATATCGCTTCCAGAAAAATCCTCAGCTCCTGGTCGAAGCTGCTGCTAGTTTTCTTGCCGACCACCCCAAAGAAAAAATCAAAATCCACTTCTATGGAGAAAACTACTTCGACAACGGTGCTCCAACAGCTTTATCAGCAACATATTTTGACACTCAAAGACTCATCGATTTGTGCGGATTGGGCGACACAATAAAATTGCATGGTCCAAGTTCAGATGTCACCTTTCTGCTACAGAATGCAACAGCCCTCGTTTTGCCATCCCGCTATGAGGGTATGGCCAACGTATTGTGTGAAGCCCTAGCTTGTGGATGCCCCCCGATAGTGAGCAGTGAAGCCATCAATGACGGACTTATACGTGATGGTGAAAATGGATACATCTTCACCTCAAATTCGGCTGAAGATTTAAAACGCACTATCTCGCGCTTGGTTGATAGTACTGCTAAACAAAGAGAGCAAATGCGCCTTGAAGCAAGAAAGAGCGCAGAAGAACATTTGGCTGCAGACAAATATGTAGAAGCTTATTTGAAGTTAATGAAAGAACTTTAGAGGAACTTTTGAGCAGCTCTGCTATATAGACAATCAATGTTTTGGACAAAAACTTCATCTATCTTTTCCGTAACATCTTTTGAGTTATTGGACCATAAATGAAGCAAGTAGGCACCTTGATGTGCTTCGCCTTCTTTGAAGAGCATGGGCCACTCATTGGAAAAACAAGTGACGGAATAGAAATAACTGCGTGGATAAATCTCATAATCCTTACCTGCTGCCATGACTTTGACCAAGCAGTCAGCCAAGAAAGAGTTGCCCAATCCCAATCTCTCTAACAAAGAAAGGAGATAATGGATAAAGGTGGCGAAAAAACCACGGGGCAAAAACAAGTTCGTCAGCAATGCTGGTCCAAAGATGGCCCAGGGGTAATCCTGCTCTGTCTTGGACAATGTTAGGAGCTCACCGACAATCCTGCGAAGCTTGAGAGAACTTGCTTTTCCACCCAATACGGCACCGTTGAGGAAGTGAGTGCCACGACCATAATATTGGAATGCCAGGAAAAAGTCTGAGTCGAACAGATCTGTCATCGGCTTGAGTAAGAGAGTATCCAAATCTAGATAGACACCACCAAAAGCCAACAACAAGAGATATCTAATCAAATCGGAACGATGGTTGACTGCTGCTCCATTTTCAAAGGCCGAAAAGTCTTCTCCCTCATATCCCGATTTGGCAATCAACTCCTGGAAATTCAAGGGACATAGATTCACATTTTCCAATTGGGTTAGTCGCTGCCAATATTCATTATCGATGGGTTCCTCTTCGAAATGAACAATGACTCTAGAATTTTCATGGAGGCTCACAACAGACTTCACGGCCAAGTAATTCACATAGCTGAAGGATTGCCCACTCCAATAAAAGTGAAAAGTCTGACTCAGTTCCTTTTTTTGAAAAACTAAGTCATCCCATTTCTTCAAGATCTCGGAGACCTCAAAAGGCTTGCTCGCAGATGAAGCGGCCCTGCCAATTGTTCGACGAGTGTCTTCATCTTCCATCAATCGTGACAGAGTCGAGGCCAATTCATCGACTTTACCATTGGGAACGAGAAAACCATTATTGCCATCTTTTATGAGCTCCCTTGGCCCTGTGGGACAATCAAAGGCAACAACAGGCAACTGACAAGCCATGGCTTCTTGAATGGTACAAGGAAAGCCTTCCCAACGAGATGAAGATACAAAAAGGTCGCTGGCCATAAAAACTGCAGCACTATCTTCAGTCATTCCCGGAAGCTCTACTTGCTCACCCAATGCAAGTTCGCCACGCAACTCTTCCAATTCAGAGCGACAATCACCTTCACCCCAAATGGTCAGTTTCCACTCTTTATGAGTAGTGGTTACTTTGGCAAAAGCACGTAGAAGCAAATCGAAACCCTTTTGTTTACTCAAACTTCCCATAGCGACCAGTTGTCTAATTTCGCCCTTACTGCCCAGCCACTGACAATCAAAGAACTCAGGAGCCAAGGGATTTTCAATGACACAACCATTGCTTTGCAGCTCTTTGGGAAAGTATTCCAGCGCTCTTTGAGTAAGTGTTATCAACCGATGAGACCAGGGATATGTGTAGGCACGCCAAAAACGCCACGCTGCCGTAACGGAAATATTCCCTGGATAATTATGTTCAGCAACGACAACCGGTGTTTTTAGTCCTATTGCAGAGAGCAATGTAATCACATTTATTTTGTAAAGAAATGAGATGACATAACTAGGCTTCAATGTGATGAGCTGCTGCCGCAACTGCCAAATGAGCATCAGCATATCGAGGGGACCACGACCTTTAGAAATGTGTAACAAGCGTACATCAGAAGCCAATTGAAAGACTGGTTTCTTTTCTTCCTCGTCCAAGGTGACAATGGTCACAGCCTCGCCACGACCAACCCAGGCGTTGGCCAAAGTGGTGGCTACTCGCTCAGCGCCACCACGTTTCAATGAACTAATTACAAGGACCAAGTGCAAGCTTTACTCTCCCCAAATTTACGTTTCTTCTGCTCATAATATAATAGCAGCGACGTGCGTTATGGCCGCTCGTGCGGTACAATATCTGGAAAAGAGCCAGGGAGAACCATGTTAGCGCAGCCCCCAGTTTGCAGCTTCAAATTCAGATTTGTCGCTCGTGGACACACAAAAGGATATTTCGCCAGTTGGGGATCAACTAGTGTTGATGGTTTGACCCTTGCAGGTGACAGAGTACCTTATTCCCTGCTCAAATCGGCAGCCCTCCGTGATCATCGTTTCGTCATTGGCTTCACCGATGCGAAGCCTCTTGGTCCAACGCTGAAGTCCTACTTGTCAGAGGGCAACTACATAGTACTCGAGATTTACAATATTGAAGCTATCGACTTGAAGCGCATTCTCGATGGGGCCATTTCTGAAAGAGAAGTGCAAAGCCACCAAGAGGTTCTTGCCAATGAAGGAAAGAGTGAAACGTTCCGCTCTGCTCAATGCCCTCTGTGTGGTTCTTCCATTGACCTTAGTGAGTTGCCTGCCACTCCCTACATTTATTGTCCATATTGTGAGACACTTTTTGGTAAAGAGGGCGTGGTTACAGATGGCAGGCAATACCGTCTCTGCACCTGCTGCAATCTGTATGGCCAAGTGAGATGGCACTCTGAGTTCTATTTCTATTTCTATGTCCTTTGGTCGGCTTGGCGTTATCATCGTCACCATCTATGCTCCACCTGTGCTCGTTCGGTCTTCTGGAGAATGCTGTTGAGGAACACGCTCTTCCTCATTGCTTTGCCCCACACCTTATTGCTGCTCATTCGTACCTTTTTGGGCCGCGATGTACGGATGAAATATTTAGCCTCGGCCAATGCATACATCAAAAGCGGGAAGATGGAAAAAGCAAGTGAGCTCTTTGTTCAAATGAGGCAGGATTTACCTGAACATCCTGGTCTTTTGTACAACGAAGCAATCGGTAGACTAGAAGCAGAAGAGCCAAATGTCGCCTTGGACCTCATACAACGATCATTGGAAGCATGCGCAAACTTCCGACCTTCTCATGAAATGTTGCAAAGAGTAGAGCCCATCATTGACGGCACTCTCTAACCACCAAAACTTTCCCGTAATTCTGTTCCCAATACCTGAGCCAATGTTGC
>CAZXTJ010000420.1:0-7333 GCA_964643655.1 uncultured bacterium
TTCACGAACTGAGGCTCAAGTTTGAAGATGCCGATCTTAGGCATCGGTACAAAGACAATGGAAGCAGCGAGTCGGACGATAGGATCAGCGCTGATGAACTAAACGGCGCCAAGGAGTCCATTGAAACCATTGACAGAAACTACCGTGCCTGCCGACAGAAGGCTGCCCAAGGGGCTTTACAACGAGAGGGGCGTCGCAAATACAAAATCCGTCGACTGAAAAAAGGCAAAAAGCACAAGATGTCTGGTTAGTAGTGACCAGCAGCGCGCGAAGGTTGACTAACGTCCTTGTCCTCGTCTCATTCTTTCCATCATCTCACGACGTCTTTCTTCTTCGTGTGCTCCAGGTTTACCATGATGGTGTTCGCCGTGATGTGATTCGTGGTGCGATTCCTGGTGTGGTTCCTGGTGCGGTTCGTGGTGTGGTTCCTGGTGCGGTTCGTGGTGTGGTTCCTGGTGACCGCCACCGCCAGCAGACCAAGAGGCCGATATAGCTTTACCTGCTTTGCCGTGGGCGTTAAGGGGCGTGTAGACAACTTTCACGTTTTGATAGCGAAATTCCAACTCTTCCAGAGGCATGGGTTGGTCACCGGCAGCTGAGACTGCCATGCCTGTAAGACGAACAGATTTGAATTGATAAGTGATGACGGTTCTCTCTTGTCCTCCATATTTGGTCGTCACGTGGATTGTTAGTTGGGGAATGTGCCCATTATTGGCAGCTTTTTGAGCAAGAAGTGGTGAAGCTTTATCAAATTGTTTTTTTACTTTGGCCAAGTTGTTCATTTGGTTCTGTGCATGTTCGCTAGCTCCAGAGAGGAAAGCTGCGGAAACGGGTACTCGTGGCCATAGAGTAAATCCTTCAACGACACAACAGTTGCGATGGGCTGCAGAAAAAGAAGAGCCACTTATTCCTTGGACTTTCATGTATAAGCGACAATGACCGGCAGTTGCCAAAGCCAGGAAAATAAACAGGACTGTGATAGTGGTGATGGATTTCATTGTTACCCCCTTTAATGTGTTCCGTTGATTATATTCTAGCCCATGTAAAATGGTGGAAGGAGGTAATTCCATGAAACGCCTCGAAGCTCTTACGACTTCGTTGGCCCATCGCGGAGGCTGGGCTTTTCTCGTCCCCAGAATGCGACCATCTTCAACTCTCTTAGAGAGAATAGGTGGCCAGATAGTCGTCGACCAAATAGTTGATGCTCTTTACTACCGCATAGAAAAGGACGAGTTTCTTTTGCCATTGTTCAAACACGATTTGTCTGTTGAGCGTGACCATCAAAAACAGTTTTTTGGTCGTTGGATGGGTGGCCATAACGAATATTTCGCCTATCGTGGTTTACGTGCTCGCCACCAAAGTCTAGTGACCAAAGAAGGAGCCAAGAGATGGCTTCATCATTTTGGTGAGGCGCTGCAGCATTGTAAGGTCCAAAAGGGAGTAGCTCGAGAAATCATGGAAATTCTCGTTCCCATGGCCCATTCCTTAGCTGGTGACAAAGCCTTGTTGCAATGTCAGTCGTGGTATCGAAAACCGGCTGCTGAAGCCGGAAAGGGGAGCATGAAGAAAGTCAAGGAGTGGGTAGCCTCCCATCCTGAATTGGTAGAGCCTGGTCCTGCCCAATTGTTGTTGCATATGGCTGCGCGAAGAAACAGAAGAGAGATTGTTGATTTCCTCTTGGACGAGGGTGTTGACGTCAACTTACCTGATTGTACCCAAACTGGAGTTGCTGTCACTCCTTACTGCATTGCTCGCAGTCAGCGTAATGATGACCTGGCCGATTACCTGCTCGAAAGAGGTGCACTCATCGATGTGTTCACCCTTGCATGGTTGGGGGACGCAGCTGGTCTGTCCAAATTGTTGGCTGAGGCTCCTTCATTGGTCAATGTAGAAGATCCTGCACAGGATTTTTGCGAAGTTTATCCTTTGGAGCATGCAGTCATCAGAGCAAAGTTGCCAGCAGTAGAACTTCTCCTCTCACGTGGGGCTTCCTTGACTGATAAGGGCAAACGCTATTTGGACATTGCTGTGAACAAACGGAGGGCCAAACTGGTTCGTTTGTTATTGGAACACGGTGTCTCAGCTGAAGGACTTGGGCCTGGTCCTTGGTTAATCGATGACAAGTTGAACTCCATTCTTTTTGCCAGAGGAGCTAGCGTCCAAGGTAACAAAGAAGAGTGGCTCGAGTATTGTACGGGACACCACGGTAATCCTGAACAGCCTGAGCTCATCAAAGCGCTCATCCATGGTGGAGTAGAACTCAATAGCCGCGATAAAAAAGGTAGAACGGCATTACATTGTTCTACTCGCGTTGGTTATAGAAAAGTGATGAAGGTTTTGATAGAGGTCGGTATAGAGATAGACGCTAGAGACGACAATGGTAATAGTGCTCTTCATTATGTTTTCCAAGCGCGCCCTTCTGTTGACAGAGTTGCCACAGCTCAGGTTTTGTTGGCTGCAGGAGCAAAACCAAAAGATGAAAACAATGAGGGCAAGAGTTCGCTCTCTTTGGTTAAAACTACCAAAGGCAAAGACAGGGATAAACTTCTGGAGCTAATGGAGAAATATTGCTAATGTATCTTCAATTGCTGCAAAAGGTATATCCCAATTGTCGCATTGTTGACCAATGGGAACTCAAAGGTGGCATTTCTGCTCAAATGACTGCCTTCACGGTAGAAGCTCTCGATGGCAATAAGCACAACTATGTGGTCAGAAAACTTCCATCAGCCATTTTAAAGAAAGAAAAGCTTCTTCTCGAATATTTGCACAGTGTTGGAGTATCCGTTCCTTCAGTCTGTCTGTTGACTGACGAACACCTCGTTATGGAGTATGTGGAGGGCAATGCTGTTTATGCAAAAGAGCACTCAACAGGCCTTGTCAAACAGATGGCTGAAGAGCTCGCAAAAATTCATCAGCTGAGTTTACCTTCAGAAGTAGCTCATAAATTACCCAAACAAAAGAGTCGTTTGGAAAAGCTTCTGAGTACACGGCCAGCGAAATTGGATGAAACGATAGATGAAGAAAGGATTAGAGACATAGTCGAGGCAGCATGGCCTTTTAAAGAAAGTGCTCACTCTTGCCTCATCCACGGCGATTTTTGGCCGGGAAACTTGCTGTTTCACAATGGCCTTCTGGTTGCCATTACAGATTGGGAAGATGGAGAGCTCGGTTCGCCGCTTTACGATTTTGCTGTCAGTCAGCTCGATGTTTTGTGGGTTTTTGGTAAAGAGGCTATGGATGAGTTCTCTGAGCATTATAGAAGTTTGACGAAGTTAGATTTTGCTCCTTTACCCTATTGGCAACTGTTGGTATCTCTTAGACCTCGCTTCCGTTTTGGCCAATGGGCTTCAGCCTATCCTCATCTTGGACGAGCTGACATTACAGAAAGCACTTTGCGAGCAGGTCACAACGAATACGTGAAGAACGCCCTTTCCTCCTTGAAATAAATAACCCCCAAGAGCTTGCACCTTAAAAAGTTCGGCTCTATATCTTTTAATGTCAAACAAAATGGAGGCGGAAGATAATGGCAACTCATCATCGTGGTACAGAAGCAGAGAAAAGAGCACTCTCTTGTCTCATCAACCTCTTTCGCTGCACTAGTGCACTGTCTGAACGTGTACACAGACACTTGGCCGAAGACAGTCTTTCAGAAAGGCAGTTTGCAGCTTTAGAGGCTATATATCATCTTGGACCTATGGACCAGCGAAGCATATGCAAAAAGTTGCTAACCAGTGGTGGCAACATGACAATGGTCATCGACAATCTCGAAACCAGAGAGCTAGTCAAACGAGTCGTAGACAAAAAGGATAGACGAAGAAAAGTAGTCGAACTAACTAAAAGCGGACGTGAACTCATAAAAAGAGTGTTCGCTCACCATGTCAAAGTGGTCGTGGAAGAGTTGAGTGCTCTTTCCATCGATGAGCAAGAAAAGCTTCGAAGCCTCTGCCGCACTCTTGGTGTGAGCAAGGAGTAAAATCATGGATGACAATGAAACAAAAGTAGTCTCAGCTGACGAACGGCATTTCACCGACTTTGGCTGGTTGAAAACATATTGGTTGTTTTCCTTTTCGGACTATTTTGACCCTGACAATCTCAACTGGGGTGCTCTAAGAGTCTTCAATGACGATGTTGTTCTCGCCCAGAAGGGATTCCCCACTCATCCTCATCGCGAGATGGAGATTGTGTCCATCGTATTATCAGGAGCACTCTCGCACAAGGATAGTACGGGCCAGGAAGGTACTATCAAAGCTGGTGACGTGCAAAGAATGTCTGCAGGTACTGGAGTAACTCACTCTGAATACAACCACGACGATGTTCCAGTGCATTTTTATCAGATTTGGATGGAACCAGGAGTTCACTCCCTTTCGCCCTCTTACGAGCAAAAACATTTTGATGAAAATATGTGGCAGAACAATCTACTGCCAATTGCCTCAGGTCAGGGAATTCCAGGTACTGTTTCTCTCCACACGAATGCCACTATTTACCGGTCACAGTTGGACAAGGGACAGACTGTGACGTTGGCAAGTGAGCTTGGCAGGAAGGTGTTCATATATCTAACATCGGGAGAGCTCATTGTAGATGAAAAAAGCTTGAACTCTCTCGAACAAATGCGTCTTGTCTCCCCCGGTGTAATAACTATTAAAGCTAAAAAGGCTTCGGAGTTCATTCTGATAGACTCCCCCAAAGAAGCTGCGCCCCCTGAAAAGAAACAAGCTATAATTTAAAGCTGTTTACATCTGTTTACATAGATGAAAAACCAGGCAGTTCTTCTGCCTGGTTTTTAGTTTTTGGCCAAAGTGATGACCAATATTTTCTTCAGCCAAAAATCATTGAGGTAGCCATGACGTCCACCATCGACGGCTGCGCCATTTTTGACTAGTTCTTTCACAACTTGGAGATGTCCATTCAAGGAGGCGGCAACTATAGGGCTGATTCCCATGTGGTTTTCGCTAAGAACATTGGCTCCCTTTTTTAGAAGGAGTTTCACTGCAGCAAGGCACCATAGAAGCAAGGCAATCTGAAGAGAGAAAAGTGATCAGTGTTATGGCGATTATTCCTATTTGCAATAGTTTCTTCATTGATCCTCCAAGTTTTTTGTGGCGCACACGGTACTGTGAAAGGCAGTCCTTGTCGACATGAAAAACTTGTGATACTTTGCTGCCTCATTTTTCCCGAGCACATCAATAGAGGTATCAATGTTCAATATTCGAAGTACAATTTTTTACTTGATAATACTGAGTCTACTTTTCGCAGGAGATTTGTATGGCGGCGATAGCCTTCACAAGGCAATTTTCGACCGTGATTTGTCCAAGGTAGAGAAGCTCTTGAAAGAAGGAGCAGATCCGTGGCAGAAAGATGTAGTTGGCGAAAGTGCCATCGCCGAAGCCGTGAGGTGGAAACGTAGGGACATCGCTCAAGTCCTGGCCGAGAGCATCTTTGCAACAGAACGTTATGAGCACCAGAAAAAAATCGGTCTCAGTGTTATGGGGCTCTCTTTGGTTTTGATGTTGTTCTCAATTTTTCTGCTGAGGGTGAAGCCTGCTATCCGTGCGTGGTTTATAGCCTTGGCTATTACAGGCGGAGCTTTTGGTGGAGCTTTTTATCGCGTTGAATCTTTTTGGGTGGTTTCAGCTCCCTCTTGGTTGGCCACATTGTTGTGGACTTTGTTTCCTGCTTTGCTTATGTCTTATTTGGCTCTGCAAGAGGAGGAGGATAAAAAGTGGGCTAGAGCCATACTTCCTTCCATCTTTTGGGTTTTCCTTCTATTGATGGTAAGAAGGAGCATTGAAGGCGGTTACGATTTTATCGTCGCCTCTGAACTTGCTTTGCCTGCCATCTTGTCTTGGGGGTTACCTGTTGCACTTGTTTTGTTTGTTATAGGCCACACTCTGTCTCTTTTGGATGGGAACAAGCTTCTAGTCTTCCCAACTAGAACAGCACTGGTTAACATTTTGACGTCAATCGGTGCCTTCTTATCAATTGGTTTGGCTGCCATAATCGTTAGTTTTGTTTCCTCCAATTATTATGAGATCCTAAAAGCTCCCAAAAGTGCCAGTTATGTTTGGCACTGGTCGAGCAACCTTGATCTTAATATGACGATTGTTTGGAATGGCGCAGTTTTGGCTGGTCTATTGGTAGCCATTCTCGTTCAGCTTGGAAAAAGCGAAGATGATGAAGACTCTCGAGTGGATGATTTGTTCATCAAAACATTGCTCGGGCTGATGGTCACACCGACAGCCGTGCTACTTGTAGCAGCATTGTTGGGCGCTTTGGCGGGTCTCTTTGTCGCTGCTGGAAGTGTTGGATTTCACCTTGCAGCAATGGTGAAAATGTTCACCTTGGCTGCCATTTTCTTGCAGCCAGTTCTTTTGGTTCTTGCAATTTATCTCGTTGTCAAATCACCAAATGACTATGACGACAACTATGAACCTGATGTCATAGAAGAGCATATCGTTTATCGATACAAACCAACGGTGAAAGCCTTTGACAGCGGTTATCTGTGGATTGCCGTAGTCACTGCATGTGGGCTCTTTGGTGGGGGCATAATTGTTTTCGCCGAGGGTAATCCTTTGGCTGCCCTCGTTGGATTGTTCGCAGGTGGCTCTATCCTCTTTTACACATTGCGTGAAGTCATACTCTGGGTAGCCCATCGTTTCATTAATCAACAAGTCATATTAAAAGAAGATGTCTTTGTTTATCCGGCTGGGGTCTTATCAAGAGAAACATTTTCCGTGCCTTATGGGGAGTTGAAGCTGTCACGTATAGACATTTCCCCTAAAGACGCTCGAGGAAATTCTGTAGAGTGTGACGAACCATACATATACAAAATTGACCATCCCAAGGGAGAGTTCTACTTGGAAGCCAATTGGTTGCCAGGAACGGGCACTGTCGTTGAAAAGCTGTGGCAACAATTGCAAATGCGGAGCAGATAAAAATGAGTGAAGAAGAGATCAAAGAAACAGAAGCAAAGCGTACAGAAGATACAGATGTTACAGCAGATACAGCAGATACAACAGATACAGAGCAAGAAGAAGGGCTCGTAGAAATAGAGTGGGGAGGCATGTTGCAGTGCCTTCTAATGGTTACTGTCGTTCCTCTTGTCATTTCAGCTATTGGCATATCACTGGCATTGGGTTTTAATTACATTGGTAAACAGCTAGAAGGAGATGCAGGTGCTGTCGTTGTAGGAGTGGGTTTTGCTCTCGGCTTCTTCTATATGTGCACCAAAGGATTTCACCTGCGTTACGCTGTTCCTTGGTCAAAAGCAGCTCTTTGTACTGTAGTGCAGTTCTCCATTGGTATTGGGATTTTGGCCATTTGGGGTGCTTTGACC
>CAZXTJ010000421.1:0-7301 GCA_964643655.1 uncultured bacterium
CAAGGAGACAAGTTAGCTCAGGTCAAAAAGGCCTCTAACAGGGTCATCGACATGCTTGGTCCCAAAGACAGACTTTCAATAGTCACTTTTTCAGATAGTTCTTATGATGTCTATTCACCTACTGGACCCATTGACACTACAAAGGCTCACGCGGCCATCAATGGTTTGCAAACTATTGGCGGGACAAACATGGTTGATGGAGTTCGTCTTGGTATGAAAAAGATGAAGGCTCTTCAGCTCAGTGGTGCAGTGAAGAGAATGCTACTTTTTGGTGACGGCGACGCCAATGTTGGTACAGGCGACTTGAAGAAATTAGCGGCCTGGGCCAGAGATGATGATGCTGCAGTCTCAACCTTTGGTGTTGGTACTGATTACAACGAGGCCATCATGACAAAAATCGCTGAAGTATCAGGTGGCAATTATCACTCCATCCACGATGTGACAACGACAGAAGATGTTTTACAGAAAGAGCTTGGGGAGCTAAGAAACCTTTCTACTGCCCAAGCGCAGCTCATATTCAAGTCACCATTAGGCCTTCGTTACAATAGCGCTTTCGGTTATGCGAGCAAGATGGAAGCTGGCCCTAAAGTCGTCTCTTTGCGGGATTTGGATGAGGGTATGAAATGCCGTGTCTTGCTTCAATTTTCTTCAGTAGATGGCAGTGTCGGCATAGACGAAGAGTTGACAGTTTTGCTCAACTACTTTGACCGAAAGGCCAATGATGGCCGCCAGGTAGTTGCTCGGGCTGCTTTTGAGTGGGTTGACCAGAAAGAGAAAGCAATATCCTCCGTTGTTCCGGAAATTTTTATAGCAGGAAGAAAGGCCATGGTCAGCGCTGCTTTCGAGAAAGCTGCTGACTCGATTTTGGGTCCAAGTTATGGCGAGCGCAATGTAGTGCAAATCAAGGAACCTGCACAAAAATATTTGGACAAGATACTAAAGACCCTAAAAGTAGTACGGCAAGAGTATTTGCCTGAAAAGGCTACTGAACTAGACGAAGCCATAAAGGTCTTGAAAAAAGCAACTCGGGACTTTGTAACCAAACCCAATGAAGCAGCCAAATGGGCACGGCAAAAAGCCAAAGATCTCTTGAGTGGGAAGTAGGTGGAACGATGGGCAAACTTACTTTTGTTTTTCTTTTACTATTTGTTGTTCAGAGTGTCTCTGCAAGTGTAGTTGCGCCACCAATAGCCATGGCCGACAGAAGTGGCCAAGAGATGCCCTTGGAGAAACTAGATGTGAAAGTAGCTTCTCATGGTCCATTGGCGATGACAGAAATGAACCTGTACTTTCGAAATGACAAAGAGCACGATGTCGAAGGCCGTTTTACCTGCGTTCTACCGGCCAAGGCCACAGTGTCGCGATTTGCCTGGGAGATAGAAGGACGACTCGTTGAAGGCGAAGTTGTGGAGCGGAAAAAAGCCGCCCAAGTATACTCTGCTGGTTATCATACTGGTGGTGGTGGCGCCATGTTGTCCAGTGAACGAGGTAGTCGTTTCAAAGCAAAGGTGTTTCCTATTCGAGCAGAAAGCACCGTTCGCCTTCTCATCTCTTATTCCACGGTGAATAAACTTGGTAATGATGGCAATCGGAAGGTAGAAGTACCTTTAGTCGGTTTAACTAAGATTGGTCAGTTTTCTTTCACTGCAGTTTGCAAAACACTGCCAGGTGAAAAAGTCGTTACATCAGACTGGTTTGGCCTTGTCACAAAAAAGATTAGGCAAGAAGGAGAAGTAGTCTTCTCTAAAAGGATGAAGACAAATGAGTTTCGCCCTGCAACAAATATAGTTTTTCGTTATGAACCCAATGAAGATGCGCAGAGCAGTCATCAAATCGTTTCTGGTGATTTCGTGATGACAAGCGTCAAAGCAGGTGGCCTTCTGTCAGCTGCTGAAAGAGAGCCTGATGAATGGCATGTCTTGGTTGATACTTCAGCTTCCCAAGCGGCCGGCAGCGAAGCAAGAATCAATGCTGCGATGGCAGTTGTTGAGGCAATAGAAGAGAAGTGCATTGGGCGGTCGTCTATTGTCGTTTCTGCTTTCGATTTGGATGTTCACCGGATTATGAGATGGAGAGCAGGTAACAAACATCCTGAAGACTTGGCTACGTTGCTTAAACAGAGGGCTTTTCTTGGAGCAACAAACATTAACAAACTGTTTTTGCATTTGGCCAAAAGTGCGAAAAAGGATGAGCGAAAACGGAACTTTGTCATCATCTCTGATCTCGTAGCCACAGACGGCGAGATCAGTGGCGCAGAAATTCTTAAGGCTCTGAATAACTTTCCTGTACAGAGTCTAGTGCACATCATAGCTCCTTGGGGTGGTCATGAGGAATCGATGGTGCAAGCAGTAATACAACGTTGTCGCGGACGTAAGGCAGAGCTGCAGGCAGGCATTGATGTGAAGACTCGTTGCCGAGAAATACTGGCCAACTTTCGCCGTCCAGAAGGTAAAGACTACGAATTCTCCGACGTAGAGGCAGAATGGATTGAACCCTCCAAATTCAGTGATGTCGCCCCAGGTGACGAACTTATATTTTTTACGAAATTACGTAATTCGAAGAAAACTCCCAACACGATGATGAAAGGACCTGGAGGAGTAGTTGGCAAGATTGACGTTGAACCAACTGTTGTTCCTACCTTTGCACCTCTTTTAGAGCGTGAAGCCTATCGTGCATATCTCAGCAGACTAGAGCGGCAAATGCACGAGACCTATGACTATACAAAAAGGAACGAGTTAAAAGACGAGCAAATTAAGATATCAACGACCTATCGAGTGCTTTGTAAACATACTGCTCTATTAATACTGAAATCTGAAGAGGATTATGAAAGGTACGGAATAGATCGAAATGCACTGGCAGACATAATGGTAGTTACAGACAGTGGCATTGGTCTGCAAAAACGCGCAGCGTCCGATCTGTTCATTCCAACTAAGGAACAGCTAACACCTCGGAAAAAACCCAAGAACAAAGCAGGCTTTCCCACTGGGCGCGATCCAATTATCAAACTTCACGCTCCAGCAGACACGACTAGGGTCGTTGCCATCTTTCCTTGGGGACTTGTCAAACCAATGGTTAAAGAACAACGCAGTGGAGTTTGGCAGGTTCGTTTCATCATTCCCAAAGCCATGGAACATGGAGACTATGATGTCATTCTCGTATTGACGAGAGGTAATGGGCGAAAGCAGCAACTGGTCTTTTCTTTCAGTGCCGACAAGAAAGCGCCTTCAGGGGCTGGAAAAACAAAGGTCTGGCGAACGAAAGATGGTTGGCTCGTAAACATGTCCCTACTGGCGAGCAAAGACGTAACGCGAGCGGAAGCTTTGCTGCCTACGGGTAAGACACAGTCCTTCATTCGCTCACGTGACGGACGACGGTGGAAAACGCAGTTCAAACTTTCAGACGCCTACGGTGCCTCAGTGATGGTACCCGTAGTCATCTTCGACAATGCTCATAATCGAATGGTCCTCGAAATGGAGGTCGAACTACGATGAGATACGCACAAACTTTCATCTTGTTAACTGTTCTCTTACTACACCCATCCTTGGCTCAATGTAACAAAGCTGTTTTTCGTGTACATCCCTCTACTCGGACAGTATCAGCAGTAGCAGCTGCTATGTCGGACATGCTGGTTGGTACAACAGGTGGTCTCCTGATAGTAAACGATGAAGGGAAAAGACTCCTTCTGGCTGGCATACCAATCAGGCAAATAATAAGCGACGGAGCAACAGGTGCATACATCGCTACTGATTATGGACTCTATCATTGGGATGAGAGTGTATTGTCCAAGTTGTGGGACAAACCCGTCACCTCAGTCATCGTCAAGAATCGCTGCCTCCTCCTCGGTTCTTTAGCAGGTCGAATAGTGAAGTGGTATAGAGGAATTACTAAAGACTTTGCAAAACTACCCAGCCAATCACCAGTGCATTCTCTTGTCGAAGACGATGGCAAACTGAGAGCTGCCACTGTGCAAGGAATGTGGATCTACAACAATGGTGTCTTTGAAGAAGAGAAACTCTCAGACGAGCTGCTTCATCAAACCATAACGGTCTTAAAGACCTTGGGCGGACGCTTGTTTGCCGGTACTCCAGATGGTCTCTTTGAAAATCTGCAAAAACAATGGATTCGTTTGGGTAGAGGAAAAACAAGGGCCTGCCATGTCAATGACATCGCTAAAGACGAAAAAGGAATAATCTATATTGCCACAGCAGGTGACGGAGTATTAAAGCTACGAAATCGAAGACTTCGGACCATCAGAAAATCAACAAAGTTTGTCACAGCTCTCACTGTTTTTGAGGACAAGCTATATCTCGGTACTCTCGTGCAGGGTTTGTTGCTTCACGGCAAATCAGCGTCACAACTGTTCTCTTTCGAAGAAGAACCTCCCGGTAACGCCATCACCTCTCTGGCTTACGCAAATGAGACAAATACTCTTGTCGTTGGTACCTTTGACAATGGTGTTGGTTTGGCGAAGGGAAGTGAATGGACTCATTATCGAGCTGAGAATGGAAACCTCTCTTCAAACTGGGTCAGTCATGTTGCTTCTGGAGGCAAAGGCGTACTGCTGAGGCACTCTGACGGTTCTGTCTATTGTCAATACAGCGGCGATTACTTTCGTAAACTTGGTGTCAAAGATGGTTGGCCCAAGGAGTGGACATCCTCCATCGGAACCTGTGGTTGGCGTTCCTGGGCAGGTACATATTCTGCTTTCTTTCTGCGTAGTGCGAATTCCTGGAAGACAGTTGCGCCAAAACCGACTCTACATGGAAACATAGTTCTCGATGTGGAGTTGCTCGATAAAGAAGCTTGGGTCGCGACTCATCGTAATGGCCTCTATCGTTGGGATGCTCTAGCCAATGAATGGCGTCAATACACCCTTGGCAGCGGAATGACCGACACATGGGTCACCTGTGTGGAAGAGTTCCAAGGTGAGATTTGGGCAGGCACGTTTGCAGGTGGTCTCTGTAGGCTTAGGGGAACAGAAGAAGAGCGCTCACTTCATCCAAATGACTACTTGAAGAAAAGTAATTGGCAGCATTATCTCAAAAACCGAGGAGTCAATTGTCTCGTCGTCACTGAAGACGAACTATGGATTGGTACCCAAAAGGGCCTTATTCGCTGGGACGGAAGCGAATTCTCTGAGTTTGGCCTCGAGGATGGTTTACCTTCATCAACAATTTGGGCAATCACAAGTGACGGGCAAAATTTGTGGATTGGAACAGATGTTGGTCTTTGTTCTGCTTCATTGGAAACATTGAGGAGGTTTTGAAATGCGTAAATGCATAATCCTGATAGTCCTATTGTGTGGTGTTGCTAAAAATAGTGCAGCTGGTTGGTGGAATGCCAACAAAACTTCACCAAAGGCCAACAAAGTGCTCTTCAAAACCGCAATGTGGAGACTAGCGGGAGAGCAAGAGAAAGCAAGAAAGCTTCTCGCAAAGCACCTACGTGAGCTTGTTGTGCAGAGGGATTGGGGCACAGTTCGTGAACTTACCAGGCAGTGGATTGAGCAAGACTCTGAAAATCCTTCGCCCTACGAGTTTCTGTTTTTATCTCTCTCAGAACGGGATGAAAAACAACAGGCCGTGCGAGCAATCACTTCACTAGTCGATTTGGCACCTACTAGTTCATCGCTATTGTGTCGGACAGGTGAGTGCCTAATGGCTTTAGGAGAGACGAAAAAAGCAGAGAAGTATTTGCGAAGAGCGGTAAAAGAAAGAAGTGATAATCACAACAACTCTCGAGCTCTGGCAGCCTCTTTGGCTTTGCAGGAAAAGTACGAAGCTGCAGTGAAGGTGTTAGAAGAGTCGCTCAAGTTGAGGCTTTCGTCACGATATGTAAACTTGCGACAGGTCTTGCGGGAGGAAATGAACTCTTATCTCTGGTTATGGAAAGTCAACTCTACCAAAGATGCCACTGAGATTGAACAGGTTGCAGCTCGGAACAAAATCACCATAAGTAGACCAGCGTTCTTGCGATTTTCAATGCAATGGGACACAGAGACGAGCGATGTGGATTTGATTATCCGTACTCCTAGAGGAGAGGAATGCTCGACAGCAAAACGTTCTACAAGAAGTGGTCTGATGTTTTATGCAGACATTGCCCAAGGCTTGGGGCCAGAGGTTGTCGTTAATTCTCGGTTAGTGCAGGGGCGTTATCACCTCGGTGTTAAGTACTTTTCACCAGGAGCGATGGCAATTTCTCGTGGAACGATTTGGATCTTCAAAGTGAAAGACAATGGTCAACTCGAGATGAACATTGCACCCTTTGTCGTACATCCAAGTAAAAAACGACAAGTTGTCCACGTAAAGACTATAAACGTCGATTGAGTCTATGACTCTTCATTTTCGTCTTTCCAGCGGCGCAAAGAGACAAAACGGTATTGGTTCTCACCAGCTTCGAATGGGTAACCCCAGGCAGTGTACTCCAATGCCGTTCCTTGTCCGCTGACATCAACTTCACAGATAGTGTTGAAAGCTTTTCGAGCATTTACGACGAGTGCGCCCAAGCTGGGGGACAAAACTTCCTTTACTGGCTGGCCAACAAGGTCACCTGGTTCTTTTTCGAGTATGGTGGTAAAGGTCTCACTTGCTCCAACTATGACAAGATTGGAACGGGTGATAATTGCAGCCTGAGGGAAGGGGATCAAAAAAGCCGCCAGACCAACCTCAAAGAGATTTCCCATTGGTCTGTTTGCCAGACGCTCGTTATCCTCAACGACTTCTCGATAGCGTTGCTTCAAAGCACTCAAGGCAGTCACAGCGGAATGGCATCGGCCTGAAATGGCATCGACTTCAGTAGCTACTCGGGCGAAGAGATCGTCTGCCTCTTCAGGAATCAAGCCTGTTAATGTCGGTGTTGTGAGCGGACCTTCACCTGACTCGTCGAGGTCTCTATGGGCCAACTCTTCAAGTGCATATTCTTCTATTTGGCGTGACGCCTGGCAAAGTAGCAATCCTAATCGATTGTTGTCGAAAGGTTTGCCGAAGACTTGGCAGTCAGATGACTTTGCAACCCGTAAACCGTCTTCAGAGTTGGGCGAGCCAATGAAAGAAATCGTACAGGGATAAGGCATGGCGTGAATGGCTCCTAGCAATTCTGCTCGCTCGAGTGGCGGTAGTGCTAGAGCAATCATGATCATACACCACTGTCGTTCTTTCAACTGTCGCAGTGCTTGTTTAATCGTGGCAGCAGGTACAGCTTGGTATCCCTCGGCTTCTAACAACGCAAAGAGGTCGGGGGATTCATCACCTTCAGGCTCTATAACTAATATGGAATGTTTCATAGTGGG
Organism: uncultured bacterium; assembly: GCA_964643655.1. GTDB lineage: Bacteria > Muiribacteriota > UBA6191 > CAZXTJ01 > CAZXTJ01 > CAZXTJ01. Next base: position 7,289 of record CAZXTJ010000421.1, read on the forward strand.
GTAGAGTATAGTC
>CAZXTJ010000422.1:0-7296 GCA_964643655.1 uncultured bacterium
CATCTGTACCTTTGCTTTGCTTGGAGCTGGCTGTTCTATCCAGGAGTTCTCTCTCGCTCCTGAAACTTCAGTGGTCAAAGTGACCTATGAGCAGCCTGAGGAAGATACGCCCGTTGGTATTCGGACAACCATCGCCGGAACTGGCGAAAGGATGGTCGTCAATGACTGGGCTTTTGCCAATGAACTTGGTGAGACCTCCATCGTCACCCATCGTACACAAGATACCTACATCGTGGCTCGTTCTGAAAGACATGACGCCGTTTATGGTGCAGTCTCCGTACAAGAGTTTGGCAAGACATATTCCGTAAACTCTATCGTCGGCACGACTAGTGTTTCTGGCACTGTCATAGTTACAGACATCGAACCGCCAACTCTTACTCTGAAAACGACTGGTGAAGCATTGATAATCTTTGTGGAAAACGATTGGCCCTTTGGACCAGTGAGCAATGTACAGATAGTTGGTCAAGAAACACGCTTCCGTCCAGACCAGGGCATGCGCCAACTCTATGATGACGGCACCAATGGTGACTTGCGAGCCAATGACAATGTTTGGTCCACTAGGTTCACACCTGGCACAACGAGCTATGCATATGGGTTTGTCATCAACGGTCACACAGACACAGTCTATCGCGATCCACATGAGGAACATTGGGGGACCTATGTTGACCATGATGGATTTGCAGTCCGACGCTCTGTCATAAAGATTCAATGAGCTACGGCAACTTACTTGTGTGGTGCAATTCTCTTCGTTCACCATGACCAGTTGCCAACTTTGCTGACAAAAGATGCGAAAGATTAAGAAATCTAGCTGTAATTTCTTTGTATAATCTACGACTCACTTGAGTTCTGTCATTATACAAAGGAGCACTTCATGGATTTCAGCAAAATCAATGTCAGCGAGTTGTCTAGTATATTGCTCAAAACCCTATCTTCGTGGGGTCTAAGAGTTCTTGGGGCACTTTTATTACTGTTGGTCGGTCTGACTGTGGCCAAAATAGTCAAAAGATATGTCACACGGATTTTGGAGACAGCCAAACTCGATGCAACGGTGATTCCTTTCGTCTCAAGCATTGCCTATTACGCAACTTTGACCTTTGTATGTATTGCAGCTCTTGGGCTCTTTGGTGTGCAGACAACGTCAATTGTGGCTGTTTTGGGTGCTGCAGGATTTGCCGTTGGTTTGGCCTTGCAGGGTACACTTTCCAACTTCTCTGCAGGAGTGATGTTGATGATTTTTCGTCCCTTTAAAATTGGGGATTTCGTCGATTTGTCAGGTGTCACTGGTGTGGTTAAAGAAGTTGGCATTTTTTCTACAAAACTAACGACTCCAGATAACGTTCTCATTATTATTCCCAACTCTTCTGTTTACGGGCACACCATCAAGAATTACTCAGCCAACGAGAACAGGCGAGTCGACCTTGTCGTTGGAATCTCTTATGATGACGACATCGACAAAGCCATAGCTGCGGTAAAAGACATTCTCAATGCAGATGATAGGGTGTTATCAGAACCTGAAACCACGATTGCAGTCTGTGAGCTTGCTGACTCTTCAGTCAATCTGGTCGTCAGACCTTGGTGCAAGACAGAAGATTATTGGCCTTTGCGTTTTGCATTAACAAAAGCGCTAAAAGAAGGTGTGGAAGCAGCAGGTTGTTCATTCCCCTATCCGCAGCGCGATGTTCATTTGCTGCAAAACACTCCTTCAGCCTAAATGACAGCTCATTGTTGGTGTAAATGCATCTTCTCGTGTAGTGTTTAACAATGAATGATATGGGACAAAGCTCCAGCGAGTGCAAAGGCTCGGTTAATGGATAGATTGCCAACAACCATTGCTGATGACACCTATGAGTTACAGAAACTCATTGGGCAAGGAGCAATGGGTGCAGTCTATCTCGGCTTGCAGAAGTCCCTCGGCAGAGCTGTTGCTATCAAGCTCATAAACCTCAATGAACAGTTATCTGAAAATGAAAAAAACAATCTCAGATTGCGCTTGGCAGACGAGGCAAGTGCGGCCGCTAGAGTAATTCACCCAAATATTGTCAACGTCTATGACGCAGGTCTCGATGAGAAGTATGGCCCCTATGTAGTTTTTGAGTACGTTGAGGGCACTACTTTGCGTGACATTCTCGCAGAGCAAGGCAAACTTCCATGGAGTGAAGTTCGTAATGGACTTGCCAAAGACTTGTTGTCAGCACTAGAGGTTGTCCACAGGGCTGGCGTAGTTCATCGTGATATCAAGCCAGAGAACATTCTTCTCGACAGAGAAAATCGGTGGCGGTTGGCTGATTTTGGCCTGGCTGTGTTCCCACAGAGACAAGCTAAGACAGAGGAGGGCGTCTGTGTAGGCACTCCCGGATACCTGGCTCCTGAACGTCTTTCGAGTGATAGATCAGATACAGATCAAGCGGCTGACATTTATAGTGTGGCTCTCGTCATCGCTGAGGCAACGATTGGTTTTTTGCCTTTTTTCAAAAGTGCAGAACAAGCACAAAAACACCATGGTCCAAGACTCATCAAAGCTCAGCTCAAAGCCATTGTTACTCCTGCCTTGCTCAATGCTTGTGGTATAGAGCTCATTGCGGCTCAGTGGCTAGCCAAGGCCTTAGCAAGGAATCCTGAGAATAGACCAAGGGCTAGTGAGCTAGTACAAGTCTTTACTGATGATGGAGTTCAGAATGAGACATTGCTGCTTGAACCTGCAGCTCTAACTACTGAGTTGCCTAAACTGCAAAAATCACGATGGATGGGGCTGGTCTTTTTACTGATATTTCTACTTTTTGTTGTTGCAAGTTGGTTTAGGTTGAGGCCAACTGAAGGAGTGGCTCTTAATGGGCGAGCAAGTTTGGAAAATGCCGAGCTTGACCCAATTCTTGGTGTGAAAAACAAACTTGTCTCAGCAAAAACTCTACAGAGATTGCTTCAAGTCTTTACTCAAAAAAGTGAGAAAAACAAAGATGGAAAAGAGTGGCTTCGGCGCGTCGGTCGCAAGTTGGGTACGAAGTCGGTCTTGTACGTAGTAGCCGAGGATGCTCTTGCAGGAAGAGACAAGAGCAACAATTCTCTGAGAGGTGAACGATTAGAAAAAGCATTACGGAAATACCTTCGATATTGCCTAGTACATCGAGATAAAGTAAAAGCTGACCATTTGGCTATGGCTGCTTATCTGACCTCAAGGATAACTTCATTGTCATTGGATAAATCCAAAGGCGAGAGAGGTTTTGCTAGAGTCCTGCCATTGGCAAAGGACGGATTTCATCTTCTATTCGTCATTGGCAAAAAAGAGAGAGAATCTCTTTGGGCAAGAACATATGCTGCCATCTTGGAAGCTTTGCTGCTCTCTTACGATTGTGGCTTGGAGAATGGGAAACTCTCTTCCTTCTGGTCGAAATATGCTTTGGCCTTGTTTAGAGCCCGTAGACATGAAAAACTCGGACATTCCTTTGGCTCAATCCTCTTTCCACTTATAAATAGAGTAGAGGTCAGAGTTTGGGACCAATGCAGACCAAAGAGTAAAGAGGAGGCCCTCCAATATCTTCGGCAGCTTCGTGAACAGATTGAGCCAATCCCAAGGGGTGTTGGTAGGCAAAAGAAGAGGGTCGAAGAGCTCAGAAGGCAAGTTTTGTTTGCTGCATCTTTTGGCGAAAAAAAGCGTGAAATCGAGCTGGACAAAGTCCGAAGAGCTTATCATCAAATTCGAGGCTTCTGGTGGGAATACACAGTTCTGGCAATGCATGGACTGTCTTCCACGGAGGAAGAGGGCTTTCGTGACAGAATTAAAGCACACAGGCTCATGGAGTGCCTGTTGAAGATGTGGCACGATGATGAAAACACCAGAATATTGCAGGATTTCTGGCAAGGTGCTGCTAATGAAGAAGTAATCTCAAAAAGGTTTTTAATTTTCTTTGGCGACTTAGTGGAAGCTAAAAGAGACAAATCTAGGCAGATAGATTATGAGCTCAGTTATCTAGTTGATTCTTGCATCAGGATCTACAAAACAAAAGGTTACGATTTTATGATGGAGTATCTTGCCCCTTTGCTCGTTCTGCTAGACAAACATGACAACGAAATCATATCGAAGTATCTCCATTTGAACGTTCTAGCATTCACAAAAGGCACTGACAAAAAGTCTCTGCAAGATGCCTTTGTTCTCTATGACGAACTATTCAAGCCTTATTTAGGTGCTAGCCCGACTGACAGCAAAGTCATTCTTTACGATTTACTAATGTTAACGCGTTCAATGAGGTTGATAAGACGGCATGTTGAACAGCAAAAGGATTTAAAAAACAATGGTGGCGTCTTGAATAGGTTAGCGAGCTTGAAGAAGCTACTAAGAAAATACGACAAGGGTGAAGAAAACGGTAACAACCCATTCTACTCAGCTCTTTGTGAATGTAATGCCTTTCAGACCCTTTTAGATGCAAAATGAAATTGGCAAAAAAAACAGTTTTAAATGATGGAGTGAGCAGTCGTGAGACTGAAAGTTGGACGTCTATTAGTTCTTGTTATAGTTGTGGCGACATTTTCAGCTGCATACCACTATTACACCAAGTTTTATTTATCACCATTTGCACGGTTCACAGAGGGAACGACTAAACTGCGATTGGGTGATTTAGCAGGTGCCGAAAAGGAATGGCGTCAACTGGAGAGATTGACTGATTTGGCACCTACACAACGCAGTGCTCTACAGGAGCGCTTCTCTCTACTCGAGCAATGTAGGCGCCTGTCAGCTAAAAAGGCACGTGCTTATGTAAATAAGGCACTCACTATTTGTAGACATTTGCAGCCAGCAATTGATGAGGAGAGATTGACACAGACTGATATTGACAAGTTGCAGGAAGCTCTAGGGTATTTGGAGCTTGCAGCCATGTATCGAAACTCTGATGCTCGCTATGGCTATTTAGTGGCTTACGTAACTCTTCATCTGGGGCTGCTCAATGAAGCTGCTCCTTTGGTAAAGGCAGTGGCAGAGGCCAATCCAACCTCAGCAGATACCGTTGTCTTGTTAGCCATCTATCATGAGCAGATTGGTGATTTGGAAGAGGCAATATCAGCTTTGTTGGGTGCTTTGCAGATAAATCCCAATCATCGTTGGGCTAACTATTATTTGGCCACTTATCTCATAAAAAACGGCGAAGGTGGGCAACAAGCTTTTGAGGCTGCCCAAAAAGCTGCAATCACAGATAGGGTGTGGGCTAAAAAACTGGCCACACTCTTTGCTCCATGGCCTGAACAGCGTAAAACATTGGAACAGTTGGCTGTGCAAGCGGCCAGCAAGAAAAAAGTGTATTCTTTGGACAATGTTCTGAGAAGTGGCCATTCTGGCCAATAAGCAAAGGGATGAGGCATAAAAGGATGAAAAATAGTTGTTTGTTGATGATTTTTGCTCTCCTATTCACAGGCTATTCATTAGCTTCTGAAATGAACTGGATTCTCGATTTGGATGAGGCACTAACCAAAGCGAGAGAAGAAGACAAGCCTGTACTCGTTGATTTTTCGGGATCTGATTGGTGCATTTGGTGCCAACGTTTGGACGAGCAAGTATTCGCTCATGCTGAGTTTATCCAATGGGCCAAGGAAAATGTTGTAGCCTGTTTGCTCGATTTCCCTCGTAAAGAGCGCAAGCATACAGTATCAGCCGAGCAAGCCGCCAAAAACAAAAAAAACGCTGAGCAATATGGAGTACGTGGTTATCCAACAGTGTTGGTCATAGCACCTGATGGAACCATTATTGGTCGAACCGGATATCGTCGGGGAGGACCAAAGGCTTACATCAAACATCTAGAAGGGCTGCTGCTTTTCTGTAAAGCTTGCCATAGCCGCAAAAAACGTTTGGAAAAGGCTCGTGGTTTACCAAAGGCACGATTGGCAGCAAGCCTACTAAAACACTGCCCTGCTGGTGCTGAAGGTGGTTTGATGCCATTGGCCAAAGCCATCTTTGAGGAGGACGAAAACAACGAGACTAGCCTGCGCCCTCAAGCAGCTTACATTCTCATCAAGCACGAGTCTGCTCTTGCAGAAGAGGCAGAAGAGTATTTGGCTTCAACGAAACCAACCCAAAAACCTCGTGACAAAGACTATTTCCTGCAGTTGGTGGAAGAGAGAGCCAGTAAAAGATTCTATGCTCTGATGCGCCGTGTTGATAAAGCCCAAGAGGGTGTTGGTGACAAAGAGGTCAATGAAGAGGCTGCAGAATTGATAAACCTCATTGAGCGCGTCATTGATAGAGCACAAAAGGAACGTGCAGCTGGTTTGTTCTTGAAGCTAGCAGTAGCCCAGGCATGCGCGCCTAATGTAAAGGAAGCAATCGCCGCTCTTTGGCAGGCAGAAAAACGTGGTGTAAGCTCTAAGAGACTAAAGAGCTATCGTGATTACATCAATGGTCTGCAGAAATAGACAGGAAGTGAAGTCGTTTTCATGAATAAAGCTAGTCAACTAATAATGGTTCTATTGCTACTTACTCTTTTGCCAACACTTTCTTCGGCCTTGACCAAAAAGAAAGTTATCTCTGCCCGTTCATTGGTTAGGATAAGCAATCCCAATCACGAACGAGCAATCTTTTTTGCACGGGAAAAAGCTCGAGCCAAAGCAGAGGTTTCTTTGCTGAGAAAATTGAAACTGCTGAATGTAACTACAGACGCAACTGTGGAAGACATTCTGGAAAAACGAGATGGCCGTACCATTCGCAAGACTAGAATAAAAGGTTCTCTCAGAGGTGCTCAGATAATTCAGGAAGGACGTCCCAGTCCCAGTCTTTATGAGGTAATCGTAGGCATTCCCATTTCTCAGCTGAGAGCTGATTTTCCACCGAGTTCGGCTTCCATACCAACGCCTCGTAAATACATCAAAACAGACACGAAAAATTGGCCACGAATGAAAAGACGTCGTCGCAAGTTTTAATAACGCCAGTTGTAACTCTCTTTGGCAATGAGGGTTTCTAGCTCTTCTCTTTTGGCCCGAGCTTTGAGCAGTGCTTCGCGAGCCTGTGTCTTGCAGAACTCAGTGAGTAATTCAGTTGCTAGATCTTTGTTCTGCTTTCGTTTGAGCAAATAGAATTTTTCAAAGGCTTCCACTGCCTTGAATTGTTCTTCCTCGAATTTTCTCCACTGTGGAAGCACTTCTCCTATGAGCCTGTCATAATAAGGAGTCACCAAGGTAGTTAGAGCCCTGAAATGCCAGAATGCAGCTTCTTCGCTGTATTTACTCGATGAAAAACCATAACTTTTGTAGGGTTCTCTGATCCCATAATAATGGGGTGTGTAAATTGTGGTTTGTGGGGCGCCCAGGCCTGTCCACATC